>JAUTXN010000322.1 GCA_030838045.1 Acidimicrobiaceae bacterium
CAGCCATGTCTGTGGGACATCTGTGTCTCTGTGGGCGCGATAAGGCGCTCGGACAGCCATAGAACGCCCACAGAAACCTAAGTCGCCCACAACCACCGCCCACCGAAGCCGACGACCGACCGATGACCGACCGATGACCGCAACCGCCCAGTGGGGGCACTGACCCGGTCCTGAACGATAGAAAGCCCCGTCGGTGCAGGGGCGGCGACCGGTCGCCAGCCATGTCTGTGGGACATCTGTGTCTCTGTGGGCGCGATAAGGCGCTCGGACAGCCATAGAACGCCCACAGAAACCTAAGTCGCCCACAAACACAGCCGACCGACGCCGACGACCGATGACCGCAACCACAATCGAAACCGACCGACGGCCCGGCGACCACCGACCGACCGACAACCGACGACCGGGCGACCACCGACCGACCGACAACCGACGGACGACCGGCCGACCGCGGGACCGCCAAACCGCCCCCCTAAAAGGCAATCCGGTGTCTAGCCCGGTTCCGTCGCGGCGTCCACAGCGGGCAGCCGGCTGGCAATCCCCGCCAAACGCTGGCGCTCGTCGGCCACCCGACGCTCGCCGAGTGCGATGTAGTCGGCGTCGGTGTCGAAGCCGATGTAATGGCGCCCCGTCTGCAGGCACGCGATCGCCGTCTGGGCCGACCCGATGAACGGATCCACCACCAGGTCGCCGACGTAGCTGTACAACTCGATGAGCCGCCGGGGCAGTTCCACGGGGAACGGCGCCGGATGTCCGACTCGTGTGGCCCGCTCAGGAGCGATCCGCCACGTGTCGATCGTCCACGCCCGGAACTGCTCCGGAGTGATCGAGTTCTCACACGGCAGCCCCCGCTCGCGGCGCTTGGGCCGTGACACGGCCCGCCCGAAGCGACCCTTGCTGGCGATCACCACTCGCTCGGTTACATCGCGCAGCACCGGATTGGCCGCCGAGGCGTAGGACCCCCAGGCGCAGCTCCCGTTGGCACCCGCCCCCTTGATCCATACCAGCTCTCCTCGCAGCAGCAGGCCCAGGTGGTCCTGCAGGATCCGCGTCACGTCCCCGGCCAGCGACCGGTAGGGCTTGCGGCCGAGGTTCGCCACATTGACCGCAATCCTCCCCCCCGGCTCGAGTACGCGCGCGCACTCGGCGAACACGTCACCCAGCATTTTCAGGTACTCGACGTAGGACCCGGGAACATGCCCCGTCCCCAGCGCCGCCTCGTAATCCTTCCCTGCGAAATACGGCGGTGAGGTCACGACCAGCGCCACCGATTTGGAGGCGACCGCGGCCATGTCCCGGGCGTCGCCGACCACCAACACGTCGTTCACCGCCGAAGAGCGGATCTCCTCGTCGTCGGAGATGACCGGGGCCACGAACTGCTCGTAAAAGGCCGACGCGTCGTGGCTTTCGCGCTTTCCGACCCCGAATCGTGAAGTCCGAGTTCCCCGCCCGATGATGGGCATCGCCTCGCCGGCCGCGTGCGCGCTGGTCATGCCGAGGACCCTAGCGACGCGGGTCCGCCGAGAGGCGGATCGCCACGTCCCCGCGAGCCGCGGGAGGCCGCCGCGGGAACGGACAGACCAGCCGGTATCATCGGATGTGCGGGGCCATCGAGGTGGTCAGCCCATGGCTGGAGGTTGGTTCGAATCCGACCGGTCCCACGTGCGAGCCTTCCGACGTGCCCTCCTGGCCCTTGCCGCCACTGCATTCGTTGCGGCCGTCGTTCGTTTGCGTGGTACCGGCGGTACGCCACCGCAGACAGGTGGCTGGCGCGAGCTGTCGGGCCCGGACCTGCGCTGATTCATGCGCGCCGTCCTGCTCGGCATGGGCGCCGTCGGCATCCGAGCGGCCCGCCAACTGGCCGCCACCGATGGCCTCGACCGCCTGGTCCTCGTCCATCACGACCGCGCCAAGCTGGCCGAGATCGCCGATGCCCTCAACAGTCCCTCGCGGGTCGAGACCTTCACCTGCCCCCGCGGTGCGCCCCCCGCCGACGTGCTGGCGGACGCAGATGTGCTCGTTCTCACCTCGCCGTCGGGCCACCGGGCCGCGGCGGAGGTAGCGCTCGAGCGCGGGGTCCACGTGGTGTCGGTCTGTGACGAGGTTGAAGAGGTCCGCGGGCTGCTGGCCCTCGACGCCGAGGCCCGGGAACGAGCCGTCTCCATCGTCATCGGCGCCGCCTTCGCTCCCGGTCTGAGCTGCGTTCTGGCCCGCCACGCCGCCAGCGCGTTCGACACGGTGCTCGAAGTACACGTGGCCAGCATCGGCACCGGCGGCCCCGCGTGCGCTCGCCGGCACCATGCCGCGTTGTCCGAAACCGCGGTCGACTGGCGCGACGGTGCGTGGCGGCGCCGCCCGGGTGGGTCAGGCCGAGAGCTGTGCTGGTTCCCCGACCCCATCGGGGGCGCCGACTGTTACCGGGCCGCCCGACCGGATGCCCTGCTGCTCGTGCCCGCCTTCCCCGGTGTGAAGCGGATCACGGCGCGCATGGCCGCGACCCGCCGTGACCGCCTGACGGCCTGGCTCCCCATGATGCGCAAGCCCCACCCGGAGGGAATGCTGGGCGCCGTCCGAGTCGAGGTCCGAGGCCAGCGCGGTGCCAGTCACAACGTCGAGGTCTACGGTGCTCTTGACCGCCCCGCCGTCGCAACCGGCACCGTGGCTGCCGTGGCGGCTGCGTGGACGACCGAGGGACGGTTGTCTCGACCGGGCGCGGGGGGCTTGGCGGAACTGATCGACGAGCCGGTCCCCTTCCTCCAGGAGTTGGCCCGGCGTGGGGTGCGAGCAGCAGTCTTCGAAGGCCATGACTTCCAAGGGGACCCCGTCGCCAGCCATCTGGGCAACGGGTCCAACGGTCAGTTCCCGGCCGGGACGATGCGGGCCGGCCAGGGCTAGGGACTCTCGAACACAATGGCCGACGACGGCGGCCAGCAGGACCAACCACCCGGCGGGG
>JAUTXN010000329.1 GCA_030838045.1 Acidimicrobiaceae bacterium
TCGTCGTCGGAGATGAACTCCTCACCATGCTCCGCCAGCCGCTCGTAAAACGAGCCCTTCGTGACCAACGCCCGACGCATGTGACGAGTCTGAAGCAACGAGCCTTGCGGTTCAACCCGACCGAGCATCCACAGCCTCCGGGGAAGAGGAGCACTACCGACCCCCAAATTCTCCCACACCGCGCTCGCGATCGCGAGCACCCAGACCGACTTTATGCCGGCTCTCCTAGTGGTCACCAGTGAGGTACAGCTCGGATATGCCGTAGTAGGGGCCGCTACTCCCGGTGGCTGGGTTAACCCTTATCGATGTCCCGACTGTCATGCACATGTAAGGGGTTGGGCACGAGACTCCCTTGAGCTCTCCGATCGTGGCGCCCAGGGGAGACGGGACTCGTTGCACCAGCCATTTGTTTCCGTCCCAGCGCTCAGCCATCCCTTGACCATCGATGCCCACGTAGTAGCCAACCGCGGTGCAGGTCTGCATGTTGGCGCACGAGACCGCGTTGAATGGACTGATCTCGCTGCCATTGGGTCGACCCACGCCGGGCGGATCGGGGGTCGGTTGTACCGCCCAGTCATTGCCGCTCCAGTGCTCCGCGAAAGTGATCCCGGGATGAGGGCCACCCCGCGGCGAGTCGGCCCAGTCTCCTACCGCGGTACAGACGGATGGGGTGGGGCAGGAGACGGCAGACAACTCGGCGAACTCCGCGTCGGGCGGGGCGGGCGGATGCTGGAACTCCCACCTTGTGCCATCCCAGTGCTCGACCAACATGCAACCATTGTCGCAAGGCTGTGGTGGAGGAGCCTGGGCCGGGTCTCCGACGCACGCCGAACATCCCGTTCGATATGACCCGATCAGAGTGCACGCTGTGGTCGTAGGGCACGACACCGAACCGAGTTGGCTATAGGTGGCTCCAGTCGGGACAGGCACGGATTCGATGGCCCAAACCCCGTCTTGCCAGCGCTCGGCCAATATTGTGGCGCTACCGCCGTGGTGGGCGTCGCCGTACGCGCCCACCGCGATGCAGATGGTCTGCCGGTGCTCGCCATTTGCCTGCTGGTGCTTGTCATTGCCCGCGCAGGAGACAGCGTACAGATTCGATGCGATTGCCCCGGCTGGGTTGGGGGTGGGCTGCACACTCCAGTGGGCACCGTCCCAGTGCTCGGCCAGCGAGACGGAGTCTCCGCCGCCGTCGCGGTAGCCCCCCACGGCGACGCAGTCATCCGGCCCGGCACAGGAAACGCCCGTGAGGAAGCTGTCTGCCAGCGTCGGCGCGGGCTCGATCTTCCAACTGTTCCCATTCCAGCGCTCAATCAGTGGCAACACCGCATTCGCGCTGTTCGCGTAATGACCGACGGCGACGCACATGTGGTCAGTAGGGCAGGAAACGTCCCAGAGAAAGCTTCCCGCCGCCCCGGTCACGTCGACAGTGGACTGGGT
This sequence comes from Acidimicrobiaceae bacterium, assembly GCA_030838045.1. GTDB lineage: Bacteria > Actinomycetota > Acidimicrobiia > Acidimicrobiales > Palsa-688 > JALYXV01. The sequence goes on from JAUTXN010000329.1 coordinate 1,441, forward strand.
CGTCCAGCTGGATCCGTTCCAACGAGAGGCGCTGGTGGAGCCATCGGTCCCGCCGCCGCCGCGGACCACTGTGCAGGCGTTTATAGCGCTACATGAGAGGCTTGAGCCGCCAGTCGATGGGGCGGGGATGGTGACCCAGGAGGTGCCATCCCAGCGGGCGGCCACGACGTCGTTGAAGCCCCTGCCGAGCAACACGCACGCGTTAGCCGCCGCGCATGAGACAGCATCATAGACATCTAAGTGCCGGCTCGGCGTGGACAAGACGACCCAGGCCGTGCCATTCCAGCGCTCGGCCAGCGCACCGCCGGTCTTGCCCCGATCCCCAAACCAGCGCCCGACTGCGAGGCAATCACCGGCGCCGGCGCAGGAAACGGAAGACATCACATTGTTGGTGGACCCCGGCTCGCCAGGGGGTTCCTGGCGGGTCCAGGTGGTGCCGTTCCAGCTTTCCGCCAACGACTGCGAGTTCGCATAGAGCTCGCCGGAATAACCCACCGCGGTGCAGGCAAATGCCGAGCCGCACGAGACACTGCTCAGCTGGCTGCCAGTTGGGTCGCCGGCGACGTTGGGGGTTGGCTGGACCTGCCAGCGGCTGCCATCCCATCGCTCGGCCACGGTCGCCATCGGCGACTGATGATTGACTACTTCCGCTGGATGCAACTCCCGGGAATATCCCACGGCCGTACAGGCGGAGGGGGAGAAACAGGAGAGCGCAGTCAGGAAGGTCTCAGCCTGACCGGCAGGGCTCGCCATAGGCTGGCTCTCCCATCGCTTGCCGTCCCAATGTTCAGCGAGCGCCAACTGCTGCCCGGAGGCATCGATGAAGTCGCCCACCGCCAGGCATTCGGTCGCCGACGCACAGGCGACGCCGGTTAAGAAGCTATTGTTGGCCCCCTCCGGGTTGGGGGTGCGCTGGATGGACCACCGGACACCATCCCAATACTCGGCCAAGGTGACATCGACGCCGACATTGTCATGGCTATAGCCGACGGCGACACACGAGTCGCTCGTACTGCAGGAGACGGCATCCAAGTGTCCATTCAATGTTGTGGCCGGTGTGGGCATTGCCTGGATGGACCAGCCCGTCCGGCGGTCACTATGGCTAGGCGCAGCCACTCCTTTGGGAGTCGCCAACCCCTCTGCCAGCAGCACCACGAGCGAGACGGTTAGAACGCTTTGCCAGGCCGGGCTCCTGCGCCGTGAGAGCTTCCGTTCGCCGGATCCTCTGGCATGCCTAGCCTTCCAGCTGGCGGTGGTGCTGCTCTGTGTCGGGAGTCGACGATTCACCATCAAATGCTCGTTGCGCGCTGTTCTGGAGTCACAACAGTGACGGTGCCGATACTCCTCGGATGTTGCATCCGTGCTAGTACGCAACTTTGCTCGTACCCTGGCATTCACGATTTTGGGGCACCGGACGCCGGGAAGAGCGCCGTGACGAAAAGGGTCTCGGCCACTTCGTGTTGGTAGAGCTCGAGCAGCAACCGAGCACCGAATTCGACCACCCGGTTTTGGGCGGCATCGAGCTCCGCCACCGATGACACGGTCGGGTCCAAGTGCATCTGCTGCCGGAAGGCCCCTACGGGCCAGGTCGCCCGTTTCATCTCCGCGACGGGCCCAAATGCCAGTCGCGGGGTTCCACCCCTGGCCGTGCAGCACCAACCACTCCTCCGCGCCCCGGGCCGGTAGGCGAACCCCGATCAGCGAGGACACCCAGTCGGCGATGTCGGCCAGGCAGGCGGTCATGCAGCGGGCCAGCTCGGTCCGTGAGCGCAGGCCGAGCTTGCGGTAGGTCCGTCCGAGGTGGCTCTCAACGGTCCGCACACTGACGAAGAGGGTCTCGGCCACTTCCTGGTCGGTGCGGCCTGCGCCCACCAGGTCCGCCACGCGCTTCTCGGTGACGGTGAGGGTGAAAGGTCCGGCGACCCTTCCGCCCAGCCGGCCCAGTTCGGCCCGGGCTCGGTCGGCGTACAGCGGTGTGCCCAACTCTGCGAACAGCGACGCCGCGGCTTCCAGGGCCCGCTGTGCCTCGTTTCGGTGGCCCGCCCGGCGCAACACCTGGCCCATCCACATGCGCGTGCGTGCTTCCTCGAAGGGCATCCCGGCAGCGGGCGTGTCGAGTCGCCAACTCCAACGCGTCGGCAACATACGCGTCGGCCCCCGTGCTGGCCAATGCCAGGTGTCTGGCCCGTTCCTCCGGATCCCCGCTCACATCTGCCAGCCGCCGGTGCCGCGCCTGGCGATCGTCGGCTCCGAGCTCCGAGTAGGCCACCGAAGCCACCAGCGGATACGGGCGCAGAGCGACTCATCTGGGTGACGTCAAACGCCCGCCGCGTTGCCACCGGGCGCACGTATCGACGGGTACGGCGCTCACCGGGGGCAGCCGTACCTACCCGATTCAACCCGGAGCCGCCTGCCCGACATCCGAGGACCCACCTCGGGCGCCAAAGTCTCTTGTTCTGTGCGCCTTGGCCTGCGAGGATCGCTATTGGCGAAGAAGGGTTGCCCGGCTGGCGTCCAACCGAGATTGTCGCTGGGCCGCAATCCGTGGCAGGAACACAAAGTCGGCAAGCCACACAAGGGCTAATGGGAAGTACACGAGTCCCAAGGATCCCATTCCTGCTTCGATGAGGTTCGCGATGCCGAGGGCCAGAAAAGCTACGGCGAGCAGCAGGTAAAGACATCGAACAGTCCGCTGGTGATCGGAAGCCTTTCGAAGGCTGCGGTCGTAAATGTCCAGATAGACCGCAGCCAACGGTTTGGCCGCGTCATCTTCTACCGGCATGCCATGAAGTACCGAATGAGAACCTGACGTTGTGTCGCCCGGTCCAATCCCTCGGCCGCCAGCTCGAGCCGGCGGTCATCTCCAGCGGTCGTCGCAACACCCAACACAGTCCTCCCACACCCTTCTCTAGCGCCGGGTCCCCGTGCCTAACTGCTGGCGCGAGCCGTGTCCGGTGGCCGCGGGCAGTAAGGACGGGCGGCGGGATCGGCAACAGAGCGCGGCTCGAGCACCGAGCGACTCGTCTGGACGGCCGGTCAGTCAAGGGGATGGTGACCTGGAGGACGACGCCGGCCTCAGATGCGGCGGACATGGCTCACGTGAAGTTCGGCGGGCGAACCCCCGCCGAAGATCTTCACAATGACCCGGAGCGTTCGCCGGTCCCGGTCCACCTCGACGACCTTGCCCTCGAAACCCTCGAAGGGTCCGTCGGCCACCATGACGCGATCGCCGGGAACGAAGGCTTCGCCGTCGTCGTCTCCCCCCGTCGTCGGCGGGGCGGGAGGAAGCGGTGGCGGGGGAAGGAGAACCTGAGTGGGAAGTGATTCGACTTCCAAGTCGTCCCGCTCCAGGGCCGCCGAGTCCAAATCTTCCACCTCGCCAAGGTTAGGGCGACATCAACTGGTGGGCTTCTCATTTTGCCGAACCGGCATCGTCCAGCCGCCTCACGAGCATGTCTCTCGATCTGGAATGTCATGGCAGCGCTTCACCCCTCTCGCGCAATGCGCCAGATCGACGGCTCGGGCGCTCGCTGCTGCCGTCGCGCCAGCACCGAGTCAAGTGCGTTCCACGGTGGTGCCGGGTTCTTCCCGATTCCGACCTCAGTCTCCTTGAAAGTTGATCGACAGGCTCGCCAAATGCGCCGCCGTCGGGGCGAGGCGGTAGTACCCGATGGCGGTGAACAGCGCGCCGAGCGCGTAGAGCCACCCGGTGTTGGAGAGGATGAATCCCACGAAGCCAACCAGAGACACCGCCT
>JAUTXN010000336.1 GCA_030838045.1 Acidimicrobiaceae bacterium
TACGCCACCACCGCCACCAACGCCACAACCGCGAGCGACCCCCCGGCCAGGACGCCGATGCGTCGCCGGGCCCGGAGGCGCCGGCCCCGGCGGTAGACGCGGTCCAAGTGGGCGTCGGGGTTCCAGCTCGGTTCGGGAGTGCCGATGTCGCTCATATCACCAGTGCGTCCTCTCGGAAGTCCTTCCCCAGCCGGATGCGCATGCCGTCGAGACCACGGCGCAGGTGCGTGCTCGCCGTCCCGGCCGACACCCCGAGGGCCACCGCCACCTCGTCTTCGCGCAGCCCGCTCAGATATCGCAGCACCACCGCCTGACGCTGGCGTCGGGGCAGCGACTGCAGCGCCCCGATGAGGGCCAGCCGCAGCGTCGCCGCCTCGGTGCCGTCGAGCGGGTCCTGGACCAGCGGCGCGGGCACCCGGCGGCGGCTGGCGTCGATCGCCAGATTCGAGGCGACCCGCAGCACCCAGCCGTCCCGGTACGGGAGCGACTGGATCTTCGGCCAATGGGCGTACGCTCGTGCCATGGCCTCGGCCGCCACGTCCTCGGCGGCCGAGGAGTCGCCGAGCAGGCGATAGGCCACCTTGGCGGCCCGGGTGAACAGCTCGCGGTACGCCGCCTCGAACGAATCATCGAGTGAATCACCGGACGACCCCAAGGCGACCTTGTCAATGCGCTCGGCCCTTGCCATCACTCCCTAAACGGCGGAGTGGCCTCCTGCCGCGACACCTGCACCAGAATCGGCACGAAACCTAGCCTGGGCCCCATGCCGCTTGACGACCGCACCCGGCGATCCATCATCCGCGACGCCGTCGGCATCGGTGTGGCCACGGGAGCCTACGGCTTGTCCTTCGGTGCCATCTCGGTCACCGCCGGGCTCTCACTGCTGCAAACGGCGGCGCTGTCGCTGCTCATGTTCACCGGCGCCTCCCAGTTCGCCATGGTGTCGCTCATCGGGGGCGGGGGCAGCCCCGTCGCCGGGGCGGCCACGGCGGTTCTGCTCGGGACCCGAAATGCGTTCTACGGCCTGCGCCTCTCGCGGGTGATCGGCGGACCGGGCCAGCGCCGGGCGCTGGGCGCCCAGTTCGTGATCGACGAGACGACGGCGATGGCGGTCGCCCCAGACTCGGTCGACGCCGCCCGGCTGGCGTTCTGGGCCACCGCGGTGTCGGTGTTCACACTCTGGAATGTGGGCACCCTCGTTGGGGCGGTGGGCGCCCAGGCCATCCCGGACCCGAAGACCCTGGGCCTAGACGCCGCCGCCCCGGCCGCCTTTCTCGCGCTCCTGGCGCCCCGGATGACCGGTCGCCACCTCTGGGCGGTGTCGCTGACGGCGGCGCTGGTGGCGCTGGCCTCGGCGCCGCTGGTACCCGCCGGCATCCCGGTCCTCCTGGCTGCGCTCGTGACCGTGGTGGCGGGCCTGCGACTGGAAGCTCGGGGAAAAGGGTGAGCGTGTGGGCGGCGGTCATCGGTGCTTCCCTGGGGTGTTACCTCCTCAAGCTGGCCGGGCTCTCGGTACCCGAGGAACTGCTCAACGACCGTCGTGTGGCTCGCATCGCCACCCTCCTGCCCGTCGCCCTGCTCGCAACCCTCGCCGTCACCCAGACGTTCACCACCGGGCGCCACGTGACCGTCGATGCCCGGGCCGCGGGCTTGGCGGTGGCGGCTACCGCCCAACTCCTCCGCGCCCCGTTTCTCCTCGTGGTGGCTTCGGCGGCCGCGACCGCCGCCGCGGTCCGCCTCCTTCACTAGCCGCTCGCGACTGGTCCCCAGGCAACACCAGCAGGTTCGGCTCCGGCTCCTGGGCCCACCAACCCCGAGCCGGCAGCCCGAGGTTTGTACCTGATCAACTTGGCGGAGGGAGTGGGATTTGAACCCACGGTGGGCAGAGCCCACAACGGTTTTCGAGACCGTCCGATTCGGCCGCTCTCGCATCCCTCCTTGACGGCTTGATCAGGTTACTCCGGGACGCATCTCCGCTCGACGAAGAACTCCTCGAGGATCCGGGCCGACGGCCCGGCCAGGACCCCACGCACGACCGGTAGCTCGTGGTTGAGGCGGGGGTCGGCGCACACGTTGTACAGGGAACCGCACGCGCCCGCCTTGGGATCGGTTGCCCCGAACACCAGCCGCCCGACCCGTGCCGCGACCAGGGCGCCGGCGCACATCGGGCATGGCTCCAACGTGACGACCAGGGTCGCACCGGTCAGCCGCCAGCTGCCGACGGCAGCGCCGGCTGCCCGTAGCGCCAGAATCTCGGCGTGGGCGGTCGGGTCATGGCGCAGTTCGCGCTCGTTGTGGGCCCGGGCCACTACCTCGCCGTCGACTACGACCACCGCACCGACGGGCACCTCGCCGAGCCGGGCCGCATGGGCCGCTTCTTCGAGCGCCAGCGCCATGGCCTCGTCGTCTGTCATGCCACGGCGCTCAGAGGGAAATCTCGCTCACCGTCGGGGGCGGGCACACCCGGTTGTAGATCTCGGTGGTCAGGTTCTCCACCGCCTTGGTGAGGTCGGTGTTCTGTTTCAGAAGATCCTGGATCCCCTCGGTGTTCTTGTAGGTGTGGACCGCCAGTTCGGATGAGATCTGGTCGGCCCGCTTGGCCGCGATGAGCAGGATGGCCCCCTGGAGCCCGGCGACCATCGAGAGCATCAGGTTGAGAAGGATGTAGGGGTAGGGATCGAAGCCGTGCTTGCCGTGGGAACCCCCCAGGTAGAACACGCTGTTGACGACCGCCCAGACCGCCATGGTCCCGAGGAAAGTGATGACGAAGGGCCAGGAACCCATTCCGTTGCGAACCTTGTCGGCGGCGCGCTCACCCACGGTCAGTTGGTCGCCTGACCGCACCCCTGGATGCCGGTGCCACAGGCTCGGCAAAGTCATCTGAGCGCTCCCTTCCTCACTGTCCTTGCCATCATGGCGCCTCCCGAGAGTATGCGGTGGTACCCCGGTCGGATCGGCATCAGCGGTCGAGGGCCTGAGCGATCGTGGTCACTTGGGCGGGAGCCACGCTGCGCCAGTAGGCCGGATCATGAAATCCCCGGCCGAACGATCCCTGATACCCCGAGGGCAGTCCGGACACGAAGCGCCGGGTGGCTTGGTAGAAGGGGTCGCCTGTCCCGCAGTCGACGCGAACGGCGAGCCCGGAGAGCCTCTGTTGCCCGGCGAAGACATCGAATCGGTGGTAATCGGCGGCTCCGTCAAATGCGCCGGGCGCCGTTTGGCCGGGGCTGGTCCACAACGCGGGGCTGGCCACGGTCACGGCGAAGAAACGGCCCGTCGAATGTTCGGCCGCCAATAGTGATCCGTAGCCACCCATCGACCAACCGAGTAGAGCCCGACGATTGGTATTGGTGCGTTCCTCGACCATGGGGATGAACTCATCTCGCAACATCGACAGTGCATCGGTACCGTCAGTTCGCGGGTGCCAATACGAGTCCGGTCCACCGTCGACCGCCGCGACCACCAATGGCGCCTTCACCGACTCGACCACATCGGGCAGGTGTATCTCGTCGAACGCAAAATGGTGATTGCCGCCTCTGCCGTGTAGGCAATAGATCACCCCGCGTGCCTGCCGGCTCGGGATGGAGAGCGACCAGCCAACTGCCCGACCCATGTGCTTGCTCGCGAATTCGCCATTGAGGATGGTGACGCTCGTCGGCGCGACCTTGTTGTTCGGGCTTTCCTCGAGTCCGACTTGATGCAGGAGATGATCGCGGTGGGGGCCACCAATTGCCACCAGCGCGCCGGCGCCAACCGCGACAACACCACCCGTTCCGGCGCCGATTCCAATCAGTATCTGCCTTCGGGTGAGTCGGGCCATGGCCGGCCAACGGTACAACGTTCGGCGTGTGGGATCAGGCTGACGGTATACATAGAGTCTGCGGCGTCCGACAGGGTCGAGAGTATTGGGCGGATTTAGCGCTCGCGCCTCGACATTGACGGAACGTACTCAGCCAGTTTCAGGCTGAACGTACAATGTATATCTTCACTCTGGCCGCGAAAATGAGCGACACTGCTTTTCAACCAGAGCAAACAATGGCAGTATGTCCTATTGCAGGTTCGAATCGTCGTGTCATGTAAAGGAGTTCAATGGCCAAACGCCAAGTCGTGAGCTACACCTACACCTGTGATGTGTGCGGGGACCCGATCCCCGATTCTGATGGGGACAGTGCGACGCGAAAGGTCAGCTGGGAAGGCACCGACTATGTGCTCGACGTTTGCGCCAAGCACGGTTCCATGTTGGGAGATGTCCTGTCGCAGCTGAAGGGATTCGTCGATGCTGGTCATCGCGACTCCGGCCGTCGCGGTCGTCGGGCGGTTGGCGCCGCGTCGGCCTCGGCGCCACGTGCACCTCAGGGCAGTCGCGCGTCCGCGTCAAAATCGACGTCCGGCACCTCGCCCAAGCGCGGCGACCTGGGCGCCATCCGTGCGTGGGCCCGGGACAACGGGCACAAGGTAAGTGCGCGTGGACGGATACCCACTGCTCTCCTGGCGGCGTTCGACGCAGCCCAGGGTGCCATCGCGTCCGGGTTATCTTCGACCTCCACGTCGACCCCGGACCCCGAAGCCACACCGCCGCGCAAGCGCGGACCTCGCAAGGCCGCGAAGGCAGCCGCCGGGTAGCGCGTCTGGCCCAGGAGATGCCCGTCCTCGGCGGAGAGGGTGGGATTTGAACCCACGGTGAGTTTCCCCACACACGATTTCCAATCGTGCCGATTCGGCCGCTCTCGCACCCCTCCAGGTGTCGGGCCGTCACGCTACCGCGCCGCGTCGGCCCGTCCGCCCGGTACGATGCCCCCAGCAGTCCGATGCTCGGTGCGACGGTCGGGTCCTGCGCAACGACGCACCGTGAACCGGGTCAGGGCCTGACGGCAGCAGCCCTCAGCGGAACGTGTTGTGTGCCGCAGTCAGCCTGACCGCCGCACCGAGCATCGGGACTGCAAGGGCCCCGGTTGCTGACGCAGTCGAGCGGTCCGGGTGGCCAGGCCGTCACAGCCCTGCCGTAGGCTCGACCTGATGGCCGAAAGCTCAGGTGGCGACATCGATCCGACGCCCGGTGACCTCCAGTACAACTCGCTGTACCGGCGTTTCCGCCCCCAGCGTTTTGCCGACGTCCGGGGCCAGGAGCACGTCACCCGGGCGCTGCTCAACACCGTGCGCGAGGGCCGGATCTCCCACGCCTATTTGTTCAGCGGTCCCCGGGGGACCGGAAAGACATCGACGGCGCGCATACTCGCCATGGCCCTCAATTGTGCCAACCCGGTTGACGGCGAACCCGACGGCACCTGCTCGTCTTGCGTCGACATCCGCAAGGGATCGTCGGTCGACGTCCAGGAACTCGACGCGGCGTCGAACCGCCGGATCGACGAAATGCGAGACCTCCTGTCCAGGGTGGCCCTCGGGACGCGCGGTCGGTGGAAGGTGTACATCATCGACGAGGTGCACCAGCTCACCGCCGACGCGGCCAGCGCCCTGCTGAAGACCCTCGAGGAGCCTCCGGCGCACGTCGTTTTCGTTCTGGCCACCACCGACCCGCAGAAGGTGCTGCCGACCATCCGCAGCCGCACCATACCGTTCGACTTCCACCTGCTCCCGAGCGAGGTTCTGGGCGACCTTCTCCGAGATGTCAACACCCGGGCCGGACTCGGCGTCGCGCCCGAAGCCATTGACCTCGTCGTCCGCCGGGGACATGGGTCGGCCCGCGACGCCCTCACCGTGCTCGACCAGGTGGCGGCGGGCGGCGGTGGCGAGGACCCGGCGCAGGTCGTGGGTCAGATCGTCGACGGCCTGGCGGAACGCGATGTCGGCCTGGTGCTCACCGCCGTGGCCGAGGGTATGGCCGCGGGCCGTGATGCTCGCCGGCTGGCCGCCGACCTGCTCGAGCACCTGCGCAATGGGTTCCTCGCGACCATGGCTCGGGGACTGGTGATGTTGCCCGACGATGCCGTGGCCGAGGTGGCCGAGCAGGCCCGCCGGTTGGGGCTGGCGGCCCTGGTCCGGGCCATGGAGGTGATCGGCGAGGCGTTGGCCGACATGCGGGACTCCGTCGATCCGCGGGTCACACTCGAAGTGGCCCTGGTGCGTCTCTCGCGCCCCGACGCCGACGTCAGCCCTGCGGCGCTGCTCGAACGCATCGAGCGCCTCGAGCGCGCCGCGCGTGCACCGGACAAGGCCGGCCCGGCGGGCGAGCGTTCGGTGCCATCCGCGCCACCACAGGCGGCGGCCCGGTCTTCTCTCCCGCCCCCCCCGCCAACGCCTGTCCCGCACGCCGGACGGACCGCTCCGCACGCACCGCCCCGTACCTCCGCCCACCCGGTGACGCCACCGGAGGGCGCCGGGGGATCCACACCGCCGCCGCCCACGCCGACGAAGAGCAGGTCGGGCCAGCCGGTGGCTCAG
>JAUTXN010000366.1 GCA_030838045.1 Acidimicrobiaceae bacterium
TCAGGGGCCTGGTCAAGCACCTGGACGGGATCAGCGACGAGGACATCCCCAATCTGGAGATCCCGACCGGCATCCCGATCGTCTACGACTTGGACGGGGACCTGAAGCCCACATCCCGGGGCGGCGCATGGCTTGAGGCCCCGGCCTAGCCCAGCTACGCGGCAATCTAGACCTCGGGTTTGACGGCGCTCACGGGTTGCCATCGGCCCTACGTCGCATCAAAGCCGCAGGACGCCGTAGGTCACAGCCGCCGAGACCGGGCGGGCCCAGACCGGGAGCCGGCCCAGCCGGGAGCCGGGCAAACCCAAGCTGGGGCGGGACAGGCCTGGGGGGCGGGGCGGGCTAGTGCCCGGTGCCGTGGCAGAACTTGTACTTCTTGCCGCTCCCGCACGGGCAGGGGGCGTTGCGCCCCACTCGGACCTGGCGGCGGAACGGAACCGGCTTCGGAGGATCGACTTCCTGTGCCGCTGCCGCGGCGGCGACTGCGAGGTCGTCAGCCGAGGGGGCGGTGAGCAACTCCTGCGCGGCCGGGGCCACGCGAGCCGCCTCGTCGGTCAGGCCGTGGGCGTCGAGGTCGGCCGGCAACCGCTCGAGCCACGGCCGCACCGGGGTCAGACGGCCTCCGAGCGGCGTCTGGGGATCGGGGAGTCCGGCCATGAGGCTGGCGGCACCGACCACGAGGTCGGCATGGGCCGTGAGCTCGGCCACTCCGGGCGCGTCCATCTCTGCCGCAGCCACCAGCCGCGGGCCGAGCCCGTTGGGCAGATGGGGCTCGATCAGGCGCTGACCGGCCTCGAGCAACGCTTCCCAACCCGAAGGATTGCTGGCCTTGGCCGTCTCCAACCGGGCAGTCGTGATGCGCAACGCCTCGGTCCGGTGGGTTCCGCAGATCGCGTCCTGGGTGTCCTTCAAGCCGTCGGGGAACTCCACCGCTTGCCCCCCGCAACCGGGGCAGCCCGGATAGGCCTCAAGTCCCTCGCCCGGCTCGGAGAATCGGACCGGCGACCGGTCGAGATCGGCGGGGCCGAAGTCGTCCTGGGCCAGGTCCTCGAGCACGTCGAACTGGATCGGCCGCCAGCCGCGGCTGTCCATCGTGATGTTCGGAGGGGCGAACTCGAGTTGGTCGGGGATGCGGCTCAGCATCCGGGGCAGTACCCCGGCCTGGACCCCGGCGGCGTAGCTGCCGTCGACGATGGCCTCTCGTTGCTCGGCGCCAACCGACAGCACCGATTCGGCCAGCCGGCCCAGGACCTCGGGCAAGCGGGCTGCCTCACCCCCGGCCATCGCCATCGCCCGCCAGTGGGGCAGGTACAAGACCAGGCCGACGCCGTCGGCGCGGCTGGTCGATGTGGCGAAGGCCGCCGGGCGCCCCGGCTGCCATTCGAACGGATCCCACGTCAGCAGGAACATCCGCAGCCGGTCAGCCGCCCACGCCCGATCGCCCGTGAGCCGACCTTCGTCGCCGTCCCACCGGACACCGATCTCAAGTACCTGCTTCTCCCACACCGGTGCGATGAGGAGGGCATCCACGAGGGCGCCGTCGGGTTCGGACGTTGCCCGGCTCGCCGTCTCCGTCTCAGTCACTCGCACATCGGACAGGGCCATCGGTTCCCATTGTCAGGACACCTCGAGCCGGGGCGCGGCTGAGGGAAAACGTCAGTCTACGCCCCGATTGGTGCCGGCCAGGACTGGGACGACGAGGACTACTAGTCCTTGAGTTCGGTGGCCTTTGCCCGACCGGCCCGACCGGTAGCCCGACCACTAGCCCGACCGGTGAGGAGCAGCCCGACGGCGGCGGACAGCGGGATGACCTCGCCGCCGGTGGCCGCAGCCAGAGCGTGACGACGCCGGTTGGCCAGTCCTACGGCCAGGGCACCACTCGCCATGAGTCCCATCGCCAGGGTCAAGGGCGCAGTGGAGCTGCTACCGGTGAGCGGCAAGGTCTGGCCTTCCACCTGAATGGGCGTGCCAGCCTCACCGATGACGGTCGTACCGGGGTGGTCGCCAGGCGTGGTGGGAGGCGTGGTCGGATGCGTGGTGGGAGGCGGGCTGGAGGTGCAGGAGTTGCCGCCCGAGTTGCCCACGCCGGTGTTGCCGCCGCCGGAGTTGGCGGTGCCATTGTTGCCGCACCCGGAGTTGCCGGTGCCGGTGTTGCCCGAGCCGGAGTTCGCCGTACCGGTGTTGCCGGTGCCGGAGTTCGCGGTGCCGTTGTTGCCGCCGCCCGAGTTGCCGACACCGACATTGCCCATGCCCGAGTTCCCGGCACCTATGTTGCCGCACCCCGAACTCGAGATGTCGGCGTTGGGCGCACAGACGATCGGCGTCGACGCCAGGGCCGCTGGGGCAGAGTGCCCCGAGAGGGCCGAGACCAACATGAGGCTTGCAAGCAACGGAGCGGGCATGGCGTCGGACGGTAGTTCATCAAGGATCCGATTGCAACCATCAGGGCCGCAACCCACCGAGAAACCACCAAACGGACACTACGGGGCCGGAAGCGCGGGAAAGGGGAGCGAAGTCGCTCCCCTTTCTCGACAATTCTCGATGCCGCAACGGCGCCCGGAGGGCGTCCGAACAACCGAGCGACTAACCCTCGCTGTCGGCTTCCTCACGCCGGCGACTGGTGAGGCCGACCGCCGCGCCACCACTCAGCAGCAGCCCGAGGGCTACGGCCAGCGGCATCGCGGTGTCTGATCCTGTCAGCGCCAGTGAGCTCACTTCGGCGGATGTCTCCTTCACATGCTTCACGTGCTTCCCCGGCGTACCGGGAACACCTGGGGTACCAGGAACGCCCGGTGTGCCAGGAACTCCTGGCGTACCGGGGACGCCGGTGATCGGGCACTCATCGGGGCCGGAGTTGCCGACGCCGACATTGAGGAAGCCCGAGTTCGCGGTACCGATGTTGAGGCAACCGGAGTTGCCCGTCCCGTTGTTGAGGAACCCGGAGTTGGCCATCCCGACATTTCCCGCACCCGAGTTGGCGACCCCGACGTTGCCGGCACCGCTGTTGCCGACGCCGGTGTTGCCGCGTCCCGAGTTGCCAACGCCGGTGTTGCCGCATCCCGAGCTGGCGATGTCGGCGTTGGGAGCACAGCCCGAAGCGGCCGTAGCCGCCGAAGCCGCGGGGGCTGCGTTACCGGTCGCCAACAGTGCCGCAGCATGTTGCCCGACGGCGCTGGTCGTCGATCCGGTGTCCACCGACGAGCTGAGCTTCGATGCCGAGAACGTGGCACCCGAAGCAGCAGCTGCGCCCGTGGCCCCGGCACTCGCCCCACTCGCTCCACTCGCCCCGCTGGCGGATGCCAGTGCGCTGAGGAACGAAGGCGCCTCGGGCGCCAGGTTGACGACGAGGAACGCAGGTCCGCCGGTGTCGCCCGAGCTGACGTTGATGGTCTCCGACGCGCTACCCGACGGGCCCGACGTTCCGCCGGGACCGCTGGCGGAGGTGTTGTCGGACACCGGATCGGAGTTCGCGGCGCCGCTGGTGCCACCGGTCGCCGAGGAATGGGTCTCAGCGGCGCCGCTGTCACCTGTGGTGGCATTGCCGGTGGCGGTGCCGACGGCAGCGCCGCTGGAACCACCGTTGGCCGTGCCCGTGGCGTCGCCGCTCCCGCCGGTGACCACGACGTTGGCGACCGCCCCGCTCCCGCCCCGTCCCACCGCGCCCGAGAACACGACAGGGGAAGTGGCAGCGCCGGTGGCCGCGGTGGTCGGGCGGACCGTTGCCCGCCCGCCGTTACCGCTGTCGGCGGTCACGACTGGAACGAGCGTCGCGGGTCCCGTGGTCCCGGTGTTTCCACCGGTCGCATCGGCGGCCGCTCCGGCATCCCCGCTGCGGGCATCGCCGATGGTGGTGGAGACGTTGCCCGCCGGGCCTGAAGGACCGCCGGGGCCGGTGGTCCCAGAGGTCGCCTCGCCTTCGGCCGTGGCCTTGCCCGTGCCGCCGGTCGGCCCGCTGGTACCGGGGCCGCCCGTGTCGCCCGAGGTGGCGTCGGAGGTCTGCGATGCACTGCCGGTCGCACCCGAGGCACCTCCGTCGCCCGAAACGGCGGCGTTGGTGGAACTGGGGTTGGAGACGGCATCGCCCGACGTCCCGCCGGTCGCCGATGCGGTGGTGATCGCGGCGCCGGAGTTGCCCGAGGTGGCGTTGCCCACCGAAGTGGCGGTTGCGCTACCCGAGGTCCCGCCGGTCGCGGTACCCGTGGCATCGCCGGAGTTGCCCGACACGACGGTGACACCGACGGCACCGCTGCCGCCGCGCCCGCCGACATCGCCCGAGAAGGCGGTACCTGACGTGGCGTCGCCGGTCGCCCGTGTCCTGGCCCGCACGCGAGCCCGGCCGCCGTTGCCGCTGGTGGCGGTGTTCACCGGACTGTTGGTGGCGGCGCCGGAGTCGCCCGACGTGCCACCGGTAGCAGCCGCCGTACCGCTGGCGTCGCCGCTGGCCGCGGCGCCCCTGGTGGTGGAGGTGTTGGACGCATCACCGGAGTCGCCGCCGCTGCCGGAGTCGCCCGATTCTGCGCCGCCCGATGCCGCAGCCGCACCCGAACCTCCGGTGCCCACCGGGGCCACCGGATCGGTGGTCCCCGACGTGGCGCTCGACGTCTGCGACGCCGAACCGCTCGCCCCTGACGCACCGCCGTTGCCCGAGCCCGCCGTGTTGGCCGAAGTCGGGTTGGAGGTGGCGGCACCACTGGTCCCGCCGGTGGCGGACGCGCTGGTCGTCGTGTCACCCGTCGTCCCCGACGTGGCGTTGCCCGTCGAGGAGGCGGTGGCGGCGCCGGATGAGCCACCATTGGCAGTGCCGTCGGCGGCGCCACTGTCACCACTGGTCACATCGACCGCGACGGCCCCGCTACCACCGGAACCCGTGACGGCGCCCGAGAAGGCCGCACCTGAGGTGGCGGCGCCGGTGGCGCCTGAGCGGGACCGTACACGAGCCGCTCCGCCATTCCCGCTGGTGGCTGTGTTCACGGGCACGTTGGTGGCGTCACCCGACGTACCGGTGTTGCCACCGACGACAGTTGCGCTGCCGTTGGCCGACCCGCTGCCCGCGGTCCCAGTCGTGAGGGAGGCGTTGGTCGCGTCGCCGGTTGCCCCACCGTCACCGGTCTCGCCCGATTCGGCGCCTCCCTCGGAGGTGGCGCTTCCCGAGCCGCCCGTCGGACCGACCGTGGCCGGACTGCCGGTGTCGCCCGATGCTGCGGTCGACGTCTGGGAAGCGCTTCCGGAGGCACCTGAGGCACCGCCGTCTCCCGAAGCTGCCGTATTGGTGGAACCAGGGCTCGCGGTGGCGGCGCCCGATGTGCCCCCGGTCGCCGACGCCGTGGTCAGCGAGGAGCCGGAGTCGCCTGAGGTGGCGTTGCCGGTGGAACTGGCCGTGGCCGCGCCCGACGTGCCGCCGGTGGCGTCGCCGCTGGCATCGCCGGAGTTGCCGCTGGTCACGTCGACGCTCACGGCCCCGCTACCGCCGCTACCGGTCACGTCGCCCGAGAACGCTGCTCCGGACGTGGCGTCGCCGGTCGCCCCGGTCCTGGAACGTACCCTGGCGATCCCACCGTCACCGCTGACCGCGGTGTTGGTCGGTGCGTTGGTGGCGGCGCCAGAGTCGCCCGAGGTGCCCCCGGTGGCCGTGGCCGTGCCGTTGGCGGAGCCGCTCGTGGCCGCACCGGTGGTGGTCGAGGTGTTGGTCGCGTCGCCCGTCTCTCCGCCGTCACCGGTGGCGCCGCTGGTGGCTTCGCCTTCGGCGCTGGCGTTCCCCGAGCCACCGGTGGGTCCGGTGGCCGCCAGGGTGTCACCCGAGGTGGCGGTGGAGGTTTGCGATGCGGTCCCGGTGGCGCCCGAGGCCCCGCCGTTGCCCGTCCCCGCCACGTTGGCCGAAGTCGGGTTGGCAGTGGCGGCCCCGCTGGTGCCGCCGGTCGCCGAGGCGTGGGTCACGGAGTCACCCGTGGCGCCCGAGGTGGCGTTGCCGGTCGACGACGCGGTGGCAGCACCGGAGGAACCGCCGTTGGCCGTCCCGTCGGCGGCGCCACTGTCGCCGCTCGTGACGTCGACACTCACGGCGCCGCTTCCACCCCTGCCGGTCACGGTGCCCGAGAATGCCGCACCTGAGGTGGCCGCGCCGGTGTTGCCGCTGCGCAGCCGCACCGTGGCGTCGCCCCCCAACCCGCTGAGGGCCAGGTTGACCGGGGCGTTGGTGGCGGCGCCCGAGCTGCCGGTGTTGCCACCGGTTGCCGTGGCGCTGCCGTTGGCCGCCCCGCTGGTCGCGGTCCCGCTGGTCAGCGTTCCGCCGATCCGCCCGCCGGTGTTGGTCGCCGCGCCGGAGTCGCCCCCGGTGCCGGAATCACCCGAGACGGCGTCGCCGTCGCTGGTGGCCCGGCCAGAGCCGCCGGTGGGACCGGTGGTCGTCGGACCGCCGGTGGCCCCCGAGGCGGCCGAGGAGGTCTGCGACGCGCTGCCGGTGGCGCCCGAGGCCCCGCCGTCACCGCTGCCGGCCGCATTGGTCGACGTCGGGCTGGCGGTGGCGCTGCCCGATGTCCCGCCAGTGGCCGAGGAGGTGGTCACGCTGGAGCCGGTATCGCCGCTGGTGGCGTTGCCGGTGGATGTGGCGGTGGCCGCTCCGGAGGTGCCGCCCGTCGCAGAGCCCGTCTCGTCACCCGAGGACCCGGAGGTCACGGTGACATCGACGGCGCCGCTGCCGCCGTTGCCGGTCACGTCGCCCGAGAAGGCGGCGCCCGAGGTGGCGGACCCGCCACTGACGTTGACGCTGACGGCACCACTGCCGCCGCCGCCCGTCACAGCACCCGAGAAGGCGGTGCCCGACGTGGCGCCGGGACCGGCCGCACCGGTAAGGGAAATCACCGTCGCCGTCCCACCGTCGCCGCTCGTGGCGATGTTGGTGGGCGAGTTGGTGGCGGCGCCCGAATCGCCGGAGGTGCCCCCGGTGGAGGTGGCGATGCCCGTCGCAGAACCGGTGTTCGCCACACCGAAGGTGCGGGACCGGTTCGTGGAGTCGCCTGAGGACCCGCCGTCGCCGGAGAAGCCAGAGTTGGCGTCACCGTCGGCCGAGGCCGCGCCCGAGGCGCCGGTCGGTCCCGCCGGAGGATCGGTGGTCCCCGACGTGGCGTCGGAGGTCTGGGAGGCGGCCCCGGTCGCACCGGATGCGCCGCCGTTACCGGTGGCGGCGGTATTGGCCGAGGTGGGGCTTGCGGTGGCGCTACCCGACGTGCCGCCCGTCGCCGAAGCGCTGGTCACGGAGTCGCCGGTGTTGCCCGAGGTGGCGTCACCGGTGGAGGCCGCGGTGGCCGCGCCGGAGCTTCCGCCGTTGCCGCCGTTGCCGTCGCCGCCGGTTCCGCTGAGCGCCACGTTGACCGGGGCGTTGGTCGCCGCACCGGACGTGCCGGTGTTGCCACCGAGGGCGACGGCGAGTGCGCCGGCGTCGCCGGTGATGGCCGTCCCACGGGTGCGGGAACGGTTGAACGCGTCGCCCGACTCGCCGCCGGCGCCCGAGTCACCCGAGGTGGCCTCGCCCGTCGCGCGTGCCGCGCCGGAGCCACCGGTGGGCCCGGTGCCCGTGGGGCTGCCGGTGTCACCGGATGCCGCTTCGGACGTCTGCGACGCCGTGCCGGTCGCACCGGAAGCGCCGCCGTCGCCCGTCGAGGCCGAGTTGGTCGAGCTGGGGCTGGCGGTGGCGTTACCCGACGTGCCGCCCGTGGCCGATGCCGTGGTCACCGAGGATCCGGTGCTGCCGCTGATGGCATCGCCCACCGAAGCTGCGGTGGCCGCACCCGAGGTGCCGCCCGTACCGCCGCCGTTGCCCGCACCGCCGTTACCGCTCGTCGCGGTGTTGGTCGGGGTGTTGGTGGCGGGACCCGAGCCGCCGCTCGTGCCGCCGATTGCCACCGCGCCGGCACTGGCGTCGCCACTGATCGCCCGGCCGCGAGTGCGGGACCGGTTCGTGGCGGAGCCCGAGGAGCCGCCGTCGCCCGAGAAACCCGAGAACGCGTCACCATCCGCAGTGGCCCGGCCCGAGCCGCCGGTCACGCCGGGGCCGGCCGCAGCCGTGTTACCCGACGAGGCCAGCGAAGTCTGTGCGGCGCTGCCGGTGGTCCCGGAGGCTCCGCCGTCGCCGGTGGTGGCGCTGTTGGACGAAGTGGGGCTGGCGGTGGTCCAGCCACTGGTGCCGCCCGTCGCCGAGGCATGCGTGGCGGTGTCGCCCGTGGCCCCCGAGATGGCGTCGCCCGCCGATGCTGCGACCGCTTCACCGGTCGAGCCACCGTTGCCGCCGCCGCCGACACCGCCGGCACCGCTGGTGGCGGTGTTGACCGGGGCGTTGGTGGCCGCACCGGACGAACCGGTGTTACCGCCGACCGCCAAGGCACCGGCGCCCGCGTCGCCGCTGAATGCCCGGCCGCGGGTGAAGGAGGTGTTGCTGGCATCACCCGAGTCGCCGCCGGTGCCCGAGTCACCCGAGACGGCATCGCCGTCGGCGCGTGCGTTGCCCGAACCACCGGTTGTACCGGTCGTGGTCGGGCCGCCGGTGTCGCCCGAGGCGGCATCGGACGTCTGGGAGGCCGTCCCGGTGTTGCCCGAGGCCCCGCCCGCTCCGCTGGAGGCGGTGTTGGAGGAGGATGGGCTCGACGTGGCGTTGCCCGAGGTGCCGCCCGTCGCCGAGGCGGTGGTGAGTGAGGAGCCGGTATCGCCGCTGATGGCGTCGCCGACCGAGGTCGCGGTGGCGGCGCCCGAGGTGCCGCCGGTACCGCTCACGCCCGCGCCGCCGGCGCCGCTGGTGGCGGTGTTCACCGGAACGTTGGTGGCGGGCCCGGAGTTGCCGCTGGTACCGCCAAGGGCGACCGCGATGCCGAAGGCGTCGCCGGTGACCGCCCGACCGTTCGTGCGCGAGGTGTTGGTGGCGTCGCCCGAGGCGCCGCCGTCACCCGAGAAGCCCGATCCGGCGAAGCCGGTGGCCCGGGCGCTGCCCGAACCGCCGGTGGTACCGGCCGGCGGGTCAGTCGAGCCGCTGGCGGCGGTGGAGGTCTGCGAAGCGCTGCCGGTCGAGCCGGAGGCGCCGCCATTACCCGAGTTCGCCTCGTTGGAGGACGTGGGATCGGCTGTGGCGTCACCTGAGGTGCCACCGGTAGCCGAACCGGTGGTGGTGACATCGCCCGTGGTACCCGAGATGGCGTCGCCGACCGAGGAGGCCGTTGCTGCGCCCGAGGAGCCGCCGTTCGCCGTGTCCGACGCCGATCCGGAGCCGCCCCCGGCGCCGTTGGCGACCGTGACATCGACTGAACCGCTGCCGCCGCCGCCCGTCACGGCACCCGAGAACGCAGTGCCCGAGGACGCGGGGCCCCCGGTCACGGTGACGTCAACGGCACCGCTGCCGCCGCCGCCGCTGACTGCGCCCGAGAACGCGGTGCCTGAGGTGGCAGGGCCCGAGCCGCTGTTGACGCCGACGTTGACGGCACCGCTGCCGCCGCCGCCGCTGACTGCGCCCGAGAAGGCAGTACCCGAGGTGGCTGCGCCGTCACCGCTGTTGACGCTGACGTTGACGGCACCGCTGCCGCCGCCGCCCGTCACGGCACCCGAGAACGCGGTGCCCGACGTGGCGCCTCCGCTGGCGCCGGTGCTGGAGGCGGAGTCGGCGGTTCCGCCCGCGCCGCTGGCAGCGGTGTTGACTGGTGCGTTGGTGGCCGCGCCGGACGAACCGGAGTTGCCGCCCAACGAGATCGCCAGGGCACCGACGTCGCCGGTGACCGCGGTCCCGGTGGTGTCGGAAGTGTTGGTGGCGTCGCCCGTCTCGCCGCCGGTACCGGAGTCACCCGAGATCGCGGTGCCCGAAGCGCGGGCCCGGCCCGAACCGCCCGTCGCTCCGGCGCCGGCGGGGTCGCCGGTGTCGCCCGAGGTGGCGTCAGAAGTCTGCGAGGCGCTCCCGGTGGCGCCCGAGGCACCGCCGTCGCCCGTCGATGCCGAGTTGGTCGAACCGGGGTTGGCGACCGCGTCGCCTGAGGTCCCGCCGGTGGCCGAGGAGGTGGTGAGAACCGCCCCGGTGTCACCCGAGATGGCATCGCCGGCCGACCGGGCGCTGGCCGCGCCCGAAGTCCCGCCGGTGGCTGCGCCGGTGGCGTCGCCCGTCGTACCCGACGTCACGGTCACATCGACCGCGCCGCTGCCGCCGCCGCCGTGGACGTCGCCCGAGAAGGCAGCGCCGGAGGTGGCGGCGCCCGTGGCGCCGCTATCGGCCGTGGTGACGGCCGCGCCGCCGTCACCGGAGACCGCGGTGTTGACAGGCACGTTGGTGGCGTCGCCCGAGTCGCCGCTGGTTCCCCCGAGGGAGAACGCGAGGGCGCCGGCGCTACCGGACGTCGCGGCACCCGTCGTAGTCGAGGAGTTGGTGGCGTCGCCCGAGGCCCCGCCGTCACCTGAGAAGCCCGATCCCGCGAAACCCGAGGCCCGGGCGGCACCAGAGGCGCCCGTCGGACCAACCGGCGGGTCGGTGTTGCCCGACTCGGCGGTCGAGGTCTGCGAGGCAGAACCCGTGGGGCCCGACGCCCCGCCGCCACCCGTGCTGGCGGTGTTGGCCGAGGTGGGGCTGGCGGTGGCGGCACCCGAGGTCCCGCCGGTCGCCGACGAGGTGGTGACGGTGTCGCCCGTGGCGCCCGAAATGGCATCCCCGGTCGACGACGCGGTGGCCGCGCCGGTGGAACCGCCGTTGGCGGTGCTGGTGGCGGCGCCCGAGTCGCCCGAGGTGACCGTGACCGCAACTGCGCCGCTTCCACCGCCGCCGGTGACGGTGCCCGAGAAGGCAGCCCCCGAAGTGGCGGCGCCGGTGGCGCCGCTGGTCGTCGCGGTGGTGGCCGTGCCACCGGCACCACTGACCGCGGTGTTGACCGGGGCGTTGGTGGCGGCACCCGAAGTGCCGGTGTTGCCACCAAGTGAGATGGCGGTGGCGTCCGCTTCACCGCTCCTCGCGGTGCCGGTGGTCGCCGAGGTGTTCGTCGCTGCGCCCGAGTCGCCGCCGGTGCCAGAGTCGCCCGAGATCGCGGTACCGCTGGACCGGGCCAAGCCCGACCCGCCGGTCGGCCCACCCGAGGTGGGGCTGCCGGTGTCGCCCGAAGTGGCACCGGACGTCTGCGAGGCGCTCCCGGTGGCGCCCGAGGCGCCGCCGTCGCCCGTGCCCGCGGTGTTGGCCGAGGTCGGGCTGGCGGTGGCGGCACCCGAGGTGCCGCCGGTGGCCGAGGCGGTGGTGACCGTGTCGCCGGTCGCACCGGAGATGGCGTCGCCGGTTGACGACGCAGTCGCGGCACCGGAGGTACCGCCGGTCGCGTTGCCGGTGGCGGCACCGGAGTTGCCCGAGGTCACGGTGACCGCGACGGCGCCGCTGCCACCGCCGCCGTGGACATCGCCCGAGAAGGCGGCGCCCGAGGTGGCCGCGCCGGTCGCCCCGCTGGCGGCAGTGACGACGGCGGCGCCGCCATCACCGGACAAGGCGGTGTTGACCGGGACATTGGTGGCATCGCCCGAGTTGCCGGAGGTGCCGCCCGTGGCGAATGCTCCCCCTTCGGCTTCGCCCGTGGTGGCGGTGCCGGTCGTGGCGGAGGTATTCGTCGCGTCCCCGGAGAATCCGCCGTCGCCCGAGAAACCCGAGAACGCCGCGCCGGTGGCACGGGCCCGGCCTGAGCCGCCCGTGGGACCAACCGGGGGATCGGTGTTGCCCGAGGTGGCGCTGGAGGTCTGCGAGGCGGTGCCGGTGGCGCCCGAGGCGCCGCCGTTGCCCGTGCCCGCGGTGTTGGATGACGTCGGGCTGGCGGTGGCGCTGCCCGAGGTGCCGCCGGTCGCCGAGGAATGCGTGACCGAGTCGCCGGTGGCGCCGGAAACGGCGTTGCCGGTCGACGAGGCGGTGGCCGCGCCGGTGGAGCCGCCGTTGGCGGTACCTGTGGCGTCACCCGAGCTGCCCGAGGTGACATGGACGGCGACGGCGCCGCTTCCGCCGCCCCCGGTGACGGCGCCCGAGAAGGCGGTGCCCGAGGTGGCGGCACCGGTGCTGCCGGAGGTCACGCCGACAGTGGCATTGCCGCCGGTGCCGCTGACCGCGGTGTTGACCGGAGCGTTGGTGGCGGCACCCGAGGTACCGGTGTTGCCGCCGATGGCGGTCGAGTCGCCGGTGGCCTCGCCGCTGGTCGCGGTGCCCGTGGTGGCGGAGGTGTTGGTGGCGGCACCGGAGTCGCCGCCGGTACCGGAGTCACCGGAGGTCGCAGTGCCGTTGCCCGTGGCCCGCCCTGAGCCGCCCGACGGGCCGGCCCCACCGGTGGAGCCAGAGGTGGCGCCCGAGGTCTGGGAAGCCGCGCCGGTGGCGCCCGAAGCGCCGCCGTCGCCGCTGCCGGCTGCATTGGTGGACACCGGACTGGCAACCGCGCCGCCCGACGTGCCGCCGGTGGCCGACGACGTGGTCGTCGAATCTCCGGTGGCGCCGGAGGTGGCGTTGCCGGTCGAGGTGGCCGTGGCCGCGCCCGAGGTGCCGCCGGTGGCGTTGCCAGTGGCGGCGCCCGAGTCGCCCGAGACGACCGTCACGAGGACTGCGCCGCTGCCGCCGCCGCCGGTGACGGCGCCGGAGAACACGGTGCCGGAGGTGGCGGCGCCGGTGTTGCCGCTGGTGGCGGTGACCGTGGCCGAGCCGCCGGGGCCGGACGTGGCGGTGTTCACCGGAACGTTGGTGGCGTCGCCCGAGTTGCCCGAGGTGCCGCCGGTCGCGGTGGACGAGCCGGATGCGTCGCCCGTGGTGGCGGTGCCGGTGGTCCCCGAGTTGTTGGTGGCATCGCCCGAAAAGCCGCCGGCGCCCGAGTCGCCGGACGTCGCGGTGCCGTTACCGCGCGCCGAGCCCGAACCGCCGGTGGGACCGGAGCCGGTGGCGCCGGTGTCACCCGACGATCCGATGGAGGTCTGCGAGGCCGTACCGGTGGCACCCGAGGCGCCGCCGTTGCCGCTGCCCGCGGTGTTGGTGGACACCGGGCTGGCAACCGCGCCGCCCGAGGTGCCCCCCGTCGCCGACGACGACGTGGTCGTGGAGCCGGTGGCGCCCGATGTGGCGTTGCCGGTCGAGGTGGCGGTGGCCGGACCGGAGGACCCGCCGTTGGCGGTGCCAGTGGCGGCACCGGAGTTACCGGAGATCACGGTCACCATGACCGCGCCACTGCCCCCACCATGGGTGGCGGCACCCGAGAACACGGTCCCGGAGGTGGCGGCGCCGGTGTTGCCGCTGGTCGGCGTGACGTTGGCGTTGCCGCCGGCGCCGCTGGTTGCGGTGTTGACGGGGGCGTTGGTCGCCGAACCGGAGCTGCCGGTGTTGCCGCCGGTGGCCTCAGAGGTGGCGTCGGCTTCGCCCGACGAGGCCGTGCCGGTGGTATCCGAGACGTTGGAGGCGATACCCGAGTCGCCGCCGGCGCCCGAAGAACCGGAGCCCGCGGATCCCGCCGCGGACGCCTGGCCGGAACCGCCGCTGGGCGCGCTCCCGGAGGTGCTGGTGCTGCCCGTGGCCGCGAGGGACGTCTGGGACGCGCTGCCGGTGGGGCCGGAATGGCCGCCGTTGCCCGTGGTGGCGGTGTTGGTGGACACCGGACTGGCGACCGCCGAGCCCGAGGTGCCTCCCGTGGCCGAGGAGGTGGTGGTCGAGGCACCCGACGCGCCCGAAGTGGCGTTGCCGACCGAGGATGACGTGGCGGCGCCCGAGGAGCCGCCGGTGGCGTTGCCGACCGCAGCGCCGGAGTTACCGGTCGTAACGATCACAGCCACCGCGCCGGTACCGCCGCCTGCGCCGCCGCCGCCGCCGCCGGAGAAGACGGTCCCGGAGGACGCGCCGCCCGTCGTGCCGCTGACCGGCGTCGCGGTGCCCGCGCCGCCCGCGCCGCTAGCCGCGGTGACAACGGGGCTCACGGTGGCAGCCCCGGTTGACCCGGTCGTGCCTCCGGTCGCCGTCGCGGTCGCAGCCGCGCTCCCGCTGTGGGCGGACCCAGTCGTGGTCGAGCCGTTGGTCGACGGCCCTGAGGCTCCGCCCGCGCCAGTGCCACCGGTGGTGGACGCGCCGGTGCCGGTGGCCTGTCCTGTACCTCCGCTCGGCCCGGCAGCGACCGGTGCAGTAGTTGAAGCAGTGGAAACGCCGGGGTCCCGACTAAGGGTGGCCGCGAGCGCGAGAACTCCGAGCAGTCCTGACATGGGCGGGGACGGTACTTGACGGACAACCCTTACGCAACCATCCCAGGAGAGAAGAACCAAAGGTATAAAGGGCGGCTGACCTGGTATGGGGATACCAGGGCGCAGTCCCCTGGTAGGTTGCTCAGGCGGTCGTTTCGCGGCAACACCAGTGACGGAACAAGAGGTATCGGTGGGTTCGGGACGGCAGTCCAAATTCGGGGTCAAGGGGACCCGCCAGGGGAAGGTGACGGTCTGGCGAGGGGTGCCCTACGCCGACGCGCCCGAAGGCCCCCGCCGGTTCCAGCCGCCCCAGCCGTCGCCACCGTGGGACGGGCCCCGCACGGCCATCGAGTTCGGCCCGTCGAGCATCTCGACCGACGTCCCGGGCCTCGTCCTGCCGTCAGGATCGGGCGTCGTACCCGAGAGCGAGGATTGCCTTTACCTCAACGTCTGGTCACCAAGGGCTCGGGGAAAACCCCGCCCGGTCCTGGTCTGGCTGCACGGAGGGGCGTTCGTCTTCGGCAGCGGGAGCAACTTTGACGGGGCATGGCTGGCCAACCGCGGTGACGCCGTCGTCGTGACGATCAACTACCGCCTGGGTCCATGGGGCTTCCTGGACCTGGCGGCGATCGGCGGGACGGGCCTCGACCAGTCGGTCAACGTGGGCATGCTCGACCAAGTCGCGGCCCTGCAATGGGTGAGCGACAACATCGAGGCGTTCGGTGGCGATCCCGACCGGGTGACGGTGATCGGGCAGGCCTCCGGTGCGACCTGCGTCGGGGCGCTGCTGGCCATGCCCGCCGCAGCCGGCTTGTTCCACCGGGCGGTCATGCAGAGCGGCGCTGCCGACCGGGTCCAGAGCCGCTGGCGCTCCCGGTCGGTCGTCGTTCGCGTCCTCAACTCGCTCGGCGTCGACTACCGAGAGGTGTCGAAGCTCCAAGACCTCCCGGTCGAGGCAATAAAGCAGGCCGCGGGCTCGTTGATGCGCGATTCGGACGACGCCGAACTTGAAGGCGAGCCCTTCCTGCCCGTGGTCGACGGCACCGTGCTGCCGGGCCATCCCATGGCCGGCTTGGTCTCGGGAGCGTCGTCTCAGGTACCTCTACTCATAAGTACCTGCCAGCAGGAGGCCAACCTCTACCTCGCCATCTCACCCGAGGGCTTCATCAAGGCCAAGGAACTGCGGGCCCGGGCGTGGTTCGGCGATGTCGCCTGGGAGCGGCTGGTGCGGACCTACGAGAAGGGATCGCCGCCCGATCGGGGCCGGGCCGACCTGCTCACCGATCTGCTGTTCGGCATTCCCGCCGTGCGCACCGCCGAAGCCCACCACCGAGGTGGGGGCCGGACGTGGATCATGCGCTTCGACCACACGCCGGGCCAGGTCCCCTTCGACCAGCTCGGACCCTGCCACGGGGCCGACCTGCCTTTCACCTGGTTGGACTTCACCGGACCAACCGAGGGGGCGTTCCCCGGGCTGTCGACCAACGCCGACCGCACGGTTGCCGAACTGCTGCAAGACGTGATCTTGAACTTCGCCCGCCTCGGCGACCCCGGGATACCGGCGCTTCCCGCCTGGCCGTCCTACCAACCGGGCCGCCGGGCGGTCATGTCGATCCAGTCCCGTGCCGCGCTCGACATGGACCCGGCGCCCGAGCGACGACGGGCGTGGGACGCCCTGCCGCTGCCCCAGACGCTCAACGTGCGCCGCTCGTCCAGCCCGGCCCGACCCCCGGGTCCAAGAGCGACCGTCCCCGCGAGCCCGGCGGCCAAGTCCGCTCCCGAGGAACCCCAAGCCCCGACCGAAGCGGCTGAACCGATGAGCCCCGCGGCCCCGGCGCCCATCGACACCTGGGCCGACCCCGCCCCCGCCGAAACCCCAGCCCCGGCCGCTGTCGACAGCTGGGCCGACCCCTCTCCCCTGGAGACCCCGGCCCCGGCCGAGCCGGCTGAGCCGGCAAACCCCGAAGCCCCCACGAGCGCCGAAAGCCCGCCCGACGCCACCACCCCGGCCCCGCCCGACCCCGAGACCTGGGCCGCCCCGCCCGACCCCGCCCCCCCCACCACCGCCGACGAATGGGTCGACCCCGTCGCCCCAGCCCCGTCCGAGCCGCCCGGCACGGCTGAGCCTGAGCGCCTGACAGCCCTGGATCTGTTCGACGGCTGGACAGATGCCGACCTGCCCACCTTGGCCACCCCGACCATTTTCGATGAACCGGCCAGCCCCACAAGCGCTCACACCGGAGCCGAACCCGCCGCCCCGATCAAGCCGCCTGAGCCGGAACGCCTCGGAGGCCCGGATTGGTTCGATGGCTGGGCGGACGAGTATCCGCCCACCTCACTCGCCGCGACCATCGCGGCTGATCCGGCAGTCCCCGCTGACTCCGCCGAGCCAACCCCCTCGGCCGAACCGGAGTACCCGGCACCGCCCGAGCGCGCTGACGACTCGTCGGATCCCGTCGCCCCGGAAGGCCCGGTACCCACCATGGACCCGCCGTCGCGGAAGGTTCGACGCCTCCGGCGGTCGCGCCAACGGTAGCGCCCACTTCACGACCCGCGAGCCGTAGGCCTGCTGAATTTCCGGTGTGTACACACCGGTAATTCAGCTAGCCAAGCCCCCGACAGCGACCGCAAGCGCTACGCCTACGCCTCGTCCACGTAGTGCTCGACTTCCCACGGCGTGACCTGAGCCCGAAAATCCTCGGCCTCCACCCGGCGCCCGTCCACCAGGCGGGACAGCAGCCGGCTGTCGAAGGCGTCGACCAGCACGTCATCTGCCAGCAGCGCATCCAGCGCTCCGTCCAGGTCCCGGGGTAGCCGCCGGACCTGCATGGCGGTGGCGGTGGCAGGGTCGAAACCACCGATGTCCTCCTCAAACGGCCCGCCCGGGTCGAGCCCGGCATCCATGCCGTGGGCCGCGGCCGCAAGTAGCCCCGCCACGAGCAGGTAGGGGTTGGCCGCGGGATCGGCCAGCCGGAACTCGATCGCCGGTCGCTGCTCGCACGAGCTCCCCACTCGGATCAGCGCCGAGCGATTGAGGTGACCCCAGATGATGTCGCCCGGTGCCTCCGGCCCGCTGTGCAGCCGTTTGTACGAGTTGATGTTGGGGGCGGCCAGCGCGGTCAGCCCCGAGGCGTGGGCCAGCTGCCCGCCGAGGAACGAGCGACCGACCACAGTCAGCGTTCCGCGCGAATCGAAGAGCGCCGCGCCGTCGCCGTCGCCGGAGCTCTCCCGGTGCTGGTGCAGGTGCAGCCCCGATCCCGGCTCGTTCACGAACGGCCGGGCCATGAACGTCACCCGCAGCCCAGCGTGCGTCGCCTCCTCGCGCAACACCTGCTTGGCCAGCACCAGCGCATCGGCCAGCGCCAGGGGCGCCAACGACGCCAGGTCCAGTTCGTACTGGCCGGGGCCCGACTCGAGATGGGTGCTGATCACCTCCACGCCGTAGCCCGACAGCCGCGAGGCCGCCGCCCGTGTCACCGCCGAACCGGGGCCCTCCAGCTCACCGAAATAGCCACCCCGGTCGACCGGACGCCCATCGGCGCGGAGGATGTAGAACTCGACCTCCGCAGCCGCCCTATAAGTAGAGGCCACGCTCCCCAGTTCCGTGAGCTTGGTGACCAGCGCCGTTCGGGGATCGCCGAGCCATGGAAGGCCATCAGGTCCGATGACGGTGCACGCCACCCGTCCCTGACCCTCACCGAGGTCGAGCAGGGTTGCCGGGTCCGGCCGCAGGACCATGTCCTCCTCGAAATGGCGGGCCCGCCCCGCGAGGGCCGACCCGTCGAACGGGGCGCCTTTCTCCAGGGCATCGGTGAAGTGCGCCGCGGGCAGCGCGACCGCGTGCGCCGCGCCGAACACGTCGACGAACACGAGCCGGATCCAGCGCAAGCCGTCGGTTTCGGTCACAGGCGTTCCTTACCCTAAGAGGATGGACAGCGTGATGATGACGGCGGCCAGGCCGAGGAAGCCGGCGGCGATCATGGCCGCAAGGGCCCACAACCGGCGAGACGACTGGGCGGGGGCCAGTCCGCCCATGGGCTTCTCGGGGGACACGTCGTAGGCCGCCGGGTCGACCTGGTCGAGGTGCTCGAGGTCGGCGAGCAGGGCGTCCGCCGACTGGTAGCGGTTGTCGGGGTGGCGGCGCATGGCGTGCATCACCACCGCCTCGAGGGCGGGCGGCACCTCGGGGCGCAGCTTGTGGACGGGCTTCGGGTCGCCCTGGAGGTGGCCCGCCATGACCGCCATCCAGTTGTCGCCCTCGAAGGGCACCCGGCCCGTCAGCAGCTCGTACAGCATGAGGCCGAGGGAGTAGACGTCGCTGCGGGCGTCGCCCCGCTCCCCCTGCGCCTGCTCGGGGCTCATGTAGTCGGGGGTGCCCAGGCTTTCGGAGAGGTGTTTCCAGGTCAGGCGGCGGGCGCCGGTGAGCTGTGCCGTGCCGAAGTCGCCGATGACGAGACGGTCGTCCGGGGTGACCAGGATGTTCTCCGGCTTGAGGTCACGGTGCACGACCCCTTTGCTGTGCAGGTAGGCCAGGCCGTGGGCCAGCTGGCGACCCCAGTCGACGATCTTGTCGACGGGCACCAGGCCGCCGAACGAGCGCATGCGTTTGCGCAGCGACACGCCGTCGATGTAGTCGAGCACCAGGTAGGGAGCGCTGCGGGTCTCGCCGGGGTCGACCGCCCCTTGCACACTCGGGTGGTCGAGCCGGCGCGCCACCTCGGCCTCCCGGCGGTAGCGGTTGAACGCCGAGGGGTCGGCGAACAGGTTGGGGTCGGGGACTTTCAGCACCACCGTCCCGCCGTCGCGGGTGTCGGTCGCCTTGTACGACTCGGCGTAGGCCCCCGAACCCAGCAACTCCTCGATCTTGTAGTTGTCGAGGACGTCCCCCGGGGCGTAGCGGCTCATCCGCCGCCTCGCGTCTTGAACATCTTCGAGAACAGCCCCTTGCCGCCGCCGCCCGGCGCGCCCCCCATGGGCTTCTCCGGCGAGAGGTCGAAGGCGGCCGGGTCGAGGGTGTCGAGCCGGTCGAGGTCGTGGCGCACGTCGTCCGCCGACTGGTACCGGTTCTCGGGGTGGCGGCGCATGGCGTGCATGACGACCGCCTCGAGGGCCGGCGGCACGTCGGGGCGCAGCTTGCGGATCGGCTTCGGGTCGCCCTGCAGGTGGCCGGCCATGACGGCCATCCAGTCGTTGCCTGAGAAGGGGGTCCGGCCTGTCAACATTTCGTACATAATTACCCCCAGCGCATAGATGTCGCTGCGAGCGTCGCCCCGGCCGCCCTGCGCCTGCTCCGGGCTCATGTACTCAGGGGTGCCCAGAAGGCCCGTGAGGTGCTTGAACGTGAGCCGCCGCGCTCCGGCCAGCTGCGCCGTGCCGAAATCGGCTATGACCAGGCGGTCGTCGGGGCCGATGAGCACGTTGCCCGGTTTGAGGTCCCGGTGGATCACCCCCTGACCGTGGAGGTAGGCCAGCGCGTCGGCCAGCTGCCGGCCCCAGTCGACGACGGTAGGGATGGGAAAATCCCCCCGCTTCCCCCGCAGGCGGTGGCTGAGGGAATCGCCGTCGACGAAGGTGAGCACGAGGTAGGGCTCGGCTCGCCTCTCTCCATCATCTATCGCGCCCTGCACCGCGGGATGGTCGAGGCGTTTCGCCACCTCGGCCTCGCGCTTGTAGCGGTTGTAGGTGGCCGGGTCGGCGAACAGGTTGGGATCGGGGATCTTCAGGACCACGGTTCGGCCGTCGCGCAGGTCGGTGGCGCGGTAGGACTCGTTGTAGGCGCCCGCGCCGAGCAGTTCGACGATCTCGTAGGTGTCGAGCCGTTCGCCGGGTGAGAAGCGGCTCATCGGACTATCCCCCTGCCCCGCCGGAGGAAGGATCGCCGGGTCGTGGCCGCGGGCACCGGCCGGTCGGTCGTTATCCGCACCACGAGGAGGGTGACGTTATCAGGGGTGTTTCGGGCCAAGGCCTGCTCGATGAGGGTGTCGGTGGCCGCGATGACCGTCGGAACGGCCGGCGTGCCGATGGCCTCGACCACCTCGGTGATGTCACGGCGGCCGACGACATCCCAGAGGCCGTCACTGCAAAGGATGAAGGTGTCACCGGCCCGCGTGGGCTGGCGGACAATGTCGACCGACACCCCCGGCTCGCTGCCTACCGAGCGCGAGATCATGGAACGGGCGGGGTGGTTGGCCGCCTGGTCCGGGGTGATGAGACCGGCGCGCAGCATTTCGCCCACGCGGGAGTGGTCGTTGGTGAGCTGTGTCGTGGTCGGGCCCCGCACGAGGTAGCACCGGCTGTCACCCACATGGCCGATAATCGCCTCGTTTCCCGCCAGCGTCAGGGCGGTGAAGGTGGTTGCCATGCCCCGGCGCCGGTTGGTCAGGGCGGCGTCGAACACGGCCACATTGGCGGCGCGGATTGCGGCCCGCACCGCCTGGTGGGGGGCGGCGGGAGTGCCGGCGGTCCAGTGGGCCAGCGCCGTTTCGACCGCGGTGCGGCTGGCGACCTCGCCGGCCGCGTGGCCGCCCAAGCCATCGGCGACGATGAACAACGGTCCCCGGTCCCATGCGTCGTCGGGGATCGTGGGGGCGAACACACCGGCGAAGTCCTCGTTGTGGGGACGCACGTCGCCCGGTTCGGACCGCATGGCCCACGCCAGCTTGGCGAGGATGGCGTGACCCGCGAGCTTCCCGTTTCCCGGGTCCGCCTGAGTAGGGCTCGCCTCAGATGCGGCAGACACGGCAGGTGCTGCGTCAGTCGATCGCGGCTCGGGCTCCGGCGCGGGCTCGGATGCCGGCTCCCGCCCGGCAGCGGGCGGCGGCTGCGACTGCGGCTCGGGCTGCGGCTGCGGCTCGGGCTCCGGCACAGGTTCCGGCCCGGGTGCCGGCTCCGGCGCGGGCTCGGGCGACGGCTCCGGCTGCGGCTGCGGCTGCGGCTGCGGCTGCGGCTGCGGCTCCGGCTGCGACTGCGGCTGCGGCTCCGGCGCAGACTCGGGCTCGAGCGGCGGCGCAGGCTCGGGCTCGGGCTCGGGCTCGGGCTCGGATGTCGTTGCGGGACCCTTATCCGCAACGGCGGCGTCGCCGGCTGGGCTCGTCCCGGCGGGTTCGTCAGGACCTCCCGGTCCGCCGACGACCCTGCCGGCGTCGCCTGTGCCATCAGGTCGTCCCCGATTCACCGGCTCCTCCGAAGCCGGCGACCGCTAACGTTGCCATCCATGGCCACCCGCCAGCGCAAGCCCGGTTTGAGCGGCCGGGTCACGCCGAAGGGTGGCCGGCCGAAGGCGACCAGAGGTCCCGCGCCGAATCCCGAGCCCGCGGTCAGGGTCGGGCGTCGACCGTCGAGCTCCGGATTTCTGGCATTCGTCTCCGTCATGTGGCTGGCGGTCGGCGTCATCTTGTTCCTGACCCTGTCCACAGGCTGGCGGCTGATCCCGGCCATCGTGGCATTCGGCATCGGGCTCCTGTTCCTGCGGGGCGCCGTTTCCAGTGTGCTGCGCCGAGAGCGTCCTCGTTCGCAATAAACGCCCATTGGGCCGGGTCCGATCACCCGGCCCACCTGGCGCACCGGGGGTTGACGGCGTCAGACTGCGGCCGGCGACGGCGGTGTTCTCGAAGTGCGGTCCTCGTGGACCTTCCTGGCGTGATCCTTGTTGGGGTTGGCGGCAACCCAAACAACACCGAGCACGATCCACAGTGCCACGAGGCCGAGCGCCTTGTACGCGTCCTTGGAGCTGGCGCCGCCTGCCGTGATCGCCAGGTACACGATCCCGGCCAACTCGGCCACGTTCATCAACGCCCCGAGACCCGGAACGACGAGGTGTTTCAACACGTGTTTGTCGTGCCGTTGGGCAAATGCAACCACCGCCACGACGCAGGTCATCCCATAGACGAGGAATGTGCCGGTATTCGAGGCAAGCGTGATCTGGGTGATGTTGTCGACGTTGTACGGCGTGGCGCAGTACACACCGATAGCCGCCGAGATAAGGGTCAGGACCAGGATCCCACCGTGGGGCGTGGCGAACCGGCCGTGAAGAAGTCCCAGTATTCCTGGCATCTCCTTGTCCTTCGCCATCGCGTAGGTCACGCGGACTCCGGTGTTCAGGCTGGCAAGTGTCGTGCCCACGAGTGCGACCAACACCGTGGCGGCAACAAGTAACGACACCGACGTTCCCGCGTGCAGGGTGCTGGCCGCAATATTCTTCGCCATAGTGCCGATCGGCGCCGGGTCGACAGCGGCGCTGGCAAAGCCGCCGAGTGGGTCCGTGCCCGCCGGAAGGACTATCGCGGGGTTGTGGGTCGTCGCCGTGCTCACTGCGAAGTTGGCCGCGAAGTACTCGAACAGGTAACAGATCCCACCTTGAATGATGAGCGAAAGCAGCACGCCCTTCTTGATGTCCTTCTCCGGCCGAAGTGCTTCTGCGCCAAGGGCGGTGACCGATTCGAAGCCCACCAGCAGGAGAATCGCGATCGTGGACTGGTAGATGATGTGAATGAAGCTGTGCGGGATCACGACTTTCCCGGCATTGGCGAAGGCGTAGACCTCGTGACCGTGGCCCAGCCGGTAGGCGATGAACAGGAAGCTCACCGCGACCAGACACGTGATCTGGACAACATTGATGATGATTGCCGTCATTGTGGAGCCACTGATGCCTCGGAAGGCGATGTACCCGCAAGCCAGAGCCAAGGCCACGCAGCCTGCCGCCTGGGGGATGTAGGTAAGCGTGTGATGGAAAATGGCGGAATAGAGGTATCCGAACAGGATCCCCATGAACCCCACCATGATCGCGGGGTACAGCCAGTAGTACAGGTGGCTGATCCACCCGACGGTGAGCTTGGCCGTGCGGGCGAATTTCCGCATTCTCGGGCCTTCGCGATCGAGCAGCGCCGCCTCGGCGAAGTAGTAGCTCGACCCGGTCCCAGCATCGGGATAGATACGCGCCAGCTCGCTGTAGCTATAGGCCGTCAGGAGGGCCAGAACGAGGGCAAAGACGAGACCGGTCCACATGTCGGTCGCCGTCGTGCCCCCCTTTTGGGCGGCCTGCAACTGGAATGTGGTCCATAAGAATGCGCCCGGCGCGATGAGCGCCATGGCGTTGACGGTGATGCCCGTGAGCGTGAGGCTGCGCCTCATCTCTCCGGCGGGAACGTCTGACACCCGGATGCCTCCCCTGCTTCTGTTGGGATGTGCCTGGCCTGCTCGGCTACGCAACCGGAAAGCCGCCACGGCCCGCGGCGCCGGCATCGTTCAGCGGAACGAGCGCGAACCCTGCGCTCGTCAACGGACGGTAAAGAACCGACATTTCACATTCGTGGCCAGTTTGTGAACAGTCCGTTACACGACGACAACCGAGGACGACAGTCGATCGTCGGCCGCGATCGCGGCACCCCGTACGTTCGGCGCGTTTGGTCGCCGTCGAGCATCCGCGAAGCCGAACTCATCCCGGCCTCGCGGCCATACCGACCTGCGCGACTTACGCCTCGGCGACGGAGCGGACCATGGCGACGCTTGGGAGCCCCTCAAGGAGGTAGCCACGAGAGCGGACGGTGCGAATCGCCAGACCCAGGGGGTGGATGCGCCGGCGCAGGCGCAGGACGTGGACGTCGAGGGCATTGCGCCCCGGTGCCCCATCGGGCCAGCCGGCGCGCGCCAGGCCCTCGCGGCTGACGACGGCCCCAAATCGCTGGAGCAATGCCTCGGTCAGGCGGGCCTCGACCGGCGGTAACGGCACCCAGATCCCGCTGAAGCGCAGGACCCCGTCGTCATCGAGCGTCGGCGAGGCAGAAACATGTTGCTCGGCTCGGGAGGCCAACGACGAGCACCGCGACCGCACGTCGATCTCGGCGGCTGGAACACGTATCCAGTCCTCGAGGCAATCGGCGGGCTGGGGCGGGACGGCGTTGTCCTCCAGCAGCAGTAGGCGGGGCATTTGGCGGAGAGCGAGCTGCGCTCTGCGCACCGCCTCCGCAGGCCATCGAACCAGGACGACATCCACGGCTCGGACGCTACGAGGGCAACGTTGCGCGAATGTTTCGGGTTGGTAAAGGTTCCGTGCCCCCGCCGGCCGACTCTCGTGGTTTCCGTCACACCGACCAGGTAGTTTCGGCCTCATGGCAACCCAACAGGCGACCGGCCTGACCGAGTCGCCTCCGACCGCCATCGCATCGGCTGGTGACCGTCGCCGCCGTCCAAAGATCAAGCCGTCGACCTTCGGGCTGATGATCGCGGTCGGGCTGGCCGCGGTCACCGTGGTCCTTGCCATCGGCGCGTCGGTGACGAGCTGGCAAGACGATTCGCCGATCCAACGGGTGGTGTTCTACAACATCCCGACCGCCCTACAGGCCCTCTTCTACTCGGTCCTGCCGCTGTTGTTCATCATGGCGGGCTGGTTGTTCCATCAGCGGATTCAAAACTGGGAGCGGGGCCAGCCGGACCGCCGGGCGACCACCGGGCGCAACATCAAGCGCCGCCTGCGTGACCTCCGGGCAGGCCTCTACATGCAGACGCTGCTGCGGGACCCCGCCGCCGGCCTGATGCACTCGCTCATCTACTTCCCCTTCTTGATCTTGTTCGCGGTCACGACGGTCGACGAGATCAACCATGTGCTGCCAGGGAGCGCAAAGTTCCTGCACGGCACGACGTACCAGGCCTACGCCGTGGTCGCCAACATCGCCGGCGTGCTGTTCCTCGTCGGCATCGTCTGGGCGATCGTCCGCCGCTACGTCATCCGGCCCTATCGGATCCGCATCAAGACCAGGCCCGAGGACGGCCTGATCCTTGGAACGTTCCTCGTGATCGGCATCACCGGCTTCACGACCAGCGCCCTTCGGATCGAGTTGCAGGGGCGGCCGGCCTTCGAGAAGTGGCGTGTCCTCGGTTACCCGCTGGCGCCGCTGTTCGATGGCCTCAGCAACCAGCAGCTCGTGGCGGCCCACCAGTGGTCATGGGGTATCCACGTGCTGGGGTTCTTCGCCCTGGTGCTGCTGGTTCCGACGACCAAGCTGCGCCATATGTTCACGTCCCCGCTGAACATGTACCTACGCGACCGGGACCGGCCCAAGGGGGCCATGAAACCGTTGCCGGACCTGACCGAGACGTCACTCGAGACCTTCGGGGCCAACGCCATCGAGGACTTCACATGGAAGCAGCTCCTGGATCTCGACGCGTGCACGGTGTGCGGGCGCTGCACGTCCGTGTGCCCCGCTCATGCCACGGGCAAGGCGCTCGACCCGCGCGAGATCGTTCTCAAGATCGGCGACGTCATGGCCGCCACCCATCCTGGGGGACCGATTTCACCGGTCGTAGGCCGTGAGACCGAGCTCACGGTGACCGCCGACTCGGTCTTCCAAAGGATTACGCCCGACGAGATCTGGGC
Source organism: Acidimicrobiaceae bacterium (assembly GCA_030838045.1). Taxonomy (GTDB): domain Bacteria; phylum Actinomycetota; class Acidimicrobiia; order Acidimicrobiales; family Palsa-688; genus JALYXV01. Next base: position 25,556 of record JAUTXN010000366.1, read on the forward strand.
CTGCACCAGCTGCAAGGCGTGCGACGAGATCTGCCCGGTCCACATCGAGATCCTCGACAAGATCCTCGACATGCGCCGCTACCTCTCGCTCATGGAGTCGAACTTCCCGAGCGAGCTCGGCACGGCCTACCGGGCCATGGAGAACCAGCAGAACCCGTGGGGCCTGCCCCCGGCGGAGCGGGCGGCGTGGGCCAAGGGCCTTCCCGACGGGGTGGCCTTCGTCAATCCCAGCCGTCCCTTCACCCACGAATATCTGTACTGGGTCGGCTGCGCCGGCAGCTTCGATGACAAGAACAAGAAGGTCACCGTCGCCACGGTGAAGCTCCTCCAGAAGGCGGGCGTCGACTTCGCGGTACTCGGGCCGCTCGAAAAATGCACCGGCGACCCGGCCCGGCGTTCGGGGAACGAGTACCTCTTCCAGATGCTGGCCAAGGAGAACGTCGCCAATCTGGAGCAACTCGGGGTCAAGAAGGTGATCACCCAATGCCCGCATTGCTTCAACACCCTGAAAAACGAATACCCCCAACTCGGCGGCAACTACGACGTCATCCACCACAGCCAGTTGCTCGAACTTCTCATCGAGACCAAGCAGCTCGACGTGTCCGAGGCCGTCCTCGAAGACCGGGTGGTGTACCACGACAGCTGCTACCTGGGCCGGCACAACGACATCTACGGCGCGCCCCGACGGGTCCTCGGCCAGCTGGCCGGGATCGAGATCGTGGAGGCGCCGCGTAACGGGACGAAGGGGATGTGCTGCGGGGCCGGTGGTGCCCGAATGTGGATGGAGGAGTCCACGGGGACCAAGGTCAACACCGAACGGTCGCGCGAGCTTCTCGCGACCGGCGCCGATCGCATCGCCACCGCCTGCCCGTTCTGCTACATCATGATCGACGACGGTGCCAAGGAGCACGGTCGAGACGACGTCATCGTCCAGGACATCTCGCTCCACCTGCTCGACGCCCTCGAAGGCCGGGGCCGGCGCGCACCTGAGACCATCCCCGCCGTCGGTCCCGAGTAGCGAGACGGCGGCTGTGGGCGACACACCCGGCGATCCGCCCGTCGGACCTCCGGTCGACCCTGTCCTGCTCGGCGAGGCGGTGGAGTTCGCCCGGCGGGCAGGCGAGCTCAGCCTCAGTTGGTTCCGCACGACCGACCTTCGGGTCGACCAGAAGGGGGACGGCACACCGGTCACCGAAGCCGACCGGGCCGTGGAGCGTTTCCTCCGCGTGGAGATCGGTCGTGCCCATCCGGGCGACGGGATCATCGGCGAAGAGGAGGCGGCGCAGGCGTCGTCCACCGGGCGAACCTGGATCCTCGACCCGATCGACGGCACCAAGGCCTTCACCCGGGGCGTTCCGCTCTATGCCAACCTCCTGGCGCTGGAGGACGAGCACGGCAGCGCCGTCGGGGTGGTCAACATTCCCGCCCTGGGGCAGTTGTTGTGGGCCGGACGGGGCCAGGGCTGTTTCCTGAACGGCCTCCCCACCCGGGTGAGCGATCGTGACACCCTTGACGGGGCGTACTGCAGCAGTTCCGGCTACGAGTCCTGGGACGAGGCGGCGCTCCTCGCGGTCAAGCGGGCGGGCATGGTGCTGCGGACCTGGGGCGACGGGTACGGGTTCCTGCTGGTGGCATCCGGTCGGGTCGACGCCATGGTGGACCCGGCGGCGGAGCGGTACGACCTGGCCCCCATGGCGGTGATCCTGGCCGAGGCGGGAGGGCGGTTCACCGACCTGGCCGGCCGGCCGACGACCGCGGGCGGCAGCGCCGTGGCGACCAACGGGCGGATCCACGATGCGCTCCTCGGTTGCCTGGGGGGCCGCGCCTGACGACCCCCACGGACGCGGCCTACGGCCCCGACGTCGGTGAGCTCGGGGGCACCACCGTGGCGGTGGTCGGTGCCCCCGCCGGTACCGATGTCGTGGTCGAAACAAACGGTAGGAGTGCGGTCGTCGTGTCGCTGGGCGGAACGCTCGCCGACGTGACACTCGGCGTCGGCACCGTTGTGGTCGTCCTCTTGGGCGCGATGGTGGTCCGAGGGGCCGCAGTCGTGGGCGGGAGAATCACCGCGGGCGCCGGGCCGTAGGGAACCAGCGTCTGCTTGGTCTGACGGGGATGCACCGCGGCATAGAGGACCCAAATGGCAATGAAGGCCGCCGTAAGCGCAAGGGTCGACCGGCGTACCCGCAGCTGGAATGGCAACTTGAAGTGACGCGGCGTTCTGGGCATCTCAGCTGTCCGGTCGGCGAACATTGATGGCCGGCGGGACGACCCCCGCCTCCTGGAGGGCCAGGGCGGCCCGCAGCCGCAGCTCCCGGCCCACCTCGAACTGCTTGCCCGGCAAGGTCCGGGCGATCAGTCGGAGCTGCAGGTAGCCGACCTCGAAGTTCTCCACGCCGGCCAGGACCGGCTCGCCCATCAGCAGACCCTTCCACTCGGGGTCTTGGCCCATCTTCGCCGCCACCTCCCGCAGCACCCTGACGGCGGTCTCGATGTCCTGGTCGGCGGGGACGGGGATGTCGACCACGACCCGAGACCACTCCTTCGATAGATTCGTCACCTGGCGCAGGGCCCCGTTGGGAATGAACACCAACTCACCCTGCACGGTGCGCAGCCGGGTGACCCGCAACGTGAGCTCCTCGACCGTGCCCGAGATGCCGACCGCCTGACCGGGCTGGGCCAGGCGGACCAGGTCACCGACGCTGAACTGCCGCTCGGCGAACAGGAAGAACCCGGCCAGGAGGTCCTGCACGATCTGTTGGGCGCCGAAGCCGATGGCCGCGCCCGCCACCGTCGCCGGGGCGACCAGGCCCGAGAACGGGATCCCCGCCCGGTTGAGGATCAGCAGGCCGGCCAGGAAATACAGCACCACCTCGCTGGCCCATTCGGCGACCTGGGCGACGGTGCGGGACCGCTTGGCGTGCTCCGAGACGACGCCGCCCTTTTCGATCTGCTCCCGGACCTCGTCGTCGATGTGCCTGCGGTACCGCGCCCCCACCCAGTGGATGAACCGGCCCGCCAGGGCGGCACCGATGGCGATCATCAGGATCTCCAGCCCGCTGCCCCGGACCCAGCGGCTCAAGCCCCGGAAGTCCATCCTGCCAGCTTGCCTCTCCCGGACGCACTTGGCGACAAAGGGCACGAATCAATCCCCGCGACCGCCTCGCACGTACGAAACATTGAAGATCAACGAGAGAGGGAGTCGATCAAATGCGCCCATTCCCCCGTTCCCGCCGGTTGGCGATCGGCGGCCTGACCGGTGTCGCAACGCTGGTCCTGGCCGCCTGCGGAAGCTCGTCGTCCACCAAGGCCTCCTCTGCGACGTCGACGACCGCCGCAACCGCCAAGGGAGTCACGATCGCATCGGCCAACGTGCCCGGGGTAGGCACCGTGCTTGTCAACGGCGACGGTATGACCCTGTACCTCCTGAGCTCGGAGGCCGGGGGAAAGTTGACCTGTACCGATGACAACGGGTGCACCAAGGTGTGGCCCGACACCGAGTTGCCAGCCGGCGTCACCTCGGCGACCGCCGGAAACGGGGTTGACAGCTCGAAGCTGGGTACGGTCAAAGGCTCGTCGGGCAGCCTGTACGTGACCTACGCGGGCTGGCCGCTGTACACCTTTGCCCACGACACCGCGACCGGCCAGTCGCATGGCGAGGGCATCGTCAGCTTCGGCGGGACCTGGAAGACCCTGACCCCGGCGGGCACACCTGTCGAGCCGACGGCCGCGGGTACGCCGACCACTGCGGGGGCATCGACCACGACCACGTACAAGTATTAGGCCTTTCCCGGAGGGATAGGTGCGACGGCTCTGCAACCCGCCCGCTTGCCAGGGCGGGTTGCTATTACCTCGTCAAATTCGTAAAGGGAACACCCCGACCATCGTTGGCTTTGTCGGCCTGGTACTTCGCAACGTTTTCGCCTGCCACGAGGCTAAAACCCTTGCGGTGCAAAGCAACTTTGCTGGAACCCATTCTATGGCGGGACGGCCCCCGATTGAGCCGCGGCAACGATGGAATGTGCGGGATTGCTCACCTGGGGATGGGTCATCTGTCGGGCGGCTTGCACGATGTCCTTGGCGGCAACGGCCACCGCCACGGGGTTGAACCCAGTCTTCGCTGGGAGGCTCAGACCGATGTTGGACACCGTCGGGGGAGGTGGTTTGGCGATCGTGCGCCCACCACTCCCCCGGCTGGAGCCCGCGCCGGTCGATACGCCCGGGACGGCGGGATGGGGTCGCGGGACGCTGGACGCGGCCGGCGCCGCAGGAGCCGTCGGGGCGGCAGGGATCGCGGGGGCGGCGGGGACCGAGACCTGCATGGTGAGAGTCGCCGTGGCAACCGCGGGGGGCGCCTCGGCGTCGGTCACTAGCACGGTGAACACCGCCATTCCGGGATTGCGGGGCGTGCCGCTGATCACGCCCGAGGGTGAGAGGGCCAGACCCGACGGCCACATGCCCGAGGCCACGGACCAGGTATAGGGAGAAGTCCCTCCGCTGGCGATCAGGGCCGTCACCGGATACATCGCTCCGGGGGTGGCGGTGGGGATGGAGGTGGTGGTCACGACCAGGGGTGGAGGACCCACGGGGAGCTGGACGACTTGGTTGTTCATACCGTCGGCCACGAAGAGCGATCCCGAGGCGTTCACCGCGATCGCACTCGGATGGTTGAGGTCGCCAAAGCCGAGGGCGGTTGCCGCGCCGCCCTGCGGGAGGGCGATCACCCGACGGCCCGCGGTGTCGACCACGAAGACCGTTCCGGATCGATCGACCGCCACCCCTTGGGGCTGGTGGAGGTCCGTGAAGGGAAGCACGACCTGTGACCTGCCCGGGGCCAGCTTGACGACCCGGTTGTTGCCCGTATCGGCCACGTATACCGCCCCCGCGGTGTCGACGGCCACGCCGTACGGCCCGTTGAGCCCCTTCATCGCCAACTTCACGGGCCGGCGGCCGCCCTCCATCGCCAAGATCTGGTTGTTGTTGGTGTCGGCGACGAGCACTCGGCCCCTGTCGTCCACGGCCACCGATTCGGGCTGGTTGAGACCCGAGAAGGCCAAGGTCGTCTGGCGCCCCTCGGTCGTCAGGGCGACGATCCGGTTGTTGTTGGTGTCCGTGACATACACCGTGCCGGCCCGGTCGACCGCCACCGACTCGGGGTCGTTGAGTCCGGTGAACGGCAACCACCGCTGGATGCCGCCCTTCGGCCATGTGACCACCGCATCGCGACCCGTGTCGGCCACGAACAGGTCGCCCAGGGCTCCGGCCGCAACGCCATGGGGATACGCCAGGCCACTGAAGGTCACCGGTCGTGCCGGTCCGTACTCCGGCAACAGCCCGACCGATGGGGTCGCGCCCGCCGTCGCGGGAGGGGTCACAACGAGCGCGAACGAGGCCAGCCCGGCGACCGGTGCGAGACCGACCGCCAGCCATCGACGAAGGGACAAACTGGTCGAGCCGGACGTGGGTGGAACGATACACCGCCGGCCTGGCCGTCGCCACGGCCCCGTCGCTGGCCGAGGTCGGCCCCGGGGGTTCCGGTCAGACCCGATCACTACACTCCAAATCGAGTCCGCCCCCGGGCTCGGCCACGGGAGCCGAATTGTCGATTATCCACCTCACCTACTCGTATGTATCACCGGGAGTTGCGGCCTCTCCCTGTTCGCTGCGAACGCCATCTTCAGAATTGGCTGAATATCTCGAAGATCACATCACGTCGCTTGTAGCCGGGGCCGGCTCGAGAAAGAGTCCACCCGCGGAATTCCTGACACAAGACGCCCGCGAACGATTTCTTCTTTTAGAGACCGGCACGACAGAGGAGTTCATCACCGGCGCGCAACAACTCCTCGATCGGCTGATGGCCAATATGGACGCCCGATCGAAACCCGGGTTCTTCGTGGCCGTCCGCAGACAAGACGGGAGATTCTTGCAAGCCGCCGTCCTGAAGCTCGACGTCAGCGACAAGGCGGCCGCAGCCGTCCGCGACGTGGCAAGCGGTGACCCGACGCTCGAAGCGTTCAAAGGGTTGCTGGACACGCCCGGTTCCCTGCAGAAGGGGGCGATTCACCCTGATCCCCGGCCGTACGACGAAAGCGAACTCGTCGTGGGCGACCGCCAACTGAGCGAGGCGGCGCTCTTCTTCTTACGGACAATCGATGTTCGACAGAACGCCGATCCGGGCCAGGCGACCGTCCAGGTCATTCGTGCCGTGTATGAGATTGCACCCGAAAAAGCGCCGGGAGTGGCAGCCGCACTGGTCGCGACGACTACCCAGGTCGCACCCATTGACTTCTTCGATGACAATCCTGATCTTCTTGACACCGAAGAGCGGGAAAAGGTAGTAGGGCGCTTGACGACCGGTCAACGTCCGGTTCGTGATATCGACCCGACACGCCATGCATTGCAAGTCGAACTCACCGCCGACGGGATACTCGTACGAGTCCGAGCCGAGGACATCGACCGGAAGGTCGATGTCCGGCCGAGACAAGGGGGTGGCTGGACGATCGAGATCGAGGTCGAGGAGGAACCGCGACGGAGGTACCTCTGATCCCCGTCGAAGCCACCAGCGAGGCGGCAGCCTGGGTCGCAGCCGCGGCCGGCGCGTTTGAACAGGCGACCTTCGATGACCGCCTGGACGGTTGCTCCGCGTCGGGGCGAGCCAAGGTGGGCTCCATTGCACCTGCGGATCTACGTCGTTTTGCCGACGGCGGGCATCGTTTTGAGATCGTCGGAGACCGGACCTCGTTCAGCATCTCGATCTCCGGATCGGGCCGAGGAGCATTCGTCGCCGTACCGGACGGTACCTGGAGTGACGCATTCGACGATCCCGAAGTCGCCGCCGCGGCCGAGAACGCGGCCAGCGCCGATCCCGCGGCTCTCCTCGTGCTGTGCGCCGATCTCGATGCCAGGTTCACCTTGACGGTTGTCCACGACGCGGAGGCAGCCGGTTGTCACTGGCTTCGCACCACCGCCGCGCTCACCCGCCTCTTGGAGGCGCCAGACTGGCCCGCCGTTCTCGGCCGCTTTCTCAGCGGCCCACGGGTCACGGTGGTCGGCGACGGCGCTTCGGCCGCCATCGTCTGCGGATCGTTGGTCATCCGAGGGCCTGACAGCACCGTGACTTCGCCGGTGGGCGGCCCGGATACCGCAGCCGCCGCCTTCTCTGGGGCGGCGTTCATGGTGACCGACCCCCGACGCGGGCTGCCCCGGCCGACGCAGGTCGCGCCGGTGGACCATGTTGGACTCGACGACGCTGCCCAACTCCTCCGAGGCGCGGGCGCGTCGCTCACCTGGCTATGGATTGGTAGCAGCGCCAGTATCGACCCGGGGCCGCCGCGCGTGCGGTTTCAGGGCGCCCTTCCCCTGGATGTCGATCTCCCGGCGAGACGTTCGCCCGACGCCAGTGCTGAGATGGCGCTCTGGCAGTGGCTGACCGACGGGGACGACACGGGACGGCGCGACGCGACCCAGCAGGCGGTCGTGATCGTCGTGCGCGACGCCGACGACCTGCCGGGTGCCGCGCCCCGCGTCCTGTCCGCGGCCCGGTTCCTTCATCAAGCCGGCCAGCGGGGACTGCTCGCCGAAGCCTTGGCGGCGCGCAGGTCGGCCCGAGACGCGGCTGCGGCCGCGGCCCGGACTGCCGCCGACACGGCACGGTCCGTGGCCCGGTCCACCTTCGATCGGGTGCTCGTTCAGATCGCTGGTGCTGCCGGCCTCCTCGTCGCGGCCAGAGGAGGACTGCTCGACCGAACAGTTGCAATAGCCCTGGCCTGCGCAATAACGGCCCTTCTTCTCGGCACCGCCTTCAACGCCCTCCTGTTCGATTACAACTCGGCGCAGACCGCCATCGACGCATTCACGACCGACTTGGACGTGTATGGCGATGCGCTCACTCCGGCGGATATCGAAGAAGTCCGCAACATGACCGCGTTATCGGACGCCAGGCAATCCCTTCACCGGGCCAAGAAGGCGACAGGGTGGACCGTCACCGTGGCGGGAACCGTCCTGGTCGGCCTGCTGGTCGCAGCAGTGCT
>JAUTXN010000258.1 GCA_030838045.1 Acidimicrobiaceae bacterium
GCCTGCCTGGAAACGATGGCCCGGGTGATGACGTCGGCCGCCGCCAGGGCATCGGCGGAGGTTTCCTCGCTCAGCGTGCCCGGGTGCTCCTGATACGCGATGAGTGCCCCCAGGCGGGCCGCCCCGAGGCGGAGAGGGAAGGCGTAGACTGCGCCGATCCCGGCATCGACCGCCGATCCCGCGAACGCCGCCCATCGCGCGGGCGGAGCGTGTACCAGGTCGCATTCGAGCACCGGTACCCCGCGTTGGTGGGTGTCGGATGCCGGTCCCTCGCCCAGGGTGAACTCCAGTTCGGCCAAGCCTCTCACCGTGGGATTGGAGGCGCACATCGCAACCTGGGCGCCGTCGACGGCGATCAGAGTGATCCCGGCGCCGGCTACGGACAGGGTCTCGGCGCACGCCGAGCACAGTCCTCTCGCCACCGGGTGGCCGCTGGCCAGGGCGCGAGAAATTCGCACCCAGCGGTCCTGACCCACACCCATCGAACCTCCAGTCACCATACCGAAGAGCGAACGCCACCTGGGTCCGGAGTGGCGAGCCGTCTCCACCGTATGCGACCTCGGCTGCCGACGCGAAATGGTGGAGGCCGCTTCGGCGCCCTCCCACATCGCGGGGCCTACTTCTCCAGTCGCAGTCACTCGGGCAGGATGACGACATGTCAGATGACCCAACCGCTTCGGCGTCCGGTGTCGACCGGTCGGAGGGTTTCGGCGAGCGGCTGTTGGGCACGATGATCGACCGGGCTCATGAGATGCCCCCACAGTTGATCGCGCCGCTTGTGGCCGAGGTGATCGCGGCGATCGGCGGCCGCGACGTCAGCGTGTTGCTTCAGGACTATGACCAGTTGACGCTCATGCCGCTGGCGGGGCGACGGCTGCTGGTGGGCCAGCCCGAACCGATCGACGGGTCGATCGCCGGGCGGGCGTTCCTGAGTGACGAACTGGTCGAACAAGCGGTGCCCGGAGGGGTTCGGGTGTTCGTCCCGTTACTCGACGGGACCGACCGGGTCGGGGTGCTGGTCTTCACGGCCGACAAATCCGACGAGTACGACCGGCGTCTGGCGAGCCGCTTCGCCGGTCTGGTGGCTGACGTGATTGTCACCAAGGGGTTGTACACAGACCGGTTCTTCCAGGCCCGGCGTCGCCAGCCGATGAGTCTGACCGCCGAGATGCAATGGTCGCTCCTGCCGCCGCTGAGTATGGCGACCCCGCAAGTGGCGGTGGCGGGCATGCTGGAGCCGGCGTACGACGTCGCCGGCGACAGTTTCGACTACGCCTTGAACGACGACGTGCTGCACGTGGCGATCATCGACGCCATGGGACACGGCCTGGACGCGGCGGTGATGGCCACCGTCGCGGTCGCCGCCTATCGCCACGCCCGTCGGGGAGACGTCGACCTGCCGGACCTGTACGCCGCCATGGACCGCGCGATCACCGCCCAATTTGCCGAGGACCGCTTCCTGACCGCCCAGATGGTCCGACTCGACGTCGCATCCGGTCGGATGCGTTGGGTCAACGCCGGTCATCCGCATCCGCTGCTGCTGCGCCACCGCCACGTCGTTCGCACCCTCGACAGCCCTACCACCCTGCCCGTCGGTTTCGGTGGTGCCGACCCGCAGGTGAGCGAGGAGGCGCTGGAACCAGGTGACCGGGTGCTGTTCTTCACCGACGGGATCGTCGAAGAGCGCCTGCCCAGCGGCGAACGTTTCTCCGATACCCAACGTCTCATCGATGTCCTCGAGCAGGTCGAGCAGGGGGCGGGATCGGTTCAGGAAACCGTGCGACGGCTCTCCCATGCCCTGAAGCGCGACCGGGGTGGCGTCACCAGCGACGACGCCACCTTGTTCCTGTTGGATTGGCGCGGCGGCAGCGCTGACCATCTCGCCGAAATCGACCTCTCGAGGTGAGTCGAGTTGCTCCACCGCGAACCGCCGAACCCTGACGGTGGGGATGGTTCCGCTCGCGAAATCAGTGGGTTCAAGGCCGCCAATCTCCGTCCGCGACTTCGCCACCCGTTGGGGCGAGCAGAGGACGGGGTTCGGTGGCTGTCGCTTGGAGGATCGGGGTCAGGTAGCCCAGAAGGTCGGTTGGGTCCAATCCCTTTTCGAAGTAGGCGGCTGCGCCTTGCGACCGTGCGGCGTCGGCCATGGTGGCAGCTTCAACTCCGCTGAGGACGACGATCTTCGCGTGCGGCGCGACTCCGAGGATCAGCGGGAGAGCTTCGAGGCCACCCATTCCGGGCATGGACAGATCGAGGAGAACGAGGTCGGGCTGGTAGTGCGCGGCCAGCGCGAGCGCCTCACGTCCGTCGTCAGCCTCGCCCACCACGAGGTAGCCGTCGGCGCCATCGAAGAGCAGTCTCAGCATTTTCCGCAGCGACGCGTCGTCCTCGACGATGAGCACGCCGGTCGTCGCACCCCGGGTCGTGTTGTCGTTTGGAGCGGCCATCACCGAGACGCCTTCCATCCATCGGGCCAGATCGTCGGGGGGCAGCGCCGGGCTCCAGAAGTAGCCCTGGGCCGCCTCGCACCCGAGGGCGCGGAGCAGGGCCAGCTGCTCGGCGGTCTCGACGCCCTCGCCGATGGTGGACAGGCCGAAGGTGTGGGCAAGGTCTACGACCGAGGAGACAATGGCTCGGTCCTGGCGGTCGTGGACGAGACCGTCGATGAAGGACTTGTCGATCTTGAGGACGTCGACGGGGAACCGTTTGAGGTAGGTGAGCGACGAATACCCGGTGCCGAAGTCGTCGACGGCGATGCGCACCCCGATCGCCTTGAGGGCGTCGAGGGCCTTGACGCTGGCATGGGCGTCGTCGAGGAGCACGCTTTCGGTGATCTCCAGGCAGAGGCAACTTGGGGTCAGGCCAGATTTGGCGAGCGCGCCACGTACGACCTCGCTCAGGTCGGGCGCAAGCAGCTGGCGAGCCGAGAGGTTGACCGCCAGCGCCAACATCAGTGGTGTCGGGTTCCGCCCGCGCCACGTCGCGACCTGCCGGCACGCCTCTTCGAGCACGAATGCGCCCAGGGGCACGATGAGCCCGGTCTCCTCGGCGAGCGGGATGAACTCGAGTGGCGGGACACATCCATGCTCGGGGTGCTCCCAACGCACGAGCGCCTCCACTCCGATCACCTCGTTGGTGGTCAGGTTGACCTCGGGCTGGTAGAAGATGACGAACTCGTGGCGGTCAATGGCGCGCCGCAGTTCATCCGTTGCCTTGAGGTGCTCGCCAGCCCTGGTGCGCATCGCGGCGTCGAAGATCTCGTAGCGGTTGCTGCCCCCGACCTTGGCCCGGTGCATGGCTGCGTCGGCATCGCGCAGCAGCGCCGTCGAACTCGTTTCGCCGGCCGCCGAGGCGGACGCGATCCCGATACTCAGCGTCGTTTTGATCTGGTGGCCGTCGAGCGCGAAGGGTGCGGCGATGACCTTGGCAAGGCGGTCGGCCAATGTCGCGGCGTGGAGCACCTCGAGGTCCTCGCACAGCACTACGAACTCGTCGTCCTCGAGTCGGGCCACCGTGTCGCCGAACCGCACGGTGGCCTGCAGACGGGCGGCCACTTCGATCAGTAGTTGGTCCCCCGCGGCGCGACCGAGAGTGCCATTCAATGACTTGAATCGGTCGATGTCAATGACGAGCAGGGCCGTGGTCGTCGGCGGCTGGTGGCTGCGATCCAGTGCGTGGTCGAGCCGGTCGAATAGCAGGATCCGATTGGGCAACCCCGTCAGCGGATCGTGCACAGCCATATCGCGAGACCGATGCAGTGCGTCTTGCAGCTCGTCGCGCGCCTGGGCATTGAGCAGGTAGGCGGCGGCAACATCGGCCAGGGTCTGTGCCGCGGCCATCGCAGACGAGCTCAATGGTCCTGGGATCGTCCGGTACAGATCGAGCGCGCCCATCTGCTCGTCACCATGGCGCAGAGGGAACGTGAACACCGCTACCAGCCCCGCCGCCAGTGCCCGGGGGGCGAAGAGCGGGAACCGGGAGTCGTCGCGGAGATCCGCCACCGACACCGCCTCGCCCGTCTCGTACGCCGCCAGGCACGGACCCTCGCCAAGCTCGGTCTGGAGCTCCTCGAACCGCATCGCCGACTCATCCGACGCCGCCACGTAGCGCGGATAAGCGCCGGGCGAGATGAGCGTCACACCTGCCGCCGTGATCGGTAGCACATCGACGATACGCGTAACCAGATGATCGAGAATCGCCTGAATCGGAAAATCTGTCAGCATTGTACGGGCAAACTCACCCAATACCTCCGACAGCGCCTCATCGTTCGACATGACCCTCCATCAACGGCCGGTTCTTCATCCGCTGGGTCTGGGCGGCGCACCGAATCAGGCGCTACCACAATCGTAGGCGCCCCACAGACTGTGACCGCGTCGACCAGGCAAAAAGAGGCAATTGTCGGGTGATCACGGCCCGGGTTGCGCGTTGGCCGGCCGCACCATCCGGTGTTCGCTGCGGCCAAGGACGACATCGGGAGGATAACAAAGTGTATCTCGCACGCTTTCTCCATTATGTCTATCGATGGTCGACTCATATTTGAGGCGTCGTCGACTTTCGAGCCTTCCGGCGCGAGCCCCCATCACGATCGACGCCCGGTCCGGCCATCGCCGACCTGAGCCATTGCGGCGCCTCAAATGGCGATGACGACCTTGCCGCGGGCATGGCCCTACTGCACGTAGCGGATGGCCGCGGTGGCCTCGCCGAGCGGGTAGGTCCGGTCGATTGCCGGCATGATCTTCACTGCTTCGATGAGCTCCCGCAGAACCTTGGCGATCTGGACCGCGAAGATGCCGACACCACCCGACGTCCCGATGATTCAGCACCCTCTGCCCGGCCTGCGCCTGGGCCCGGGTCCCGCACCGCCTGCACGGCGGTGAGCGCGGAAACGGGCACGGCTGCCGCCTGCTCGACGGAGAGGTTTACCGGCTTGGATGCGAGTAGTTAGGTCGGTGCACAGGCGTACTCGGCGAAGGATCCGGCGCAGGTGACACGCAGGTGCCGAAGGCCTCGTCGCCTGGCGCCCAGCCATGCCGCCCAGCCATGCCGCCTACGCCGATCTCCCGATCACCGCACTGGCCGAAGTCGTCGGCAGCAGTACCACTATGACTGGACGACCGGCAGCTACGGGAGGGAGCCGTTGACGCCCAGCCACACCGGGAAGTCCGGGTTCCCTTTCTCGAACGTCACCCAGACCTCCTGACCCACGGTGGGCAGCGCGCGACTACCGGGCGCAACACAGGCTTGCGCCCACACCTCCAGCGCCCCGAGCACTTCCGGCACCGAAACCGCTATGCGCAGTCGCTGCTCGGGATCTTCGACGTTGCGCGCAATCCCGCGAAACAGCCCTGGCCAGTTCGCCGGCCCCTGAGGCACCTCCGGCACCTCCGTCGCATCGGCGTCGAGCTGTACTGCGCCCTGCTGATTGCGAACCCCGATGAAGTGTCGGATGGGGTCGAGCACGGTTCGGGTGAAGTCGATGGCCATGTCACGGTCATAGCACCGACCGCTGATTGGGCTCGGACCGCGTAGCAGGTCCCGACCTGACCGCGGCGACTGCGCCCGCCTCCCGAACGCCTCCGGGACGCGTCCGGGACGCCGACCTCGGGCGAATTGGGCGAACTCCACCACGACCCCCACCACCGGCGCGTCGGGTACGCGGTCGAGGGATGAATCGCCCGTCGCTGGTCGGGCATCGCGTGTGGATAGCCGGCACGACGGCCACCCCGAGGCCCGGGGTGGCCGTCGCGATTAGCGTGCCGGCGTCGGGTGGCGTGACCGCCCCGGGTGCTCTGGCTGGCTCCTCCAAGCCGGCGCGGGTGTCCGGCGTCTCGGCGGACTCCGGTGAGCTCTGAGTCAGATCCCCGGTGCAAACCGTCATCGGGCGCGTCGGGATTGGTTGTGTTCGTTGCGCGATGTCATAGCTACATGTTTTGAACACAATGGATCACGAAACGGGTGTCACTGTCACGAGACGGCAGCGGGTGACGCATGCGGGACAGGGCATCCGTTCGGCTAGATCCCGAGCATCACGATCCCGCTGATGGGACACTTGCCTGAGGAGACGAAACGCGTCGCCGACCGACGGCAACGGAGGGGGTTCCGATGGGCTTGCGGCCCAGTGCAACCGAGACCGAGACCGAGACCGAAGGACTCGTGACCGTTCCCAGCCGACCCGAGCGCCGCACCGCGACAGCCACGATCGCCCTGGTCGCTCTCCTTCTCGTCTCTGGCGCGGCGTGCGGGGGAGGTTCGGGGGGTACCGGGGCGCTGGCATCCGGGTCCGATTCGACCGCCGCCGACACGACGGCGACCACGAGCTCATCGTCAGTCACGACCGAACCGGGGGGCCCGCCTCAAACCCCGCTCACGGGGCCGGTGCAGACCCCGCCGCCGACCCGGCCCAAGGACTCCTACCTGCCGGCCGGTGTCGTCGATCAGGTCTTCCCCCCGGGGACGAAGGCGTTCCAGTTGCTGGCCGCAGGAAGCTGCGGGCCGTTGCTGCGCCAGATCGAAAACGCCGAAGCGCCGACCACGACCAAGTGGAGCGACGGGGGAGTGCCGCCGGAGCTCATCCACCTCTACACCGCCGCCGCCCAGGCGTGCCTGTCACACTGGAGCATCGCCCAAACCGAGTTCCAACAAATCACATTTCCGATCGACTGTGGCTTCGACACGTCGGTCGACCCGCCTCTGAGCCCGAATTCGGCGTCCTCGTTCGACACTCCCGCGAAATGCCAGGCGGCGAGAACTCTCGTGTACAACTGGACGAAGGGCCTCCTGGCCTCCCACAAGGCAAATTCGAAGTTCGTGCCCAACTTCCCGACCCCGCCGAAGCCGTAGTGGTGCGCGCCGATCGGTGCCAACTGAGCGGATGACGGAGTCCAGGGCCCCGCTCAAGTCCAAGGCTCCGCCGCTCGAATCCAAGGCAGAACAACCGACCTCCGACGCCGCCGCCTACGACGCCGACCCGACTCGCTCATTGCGAGCCACGGCTCGAGGCATCGGAACGGTCGTCGGTCCGACGTCAGCGGTCACCGCCCTTCTCTACTATTTCGGCTGGACGCGCACGAGCATCGAGGCGCACCAATTGGGCCTCGACGACAGCCTGCTCGGCTATTCCACCC
>JAUTXN010000029.1 GCA_030838045.1 Acidimicrobiaceae bacterium
GGCTCATCGCCGCGTGATCGAGTTGCGCCACATCGTCAAGACCTACCGGATGGGTGAGGTCGAGGTGCAGGCCCTGCAAGGGGTGTCGCTGGCTGTCGAACGAGGGGACTTCGTCGCCATCATGGGGGCGTCGGGTTCGGGGAAGTCGACCATGATGAACATCATCGGTTGCCTTGACGTGCCCAGTCGGGGGCGCTACTGGCTCGACGGCGTCGACGTCCGCCAGCTCGACGACCGAGCGCTGGCTCGTATACGCAACCGGAAGATCGGATTCGTGTTCCAGAGCTACAACCTGATCGCCCGCACCACGGCGCTCGCCAACGTGGAGCTCCCCCTGGCCTACGCCGGCGTCAGCGTCAAGGTCCGCGCCGAGCGAGCCGGCGACGCCCTGCGAGCCGTGGGCCTCGGTGACCGGCTCCACCACTTCCCGAACGAGATGTCCGGCGGCCAGCAGCAGCGGGCCGCGGTCGCCCGGGCCATCGTCACCAATCCCGCCCTCATCCTGGCCGACGAGCCCACGGGCAACCTCGACACCGCCTCCAGCATCGACATCATGGAGGTCTTCAGCCGGCTGAACGCCGAACGACGCACCGTGGTCCTGATCACCCACGAGAACGACATCGCGGCGTACGCCAAACGGATCGTCCGCCTGCGCGACGGACAGATCGTCAGCGACGAACGCCGAAGTCCGGTCGGAGCAGGGGTGCAGGCCGCGTCGTGAACGTCGTCGAGAACTTCCGCATCGCCATTCGGGGAATCAGCGCCAACAAGCTCCGGTCCGGCCTGACCGTGCTCGGCCTGCTGATCGGAGTCGGGGCGGTGATCATTCTGGTGGCCGTCGGGAAGGGTTCTTCGACGGCAGTCCAGAACCGGATCAAGAGCCTGGGGACCAACACCATCACCGTGATCAACCGAGGCCGATTCGGCGGTCGGTCCACGACTGGCACCCAGTCCCGCCGGGTCACTTTGACGATCGCCGACGTGAAGGCCTTGTCCGACAAGTCGGCCGCCCCCGACGTTCTGACCGTCTCGCCCGTCGCCTCTTCCAGCGTGACCGCGACCTACAACGGGGCGACCTACAGCGTGACGGTGACCGGGACCACCCCGTCGTATCTCGATGCGACCGACTATCGGGTTCAGGCCGGGCGCGCCATCACCGACGCCGACGTCACCAATCGCAGCCGGGTGGTCGTGCTGGGCCAGGACGCCGTGGCCAACTTGTTCACCGCCGGCGTCAATCCGATTGGACAGCGGGTCCAGTTCGGCAATGCCACCTTCTCCGTCGTCGGCGTGCTGGCCGGAAAGGGCTCCAATGGCATCCAGAACCAGGATGCCGTGGCGATCGCGCCCTACACCGCGGTGCAAGACCAGTTGACTGGCGGGTCCACCTTCACCCAGTTGGTCGTGCAGGGAGCGTCGGCATCCAAGCTGACGGCGGCGCAGGCCGAGATCTCGACGATCCTGGCATCGAGGAACGACACCACCGCGGCGGCGCTGCCATTCTCCATCCTCAATCAGGGAAGCCTGCTGCAGACCTCGCAATCAAACAACCGGACCTTCACCGTCTTGTTGGGCGCTGTCGCCGCCATCTCCTTGCTGGTGGGTGGGATCGGCGTGATGAACATCATGCTGGTGACCGTGACCGAGCGCACCCGGGAGATCGGCATTCGCAAAGCCATCGGAGCCCCGAAGAGCGCCATCTTGATCCAGTTCCTCGTCGAGGCCGTGCTGCTCTCGCTGATCGGCGGTGTGGTCGGGGTGGTGGTGGGCCTGTTGGGGAGCCAGTTCCGGATCGACGGTGTACAGCCGGTGGTCGTCCCGTCGTCGATCCTGCTGGCGTTCGCTGTTGCAGTTGTGGTGGGCGTCTTCTTCGGCCTGTACCCGGCGAACCGAGCGGCCTCGCTCCGGCCGATCGACGCCCTGCGCTACGAGTGAAACAGGAGTACCCAATGTCCTATCAGGATCCCACCGTCGAGTACCCCTCCTCCGAAGTGTCGCCCGACTACGAGCCGGTACCGCCCCCGGCCGACGATTTCGTGGACGACGACGATGAAGAGTGGGTCAACCAGGCGCCCAAGGGCTTGCGGATACCGCCGGTCATGGGGATCCTTGCCCTGATCTTGTTTGCGGTGTGCGGCTTCTGGGGCGGGGCCGTCTTGCAGAAGCACCACGACAAGTCGACCAGGACCACAAGCACCGCCGCCACGGGCCTGGCGGGCCTGGCCGCGGGTCGTCGGGCCGGAGCTGGCGCCGGCACCGGCACCGGCACCGGCACGGGCACGGGCGCGGGCGGCGCGGCTGGCCGGACCTTCGGGACGGTGTCGGATATTGAGGGGTCGACGGTCTTTCTGACCGACGCCGCCGGCAACATCGTGAAGATAAACCTGGCCCCGGCGACCACGATCACCAAGTCGGCGAGTGGCTCGGTCGCAGACCTGCAGCTCGGGCAGACCCTGATCGTCACCGGTGCGAAGGGGACCGACGGTTCGACAACGGCCGCCACGATCACCATCTCCCCGGCGGGCGCGGCGGGCGCGGCGGGCGCGGCGGGCGCGGCGGGCACGGGTGGCACGGGCGGCACGGGCGGCGGCTAAGTCGGGGTGACGACTGGACCGTGCGCAACCTGGGCACCCTGTTCGTACTTCGACTGCTGCTCGTCTCCAACGCCCTCGTGATGACCGCCGTCGGCGGGATCGCGCTCGCCTTCGTGGAACGACCGGCCGGGGTGATCATTGCCGCGGGCTGCTGGGTCCTGGCGTGCGTCCTGCTCTGCCTGCTCCCGCTCACTGATCCGTACCGGCGACCTCGCCGTCGTGCGTCGACCGAGGGCCAGTAGGGTGCCCGCATGGTCGCCGCATCGATAAGCGCCAGGCTCTCCTGACCGCACGAGCGACGCCGAAGCGCAAGATTGCCGTTGTCCTGGGCACGCGGCCCGAGGCGATCAAGCTGGCGCCGGTGGTCCTCGAGCTTCGGGCGCACGAGGTGCTCGAAACGATCGTCATTGCGACGGCTCAGCATCGCGAGATGCTCGACCAGGTCCTGGAGTTGTTCCGGATAACTCCCGACGTGGACCTCGACCTGTCCCGACCACAGCAGACGCTGGAGGGCTTGACCGGGCGGTGCCTGACGGCCCTGACGGAGCTGTTCCGGGCGGAGCGGCCTGACCTGGTCATCGTGCAGGGCGATACCACGACCGCGTTCGCGGCCGCGCTCGCCGCCTTCTACCAAAACATCCCGGTCGTCCACGTGGAGGCGGGCCTGCGGACCGGCGACAATCGAGCCCCATTTCCCGAAGAGGTCAATCGCCGAATGATCTCCATTCTGGCGACACTGCATCTCGCACCGACGGAAAGCAACCGTCGCAACCTGCTTGCCGAAAATGTGAAGCCGGCGGAAATAGTGATAACCGGCAATACGGCAATAGACGCTCTGCATTGGGCGCTGGCACAAACCGCGCCTTCTACGGACGCCACCTTGGAACCTCTGCGAACGTGCACCAGCCGGCTCATCGTCGTAACCGCCCACCGGCGCGAGTCGTGGGGAGCCCCGCTGGCCGGCATCGCCCAGGCGCTCGCGGCTATCGCCCGGGACGAGCCGGACACCATGATCATTTTTCCTGTCCATCGCAATCCGGTCGTACGCGACATCGTCGTGCCCGCCCTCGAAGGCGTGCACAATGTCCGGCTTCTCGACCCGGTGGGCTATCTCGACTTTGCCCGGCTCATGACGTGGTCGTACCTGATCCTCACTGACAGTGGCGGAATACAGGAGGAGGCGCCGAGCCTCGGGAAGCCGGTATTGGTCCTGCGCGATGCCACGGAGCGTCCCGAGGCGGTCGAATATGGGACCGTCAGGCTCGTCGGTACCGCCCCCGCGGCCATTTATGACGCCACGATCTCGCTCCTCGGGGACGACGGCGCCTATAACGCAATGGCCCGGGCCGTGAATCCATACGGCGATGGCCGGGCGGCCGGTCGCATCGTCGCAGCCGTCGCACATCTTCTCGGAGAAGGCCCGCCCGCGGACGAGTTCACGGTGCCGACGGCGTGAAAATACGCGCCGCGCGTCGAACGGGTGACCCTGAGGAGGACATATTTACCTGAAGAAGCAGGATTGGCGGAGATAGTTAAGGGTAAAGAACACCGACAATATGGAACTTGGGATGAATTGGTTATCGGGAGGCGAGTTGCCCGGTGGCAGGATTGGGCTGACTGGGAACAATGTCCGTCCTGCACGATCGCTGTCCGGCGGCGAGGATGGGCCCAACACAACGCCGACCTGGGACCCGGCGGTGGCCAGTGTCGTGCTCAATACGGGCGGATGTGACTCATCTGCCGGGAGCGCAGGGCGGCGGGTGGAGCAGGAGGTTGATCCGGCGCTCGACGTCGCGTCAGGACCGCTCGGTTTGACCGTTCGCGAGATCCATGTCCTTCGCCTGATCGGCGAGGGCTACAGCGTCTCCGGTATCGCCGACAGCATGAGCTACTCGGAGAGCACCATCAAGAAGGTGTTGCACGGGGCCATGCGCCACATGGGGGCGAGGAACCGGACGCACGCGGTTGCCATCGCTCTGCGGGCGAAGGTCATCTAGGGCCCGTCGTCCGACCTGGCCTCGTCCCACATCCTGCGTTCGACACCATTCGGGTCGTCGACCACCTGGCATTCAGCGTCGAACAGCATGGTCGCCCGCGCCGGCGCCTCGTACCGGGGCCAGGGTGGTAGCAGCGGCGTGGCCGGATCGCCAGTGGTGGCGAAGGCCAGCCATGCCCCATGCATGGCCGCGGCCAGCTCCCGGCGCCGAGGCGCCTCGCCGGTGAACAGCTCGACGCCCGGAAAATCGACCAGGTCCCACACGAAGGGGATGTCGAGGGCGTGGGTCGCTCCCAGGCGACCGCCGGCAGCCGGGCTGGTCCAGTCGAAGCGATACATCCATACCGGCGCCCGGTGCCCGCCGCCCCCCCGCCCGGCCGAACCCTCCGCCAGCCGCAGTGCGGGCATTCGGAACACCAGGTCGGTCGTCACCGCGCACAGCAGCTCGGCTGGGTCGCGCCAGGTCCGGGCGGCGCGGTAGCCAGCCTTCAGTTGGCGCCACGATGAGGCGCCGACCATGGCGCTGACGCGCCGATCGAGCTGGTCGTCGCGCAACCCGCCCACGGCGGCGTCGAAGGCCAGGAACAGCGTCATCTCGTCCCGGTTCGTCCCCACTAACACCGGGATGTCGGCCCCCCGGCCGGCGGCGATGGCCCGGTCCGGAGGCTCGACGATGTTGAGGCCGTCGACGACCGGCCGAAATGCCAGGTACGAGGCCGCGTCGGAGCTGCCCGTGACCGCGACCTGGGCTTCGAGAATTCGTTCCACCGGCGCCGCCACCAGTTCCGCCACGCCCGACGCCCCGAGCGCCGAGAGCAGCCGCTCGGTGACGCGTTCGGCCTGGGCCCGGGTCCGGTACGCCGACGCGGCCCCGCTCTGGAGGATGGCCCGGTGGAACAGCCCCCGGGCCGCGGGCATGGCCAGCATCACGCCGATGCTCATGGCACCGGCCGACTCGCCGAAGACCGTCACCTGGGCCGGGTCGCCGCCAAAGGCGGCGATGTTGTCCTGGACCCACCGCAGCGCGCCAAGCTGGTCCAAGATCCCGCAGTTTCCCGCCTCCGGGTAGCGGTCGCCCGCCACACCTCCGAGTTCGAGGAACCCAAGGGCTCCGAGCCGGTAGTTCAGCGTGACGACCACCACACCACCGTCGGCTGCGAAGCGACCCCCGTCGTACCAGCGGGCGGAGCCCGACCCGCCGATGAAGGCGCCCCCGTGCAGCCAGACCATGACGGGATAGCCGCCACCGCCGTCCGACGGAGCGAACACGTTCAGGTGGAGGCAGTCCTCACTCCAGCGTCCCGGCTGGCCACCGACCAATCCCTGCAACGGTGAGATCGCCTGGGGCGCCGCCGGCCCGAAGCGCGACGCGTCCCGGACGCTGTCCCACGGCTCTGGGGGTTGCGGCGGCCGGAACCGCAGTGGGCCCACCGGCGCCGCGGCGTAGGGCACGCCGCGCCATTGGGTGACGGGCCCCTTCCGGACTCCTGCGACCAGTCCCGATTTGGTCAGCGCAAGGGTCGATCGGACGCTGGCCGCAGATGCGCTCAGCCGGCTGTCCCATGCGCCGCCGGCCCGCCGCCACCGCCACTGCCGCCGCTACCGCCGCCGCCGCTGCCGCTGCCACCCCCGTCACCGCGACCCCCGCCACTGCCGTCATCGCCATTGACCGCACCGCTGGCACCGGCAGCGGGCGGCGGGCCGGCCGCCCAGGCGTTCAGGCTGTCGAGGCGATCGGCGATGTTGACCGCGTGATCGCCCAGCCGTTCGTAGAAGCGGCCGATCAACGCCATGTCCATGGTCACCGAAGCCGGCATGGCGCTGCTGGCAACCTCGGCGGTCAGGCTGGTGTGCAGCTCGCGCAGCTCGTGGCGCGCCGCGTCGAGGCTCTCGGCGGTGAGATCTCGGAAATCCCACGCCCGGCGCAACTCCTGCCACATTGCGGTCACGATGTCGCCGCTTCGCGTGACCAGCGCCCGGGCCCGGGGCGTGAGTGCCCCGGCAATCCCGACGCCGCCCCGCCAGGCGATCTCGGCCGCCAGGCCAGCGGACTGCTCGAGTTCCGGTATCGCCCGCACCACCGCCAGCAGGTAACGCAGGTCGCTCGCCATCGGCGCCTGCCGGGCCATCAGCACCTCGACCTGCCGGGCCACCTGCTCGTACAACGGATCCGACCAGTTCTTGCGCGACACGATCTCGACCGATGCCGTGAGGTCGTCGCGGAGCAGTGCCTCCGTCGCCTCCGCCACCTCCTGGCACACCAGGTGCACGAGCTCGGACAACTTGGCGTCCACGGCGGCCAACTCGTCGTGGAAGCGGGACCGCAAGCCGGCTGCTGGCTCCACGGAAACCACCATAGCCCTGGCCTCGTCGGGACGGACCCGGCCAGTACCCTGGAGCGCCATGTGCGGGATCATCGCCGTCCTGCGTCGCCGTTCCTCCCGGCCGACGCCCCAGTTGGCGTCGGTACTGGCGCGCCTCGACGGCGCGGTCGTGCGGCTCGGGGAGTCGGTGGCGGGATTCGACGGTTCCGAGGGCCGAAGTCACGACGAGATGACGGCGATCGCCGAGCTGCTCGAGCAGGTCGATCGCGAACTTCGCGGCCCCCCCGGGGTGGCCTGCCTCCTCTCGCACAGCGGCGACGGCCACGGTTACGACAAGGTGGCCCGTATCGGGACGACGCTCGCCGGCCTGGCCGACGATCTCGAGGAAACGCTGGACACGGGCAAGGTGCTCTGGTCGCCCGACTACCTCGAGGCGGTCAACGGGGTCCTGGTCCGGCTTCGTGACGTCATCTGGGCCATCGGCCGCGACCGCCCCGACACCGCTCGAGCAATCGCCGCCCTGGCTCATCACTCCAAGATCGGCGACGGGCAACTCCCGACCGCGGCCCTCGACGCCTTTTGGTCCATCCAGGTGGCGCTTTCCGCTCTCGACCGGCTGGAGGTCCGAGGCCGCGACTCGGCCGGCCTGCACGTCCTCGTCACGGGCCACGGCGTCGACCTGCGCAAGCCCGAGATCCAGGCCATGCTCGGCGCCCGGGCCAACGACCAGCTGTTCACGTCGATGGCGCTGCGTACCCCGCTCGGCCATCTGAGCCTGGTGTACAAGGCGGCGGCGGAGATCGGCGAACTGGGCGACAACACCCGGGCGCTGCGCGCCGCCATCACCACCGACCCCCTGCTGCATCTCGCCCTGGCGGGACCCGACGCCGAGGTGACGGTGCTGGGCCACACCCGTTGGGCCAGCGTCGGGATCATCTCGCAGGCCAACGCCCACCCCCTGAACGGCGAGGAGCTGGCCGAGGGCCTCCACCCCGCCGGCCCGTACGTCGTGGCCGCAGTCAACGGCGACGTCGACAACTACCTCGACCTCCGCGACAATGAGTCGCTGCTCCTGCCCCCCGAGATCACCACCGACACCAAGGTCGTGCCGGTGATCCTGTCGCGCAGGCTGGCCGCCGGTGCGGCGATGGACGAGGCGTTCTGCCAGACGGTGTCGGGTTTCGACGGTTCCGTGGCCATCGGCGTGAGCGCCGCCGAGAGCCCCGACGACCTGTACCTGGCTCTTCGGGGCAGCGGCCAGTCGCTCAACGTGGGCTTCGCTGAGGACGCCTTCATCGTTGCCAGCGAGGCCTACGGCCTGGTCCAGGAAACGGCGTCGTACCT
>JAUTXN010000032.1 GCA_030838045.1 Acidimicrobiaceae bacterium
TCTCGCCCGCCAGCCGGACCAGGGTGACGGTCCGGGGGCCGCTCGGGGCAACGGGGAACATCGGGAGGGTCATGGCGAGGCGAGGCTATCGCCCGCCTGTGTCCGAAACCGCGGAGGCCCGAGGACACAGGCAATCGGTCAGTCTCGACGCGCTCGCCCGATCGCGCCGGTTTACCGAGGAGAGAACCTGCCGCCCGAAGCGCGACTTCCCTCCCCAGTTCGTTCGCGACCCGGCGTGGCCGCGACGCGGGACCGAAGGTCGAGCGGCGCGGTCTGCTCCCTCGGGGGCCTTTGCGACTGCGTTAGTGGGAGGAGGCGGCCATCTGGCGGTCGCGACGGTCGGCCACGCGCTTGCTCACCCGTTCGATGCGCTTCATGTGGGCGATGGTCCGATCGCGGGACTGCTCCGCCTCGGGCGTGAGCCCGGTCAGCGACTCGAGGCGCCAGTGGCGCAGGATCACCGGAGCGAGGATCTGCTCGTAGTGGATGTTGAAGTCGTAGATCCCCGCCGCCGCGGTCGCCGAGGCGTGGCGGGCGAACTCAAGGATGCCCGCGCCCGGCATCTGGAACGACTTCACCTGGGTCTCGAACGCCATCACCATCCGCGACGGGTCGACCTCGATCATCGCCGTGGCCAGGTCGCGGTAGAAGAGGAAGTGAAAGTTCTCGTCCGTGGCCACCTTGGCCATGACCTCTTGGCCGGGTCCGTCGAGCAAGCGGCCGGTGTTGCGGTGCGAGATCCGGGTGGCGAGCTCCTGCAAGGTGACGTAGACCACGCCCTCGCAGGTGTTGGACAACTTGCCCTCGGGGGCGTAGCCGGTGCCGACCTGCGCCATCCGGGCCCGCTCCAGTACGACCGGATCGACCGCTCGCGTCACGGTCATCCAGTCTCGGATCACGATGGAATGACGGTGCTCCTCGGCCGTCCAGCGCCGGTTCCAGGCACCCCAAACAGTGTCCTCGCCGAACAGCCAGCTGATGGCGTGGAAGTAGTACGGAAGGTTGTCCTCCGTGAGCAGGTTGAGATAGAGGGCGCTGCGCACCGCGTCGGGCAGCGCGTACTCCTCGGGATCCCACTCCTGGCCGGGCTCGAAATCCCGACCCCTGCTCCACGGCACGAGCTCGTGAGGGAACCACTCCTTGGTTTTCGCGAGGTGCCGTTCGAACAGCGATTCTGCCACTGAGGCGGTGGCATCGAGCAGCTTCTGGTCCTCCGACAGGGTTTGGCTATCCAATCGGTGCATGCTCGCCAGCCTACCGACCCGTCAGTAGGTTGCGCACCTCGCCGGACACCTCCTCGGGAGATCACGTGGTATCCTGAAGTACGGCGGCGGGGCGGGGCAAGCCATGTTGTACATCCGCTGTTCCCAGGAGACCCTTGAAGCCATCGTTTGACGCGTTGGGCGTGTCGCCGGATCTAGTCCGAGCGCTCGCCCCGATCACCAATCCGTTCCCGATCCAAGCCCTCACCATTCCCGACGCGCTCGACGGGCGCGACATCTGCGGGAAGGCCAAGACGGGCTCGGGCAAGACCCTCGCCTTCGGGTTGCCGATGTTGCAGCGCCTGAGCGCCGAAAACGCCGCCAGCGCCGGTAATGCCAACGGCGCCGAGTCGGCCCCCGGCCGCCGCAGCGCCCAGGCCATCGGCCGGCCCCGCGGCCTGGTCATGGTCCCGACCCGAGAGCTGGCCCGCCAGGTCGCCGACGTCCTCCGACCCCTCGGCGAGGCGTTGGGCCTCAGCTTGGCCACCATCTACGGCGGCACGGGGATGGACACCCAGATCAAATCCCTCCACCGCCCGATCGACATCGTCGTGGCCACGCCGGGACGGCTGATCGACCTGCACCAACGGGGCGACCTCCATCTCGACACCGTCGAGATCCTCGTCCTCGACGAGGCCGACCGCATGGCCGACATGGGCTTCCTGCCGCCCGTCGAGTGGGTGCTGCGGCGCTTGCCGATGCCCCATCAGACCATGCTGTTCTCCGCCACCCTCGACGGCGAGATCGACTACCTGGTCCGCCATTACCTGACCGACCCCGCCCTGCACGACGTCGTCGAGCCGGTCGGGACGATCTCGGAGATGGAGCACCGCTTCCTCGCCGTCCACCAGATGGACAAGGTGAAGGTGGCGGCCAAGGTGGCCCAGTCCAGCCCCCGCACGCTGCTGTTCACCCGCACCAAGCGCGGCGCTGACACCTTGACCAAAAACCTCCAGCGCGAGGGCCTCAAGGTGGCCGCGATCCACGGCGACCTCCCCCAGAAGCTCCGGGAACGGGCCCTCGCCGACTTCATGAGCGGCAGGCTGCCGGTCCTCGTCGCCACCGACGTGGCGGCCCGGGGCATCCACGTGGAGGGAATCGACGTCGTCATCCATTACGACCCCCCCGAGGACCCGAAGACCTACCTCCACCGTTCCGGTCGGACCGCCCGGGCCGGCGAGGAGGGGCTGGTGGTGACACTCGTGCTTTGGGATCAACGGCTCGAAATCGAGAAGATGCAGCGCCGGCTCGGGATCACGCAACCGGTCGTCGAGGTGTTCTCCAACGATCCTCGGCTGCAGGACCTGCGTACGCTGAGTCCGACCGCTTCGGTCGCCTAGTCCGAGCGTTACCGCAGCGGACCCGGCCGACACGAGCAACCTCGCAGCCGCCCGCCGACCGCCCCGACGACCGACCGCCGACCGCCCCGCCCAGCGACCCGACCGCCCGCCGACCGACCCGACCGCCCGACCGACGAGGACACTGAGGGCCAACCTCCATGCGCCTGGCCCGGAGCATCGCCCTTGACCTGATCGGCGCGGGCATCATCCTCGGGACGCTGCTTTCGGTCATCCGCTCGACCATCCTCCCCCGAGGCGTCAAATCCCTGATCACCGGAATCGTCTTCCGGGCCACGCGCATCGTGTTCCGGCTGCGAACCGGGCGCTCGCCGTCCTACGAACGCCGGGACCGGGTCATGGCCATGTACGGCCCGATCACGCTGCTCCTGCTCCTGTCCTCCTGGTACACGCTGCTCACCGCGGGCTACACCGCCCTGTACCTGGGCGTGGGCGTCAACCGACTCGGGCAGGCGTTCCGGTTGTCCGGGTCGACCATCATCACGCTCGGTACGACGACCGACTCGAGGCTCGTCCCGAGCGTCCTGACCTTCACCGAGGCGGGACTGGGCCTGTTGGTCCTCACGCTCCTCATCACCTACCTGCCCACCCTGTACGGCGTCTTCGCCCAGCGGGAGGGGGCGGTCGCCCAGCTCCAGGTCCGGGCGGGCACGCCACCAACGGCCTGGACCCTGCTCATCCGCTACTACCGCATCGGCCTCACGGACCGGCTGACAGAGTTGTGGCAACAGTGGGAGGGGTGGTTCGCGGCCTTGGAGGAGTCCCACACCTCGTTCCCGATACTGGTGTTCTTCCGCTCCCCGCAGCCTGACCAGTCCTGGATCACGGCGGCGGGAACGGTGCTCGACGCCGCCTCCATCTGGGCCTCCACGGTCGAGCACCCCAACGACCCCGACGTCCAGCTGTGCATCCGGGCCGGCTTCGTGGCCCTGCGGCGCCTGGCCGACTTCTTCAACGTGGCCCACGACCCCGACCCGGGGGCCGACGACGCCGTGACCATCAGCCGGGCGGAGTACGACGAGGCGTGCCGTCTGCTCGGAGAGGCCGGCCTGCCGCTCCGAGCGGACAGGGAGGCGGCCTGGCAGAGCTTCAAGGGCTGGCGGGTCAACTACGACACCGTCCTGCTCAACCTGGCCCGCATGGTCGAGGCGCCCATCGCCCCCTGGACCAGCGACCGCTCGCCCGTGAGCCGCCAGCACCAGTGGACGCTGCGTCGCTCCATCAGCCTGCGCCGGCCCACCGGCTCTCGACGGTTGCCCCGTCGAGAACGTCGGACCTGAGCACGGCGCCGGTGCCCGGGCCGTCGGGAACGGCGATGGTGCCGTCGGGACCGAGGACGACCGGCTCGGTGACATCGTCCCGGTAGAAACGATTGGACCCCGACAGGTCTCCGGGCAGGGAAAAGTTCGGCAGCGCCGCCAGGGCGAGATTCGCGGTCCGGCCCACGCCGGTTTCGAGCAGGCCACCGCACCACACCGGTACGCCCCGCAACGCACTCACGTCATGGATGCGCACCGCCTCGAGATAGCCGCCCACCCGGCCTGCCTTGATGTTGATGACCTGGCAGGCACCGAGGGCGATGGCGCTCGCCGCGCCGGCGGCCGAGGTGATCGACTCGTCCAAGCAGAGCGGCGTCCTCATTTTCCCCGCCCATGCTGCATGGCCGACCAGGTCGTCGCCCCCGAGAGGCTGCTCCAGGCAGAGGAGGCCGGCCTCGTCGAGCGCTGCCAGCCGCGGGGCGTCGTCGAGGCGGTACGTCCCGTTGGCGTCGACCTGGAGGGCCAGATCGGGGAAGGCGGCTCGCACCGCCAGCACCGGCTCGACGTCCCAGCCCGGGTGGATCTTCAGCTTGACCCGGCGGTAGCCCTCGGCCACCCGGCGGCCGACCTCGTCGAGCAGGTCGGGAACCGAACCGGTGAGACCCACGGCCACGCCTGCTGTGACCCGGGCGCGGGTGGCGCCCAGGCGCTGGGCCAGCGACTGGCCCGCGGCGCGCAGTTCGGCGTCGAGAACGGCCAGTTCGATGGCGGCCTTGGACATGTGGTGGCCCTGGATCGCCGACAGGCGCAGAGTGGCGGCATCGAGCGGCTCGCCCAGCACCAGGGGGATGAGGTGGTGACGCAGGATGTCCCACGCCCCGTCCAGCCACTCGGGGCTGTAGGTCGGGGCGGGAAAGGTGGCGCATTCGCCCCAGCCCTCGCTGTGGGGACCGACGGCCCGCACGAGGATGACCTCACGGTCGGTGAGGGTTCCGCCCGGCCACCGCCAGGGCTGGAGCAACGGCAGCCGCACCCGCCGCAGCTCGATGCCTTCGATGGTGCTAGCCGCCGGCGTTGGCGCACTCCTCGCGCTCGATGTCGGCCAGCTGCTCGATGCGGGCGACGTGGCGGCCCCCTTCGAAGTCGGTCGCCAGCCACTCGTCCAGGACGACCAGGGCCAACTGCGGGGCGAGGATGCGGGCGCCCAAGGCCAGCACGTTGGCGTTGTTGTGCTGACGGGACAGGCGGGCCGTGAACTCGTCGTGGCACAGGGCGGCGCGGGCCCCGTGGACCTTGTTGGCCGCAATCTGCTCGCCCTGGCCGCTGCCGCCGATGACCACGGCCGCGTCGGCCTCGTCGCGCACGACGGCCCGGGCGGCGGAGGCGCAGAACCCGGGGTAGTCGACCGGTTCGGTCGAATAGGTGCCGACGTCGATCGGCGTGTGGCCGGCCGTGGTCAGGTGTTCGATGACCACCGCTTTCAGGTCGAAACCGGCGTGGTCGGAGGCAACAGCGATCCTCATGAAACGGGCTCCTGGATTCTCGGGTTAGCGCTTGACGGCGAGGGTGACCCCGTCACGGATGGGCAGCATGGCAACGTCGACCCGCTCGTCGGCGACGACCTGGTCGTTGAAGCGACGGATGGCGACGACATTCTCGTTGGTCGCGGCGTCGTCAAGGACTTGGAACCGCTGCAGGACGTTGTCGACGATGATGGCACCGCCGGGCCGCATGCGGGGCACGAGCTCCTCCCAGTAGGTCGGGTAGCCCAGCTTGTCGGCGTCGAGGAAGGCCAGATCCAACGTGGGTTCGTCGGCCAAGGACCGGAGCGTGTCGGCGGCGGGGCCGAGGCGGAGTTCGATCCTGTCGGCCAGACCGGCCTCTGACCAGTAGCGCCGGGCGATGTTGGTCCACTCCTCGCTGACGTCGCAGCACAGCAGATGGCCGCCGGGGGTCATCCCCCGGGCGATGCAGATCGCCGAGTAACCCGTGAACGTGCCCACCTCGACCGCATTGGTGGTCCGGGCCAGTCGGGCGATGTTGGTCAGGAACGCGCCCTCGTCGGTGGAAATCTGCATGGTGGCCACGCCGCCGAGGGCCGCTGTCTCGGCGATCAGGCGCTGGACGAGCTCGTCGGGTGGGGTGCTGTGGGCCACGAGGTAAGCGAGAATGCGCGGGTAGACATCGGGTTCTGCCATGGGGATGTTTCTAGCGTGTCAGGCTGGTGGGATGCCCACGGTGACTGCTGCCAGCGCCCTCGCGCCGCTCGTCCATGCCGTCCTCGGGGAGTCCCTCCCCGTCGAGGTCCGTTTCTGGGACGGCAGCCACGTCGGCGCAGCCGACGGCCCGGCCACGATCGTGCTCCGATCACCGGCCGCGCTGCGCCACATCCTGTGGTCGCCGAACGAGGTCGGATTCGCCCGGGCGTTCATCACCGGCGAGGCGGAAGTGGAGGGCGACCTGCTGGAGGCGATTCGGGCGGTCTTCCGGGCCGCTCCTCAGGATCTGCTGATCGGCACCCGGACCGTGGCCCGCACCCTGGCCGCCGCAGTGCGCCTCGGCGTGCTCGGCCCGCCGCCGCCCCGGCCGGTCGAGGAGGCTCGATTGCGGGGGGGCCGCCATTCTCGCGAGCGCGACGCGGCCGCCATATCGCACCACTACGACGTGGGCAACGACTTCTACCGGTTGGTCCTCGGCGAGTCGATGACCTACAGCTGCGCCCGCTTCGTTTCTGCTGATACGACGCTCGAAGCCGCCCAGGCGGCCAAGTACGACCTCATCTGCCGCAAGCTCGGGCTGCAGGAGGGCATGCGGCTGCTCGACGTGGGCTGCGGCTGGGGGGGCATGGCGATGCACGCCGCGGCCAACTACCGCGTCGGAGCCGTGGGCATCACGCTGTCGGAGCAGCAGTACGACCTGGCCCGCAAGCGCGTCGCCGAGGCGGGACTGTCCGATTGGGTGGAGATCCGGCTGCAGGACTACCGCGACGTCGGTGGCGGTGGCGGCCTGGCGGGCCGGGCGCGGGGGGCGGAGCGGTTCGACGCCATCAGCTCGATCGGCATGTTCGAGCACGTGGGCAAGGAGCAGATGGCGGCCTACTTCTCGGCGCTGGCCGGCGTGCTGGTCCCGGGTGGGCGGCTGCTCAACCACGCCATCTCCACACCGAACGGGGCCTCGTTCGACCGGCGCAGCTTCACGGCGCGCTACGTGTTTCCCGACGGGGAGTTGGAGGACGTGGCTGACGTCGTCTCGGCCATGGAAGCGGTGTCGCTCGAGGTGCGCGACGTCGAGTCACTGCGCGAGCACTACGCCCTGACGCTTCGCCAGTGGGTGATCAATCTGGACCGGAACTGGGACCAGGCAGTGGCGCTGGTAGGCATCGTGCGGGCGCGGATCTGGCAGTTGTACATGGCCGCGGCCGTCGTGGGATTTGAACTGAACGAGACGGCCATTCACCAGGTCCTCGGGGTCAAGACCATGGATGACGGCAGCAGCGGGATGCCCCTGACGAGAGCCGACATGATCTAGGTCACTTGGGGACGGGACGCGTTTCGCCCTTTGTGCCGCCCTTCGGGGTTTCGCCTTCTTAGCGTTGCGGGCGAGCGGTCGGCGGTCGGCGGCGATGGTCATGAGCCGCCTCGGAGACAGCCGGACGGGTGCGCCGCAGGCTCGCCGTCTGGGTCACCCGGTCGCCGGTCTGCAGCTCCAGGGAGAACAATCGCCACGGTCGTTGCGTCGTCGCCGTCGCCTTCATGGGGGGTGACCTACCCCAGACGGCCCAGATCCGAACCTGGGCTACGTTGACGCCATGGCCTTGGACGAAGGACTGCTGGCGGAGCTGCGAACCACCAAAGCGGCCATCGACGAACTCCAGGGGAAGCTCAAGGACCTGGTGGCGGCGCTCCGGGAGCAGGGCGCGTCGGCCCAGGAGATCGGCGACGCGCTCCGCGGCTGAGCGGCTGAGCGGGCGAGCGGGCTAGGCGCGCTGAGGGGCTGAGCGGGCTAGGCGACGATGTCGAGTGGGGTGCCTGCCGGCACCTTGGAAATGGCGTCGATTGTCTGCGGACTGACACGGACGCAACCGTGTGACGACATGACCCCCCGCGTGGAGGCGGGGTCAGACGGGTAGGCGTGGATCGCGACGGTTCCATCGCCGCCGTCGAACTCGGTGAACACGTTGGAGTGCGTCGCGGTGATGAGGGCGGTGGGACCGTAGATCCGCTGTTGGCGCGCGGGGACCGACACCACGGCGTCGATGAACGACGGGCCGAGCGGCGTCGGCCACTGGGGCCGGCCCACGCCGACGGGCGCCGAATAGACGGGCAGGTTGTTCTGGAAGAGGGTCAGGTTGCGTTGTCCGACCGAGATCACGATCCGGTAGTTCGTCGTGGTGATGTTCACGTCGCTTCGGTACACCCAGCCGGTGGACGC
>JAUTXN010000098.1 GCA_030838045.1 Acidimicrobiaceae bacterium
TCAGCGGAACGATGTCCTGCGGGCAATCAACCCCGACGGGCGGAACGATGTCCTACGGTCAACACCCCTGGCAGAGCGGAACGATGTCCTGCTGTTCACGCCGGAACGATGTCCCGCGGGCTCTCACTTAGGCTGTGTCCTGCCAGATTTGCCTTGTAGTTGAGGCGGGCCTTGTTGGCGTCGACCCCATAGCTGAAGGAGGACTGACGATTGGGACCAGCCTGAACCATCACATGCATTGCCCCGGGCGGATGCGGGTCGAGAGGGCTTACCGGTGCGGTTACGATGCCGCCACCCTTGTTGACAGGCTTCCCTTTCACCATTTCCCGCCATTGCCAAGCTTTGTTCGGAGCCTCTGTCTCCTTCAGGAGGCTGTCAAAGTGCACCGCTTGGCGGTACCCGTGGGCGCTCATACGCCAATCGTGTTCGGTGAACCAAACAACAGGTACATTGTTTCGCCGTGCCTCGGAGAGCTGGGCCAGCATGCTGGCGGACCCTTCGGAAAAGGACGAATGGATATGCATCGCCATCGGAATCGGTCCCTGGGCGCCCGTCGGGGTGGCGGCGAAAGCCCGGGTGACGCGAGAAAAGACTGAGGTCCCAGAGAGCATCGCGGAAGTGGCTGCCAGCCATCCTGCACCTTTGAGGAATGACCGACGGGTCGCCGTCAGACTATCGTTGCCGAGTTCCGTTTCAGACTGATACTCAAGCTCCAGCTCATGATCGGCCGAATCGCACAAAATGACTCCCAGGAGTTGCCCTGTCAAAGCCCGCCGATTTGTCGGGGGTGACGAAGGCCCTATTCCTTGACCATTACATCACATTGTCGGTGAGCGCCGCCGCTCGCCAGCGCTTATGCTTGTGCAAGCAAATACTCGCCCGGGCGCCAACCACCCGTGGGTGGACAAACGGGTCAGTCCTCGCTGCCTCGCACGTGGCGGGACACCGGTTCGCGGCCCGGCGGCTGGCGTGGTCGCGGCAGGGGAGCGATCCCGGGAATGGGGTAGGTCGAGGGTTCGTCACGGATCACGATGGATACACCGTGATGTGCCGAGGGGAGAGCCAGTCCGTCGATGAGGCGATAGGTGGCGGCGTCGGGAGTAATGGACACCGCGATCCGCCGGCTCCGGTAGAACAGCCGGAAGGACAATCGAGATATTCCGCTGGGTAGTCGGGGCGCAAAGGAAATCGCCCCTGTTGTTCCGGCCCGCATTCCCCCCAACCCGGCGACCAATGCCGTCCAGGCGCCCGCGAGGGATGCGATATGCAGACCGTCGCGTGTGTTGTGTTCGAGATCGCCGAGGTCCATGAGCGCCGCTTCACCCAAATAGTCGTGGGCTAGTTCAAGCTGTCCCACCTCGGCCGCGATGACCGCTTGAGTGCTGGCCGAGAGCGAAGAATCCCGTACTGTCAGCGGCTCGTAATAGGCGAAGTTGCGGGCTTTTTCCTCAGCGGTGAACGCCTCGCCCCGAAGATGAAGCGCCAGCACGAGGTCGGCTTGTTTGACCACCTGTTTGCGGTACAGGTCGAAGTAGGGGAAGTTCAGGAGCAGGGGGTACTGCTCGGGCTTGGTGTGCTCGAAGTCCCACCGGGCGTGATCGGTGAAGGCTTCCGCCTGGGGGTGCACCTTCAGCCGGTGGTCGTAGGGGATGACGATCGCGGCCGCGGCGTCGCGCCATGACGCCGCTTCTTCGGGACTGACTTCCAGGGCTTCAGCGTCGTCGGCGTATTGCCCCACCAACTCGGCCGCGGCCGCCATATTCCGCGCCGCCATCAGATTGGTGTAGACGTTGTTGTCCGCCAGCGCGCTGTACTCGTCGGGACCGGTGACCCCGTCGATGCGGAAGCGCCCGTCGAGATCGTGATGGCCGAGGCTGCGCCAGAGCCGGGCCGTGGCGACCAGCAACGGAAGTGCGGTCTCGCGCTCGAAGCCCCGGTCGTCGGTGGCGTCGACATAGCGCAGCGCGGCATCGGCGATGTCGGCGTTGATGTGGAACGCCGCCGTGCCCGCGGGCCAGTACCCGGAGCACTCCTCACCGGCGATGGTCCGCCACGCGAAACAGGCACCGTCGAGGCCCAGGCGGACGGCATGCTCCCGTGCGATGGGCAGGGTCGACTGGCGCCAGCGGAGGACATCGGCGGCGGCCTGGGGATAGGTGTAGGTGAGCGTCGGAAGCACGAAGGACTCCGTGTCCCAGAAAACGTGCCCGTCGTAGCCGGGACCGGTCAGACCCTTGGCCGGTATGGGCCGCTGTTCGGCCCGGGCGCCGGCTTGCAATACGTGGAACATCCCGAAGCGCACCGCCTGCTGCACCTCGGCGTCGCCATCGACCTCGACGTCGGCCCCGGCCCAGAACTGTTCGAGAAAGTCCCGCTGATCGGCGACCAGGCCGTCCCACCCCCGCATGCGGGCGGCGGCCACCGCGGCCACGACCTGGTCGTGCAACGCGGGACGGGATCGCTGGCTCGACCAGCCGTAGGCCAGGAACTTCACCAGACGCAGCGGTCGGCCGGCGTGCAGGAGGCCGGCCACCGTGAGTCGAGCGACGTCGCCGACCCCGCTGACGGAGATCTGCGTGTCGCCGGGGGCGTGCACCTCGTGGTCCATGGCCGCGGCCACGCGCAAGCCACTGCGGCGGGTGCGGTGCACCATGGCCGCGGCGGTGGAGTCGACCACGTTCTCCTCCATGACCAGCGGCGCCTCGAGCGCCGCCGTGGTACGGGGGTCGCGTCCGAGGTCGGGCAGGGACTCGTTGGCCACCAACTCCGACTGGACCACCACCCGGGCGCTCCCGTCGACCGGCTCGACCTCGTACCAGATCGCCGCCACCGCCCGCTGGGTGAACGAAACCAGCCTCGTCGATGTGACCCGCACGGCGCAGCCGGCCGGTGACACCCACTCCGCGGTACGCGTCAGGATCCCGGCCCGGAGGTCGAGCACCCGTTCGTGGCTGCGGAGCGTCCCGTAGCGGACATCGAACGGCTCGTCGTCGACCAGCAGGCGTATGAGCTTGCCGTTGGTCACGTTGATCACCGTCTGGCCCGACTCCGGATAGCCGTAGCCCCCCTCGGCGTACGGCAGTGGCCGCAGCTCGTACACCGAGTTGAGATAGGTGCCTGGCAGGCCGTGCGGTTCGCCTTCGTCCAGATTGCCTCGCAGGCCGATGTGGCCGTTGGACAGGGCGAACACCGACTCCGCCTGGGCCAGCACCTCCAGGTGGAGCTGGCACTCACGCACGACCCAGGGCTCGACGTTGAAGGCCGGGTGGCTGATCACGCTCGGTCCAAGAGCTCGGCCAAGTCGGACACCACGATGTCGGCACCGTGTTCTCGCAGGGCGGCCGCGTGGTCGACCTGGCCGACCTGGCCGACCCGGTCGACCCCGACGACGAAGCCGAAGCCGCCGGCCCGGCCGGCCTCGACTCCGGCCAAGGCGTCCTCGAACACTGCGGCGTGCGCCGGTACGAGGCCGAGCGACTCGGCGCCGGCCAGGAACATGTCAGGGGCCGGCTTGCCCGGCAGATGCCGCTCGGCCGCGACCAGCCCGTCGATGCGGGCCTCGAACAGGTCTGCGATGCCGGCGACATCGAGGACCTGGGCGGTGTTGGCGCTTGACGAGACCACCGCCCGGCGCAATCCGTGGTCCCGGACCGCCTTGACGAAGCGCACCGAACCCTCGAACACCTCCACTCCGTCTTGGGCCAGCCGCACCAGGACCAGTTCGTTCTTGCGATTTCCAAGGCCGTGAACCGTCAGCGCGCTCGGAGGGTCGTCAGGGTCACCGTCGGAGAGGTGGATTCCCCGGGAGGCGAGGAAGGTGCGGGTCCCGTCGGCGCGGGTTCGGCCATCGACGTAGGGGCCGTAGTCGTCGTCCACGTCAAAGGGCACGAAGGCCTCGCCGGTCTGAGTGGCGTGGGCTCGGAGGAACTCGTCGAACATCTGCTTCCAGGCCGCGGCGTGCACCGTGGCGGTGCGGGTGAGCACGCCGTCGAGGTCGAACAGGCATCCTCGGATGCCATCGGGCAGACCGAGAGTCAACCGACGCCCACAAACGTGGTGTCTCGCATCCCGGCCGATCGTACGCGCACCAGGAGCGGAAGCGAGGGGCCCGTCACGGCTGGGCACGGGAGGATGCCAGGGCGGTGCAGGAGTGCGCGGGAGTGCGCGGGACGGGCGCCGTACGATGCTCTCGCAATGAGGGGCCGTTAAGGAAGCTGGCACCAACCGACATGTAGCGAGAAGGAGTAGCGACTGTCCCGGCAAAACAAGTGGCGCGCCCTCGGATGACGACCCGAGATGCATTGCACGCGACGGCCCTTGCGCTAGACCCCGCGGATGCAGGCCGTCCCGCGGATGAGGCCGGCGAACCAGCGTCACGACGTGCAGCCCGCGGGCGTGAAGGCCGTACAGGCGCTCGCTGTCGCTACTTCACGGGACTCCCAGATTGGCCGCGGGCCCTGGGTTCCCCGGTCACGACTAGAACGTCTCCTGGTTGCACTCAGCCCGCGACTACCGCGAACGTAACGTTGTCCGGACTGGCGGCGAGCTTGTGATCTTGGGCGTCGTAGGCCTCGACCTGCCAGCGGTAGGTGGCCGCGGCGAGTGAAGTGGTCAGCGTGAAGGTGGTGCCCGCGACCC
>JAUTXN010000083.1 GCA_030838045.1 Acidimicrobiaceae bacterium
GTGGAGCCACCACCCGAGCCGCACGCCGCAGCCGACATGGCCACTGCGAGCAGCATCGCCCCGGTCGCTCCTGCACGGTGAAACCGCATGGGTTCATTCTCCCTTTTCGTTGCTTTTCGTTGCCGGCACGGGGAGGTCCCGTCCGACGCCGGCACCGCTCAGCCATAGCCGGCCGCGCCGGGGATCAATCATGCCGCTTCTACCCCGCCGGCGCCGGGACCGCTGCCATCGCGGCCGGGCCGGCCGTGGTCGCGGCCGGGCCGGCGGTGGTCGCGGCCGGGCCGGCGGTGGTCGCAGCCGCCCCGGGGAGCGTCGAGAGCTTCGGGTCGTGGGCCGCGCTGAGGCGGAGGCCCTTGGGGGTGACGCCGCGCTGCAGGGCGGCCAGGGCCAACTCGGTGAGAAATGACAGAACCGCCACGATCAGCGCCCCGGCGAAGACCAGCACGTGGTCCTGCTGGGCGATGCCGTCGACGATGTAGCGGCCCACCCCGCCCCAGGCCACGACGGCGCCGAGGGTTGCAGTGGCCACCGCCTGCACCCCCGCGGTGCGGATCCCGGCGAACATCAGCGGGATGGCGTTGGGTATCTCGACGCGCGTCAGCACCTGCCAGCCGGTCATGCCCATGCCGACCGCCGACTCCTTCACATCCGGATCGACGCCGCGGATCGCGGTGTAGGTGTTGGTCACGATGGGTGGCACGGACAGGGCGAAGAGCGCGAGGAAGACCGGGGTGGCGCCGAGGCCGAAGATTTCGAAGCCGATGACGAGCAGGGCGAAGGAGGGGATGGCCCGGCCGGCGTTGGCGATGCTGATGGCGGCGTAGCCGCCTTTGCCGAGGTGACCGAGCCACAGGGCGATGGGGAGCGCGACGAGCAGGGCCGCGGCCACGGCCAGACCCGAGATGGTCAGGTGCTCGTACACCCGGTGAGGAATTCCGTCGGTACCTCGCCAGTGGCTGGCGGTGAAGAACCAGTGGGCGACCTTGCTGAGGAAGTTCACGACCCGGGCCTCATCCGCCCCGGCGCCGGGACCACGGCGTGACCAACCGTTGCACGCCGACCAGGAGGCCGTCGGCCACCACCGCCAGTCCCACCGACGCCACTGCCCCGACAACCGTGAGCGTGCGGAAATCCTGGTTGAGCCCGCCGTAGATCAGCTGACCGAGGCCCCCGGCGCCGATCAGGGCGGTGATGGTCACCAAGCCGATGGTGGTGACGGTGGCGACGCGCAGTCCCGCCATGATGGCCGGTACCGCCAGCGGGAGTTCGACCCGGAGAAGCTGGCCGGTGGGCGTGTACCCCATCCCCCGGGCGGCCTCTCGGATGTCAGCGGGCACCTCGTGCAGGCCGGTCAGGACGTTGCGGACCAGGATCAGCAGCGTGTAGCCGACCAGGGCGATCTCAGCCGTGGTCGTCGTGAGGCCGGTGATCGGAACCAGGAAGCCGAGCAGGGCCAGCGACGGGATGGTGTAGATGGCGCCGGTGAGGCCGAGGATCGGCGCCTCGGTCCACTTCTGGCGGTAGGCGAGGATGGCCAGGGGGATGGCGATCAGGAGGCCGATGCCGACCGCCAGGCCGGTGAGGAACGTGTGCTCCCAGATGTCGTGGCGGATGACGCCCAGGTGGTGGCGCACCCAGTGCCAGTCGACCCATGGCTGGCCCGAGGCGAGGAACGACTGCGACAAATGCGACAAGGGCCCCGCGGCCGACACGGCTGAGGAGCGTAGCGGGGGCGGGCAGAGCGGGGTTTGGTCGCAGCCGGGTACGGTTGCTCGATGATCCGGCTGGAGTCGGTCACCAAGCGCTACGGCAGCGAGGTGGCGGTCGACAATCTCTCGATGGAGATCGCCGACGGCGAGCTCTGCGTCCTCGTCGGGCCCTCGGGGTGCGGCAAGACGACGACGATGAAGATGATCAACCGGCTGATCGAACCCACGTCGGGGACCATCACGGTCAACGGCACCGACATCATGTCCCAGTCGGCTGTCGACCTGCGTCGCCACATCGGCTACGTGATCCAGCAGGTGGGGTTGTTCCCCCACTTGACCATCGCTGACAACGTGGCCACCGTCCCCAAACTGCTCGGCTGGGACAAGGCCCGGGTTTCGGCCCGGGTCACAGAACTGCTGGAGCTGGTCGGGCTACCCCCGGA
Organism: Acidimicrobiaceae bacterium; assembly: GCA_030838045.1. Lineage (GTDB taxonomy): Bacteria > Actinomycetota > Acidimicrobiia > Acidimicrobiales > Palsa-688 > JALYXV01. The sequence goes on from JAUTXN010000083.1 coordinate 2,153, forward strand.
CCAGTTCGGGCGCCGGTATCCGAGCGAGCTGTCAGGCGGTCAACGCCAACGGGCCGGCGTGGCCCGGGCCTTGGCCGCCGACCCGCCGGTGCTGCTCATGGACGAACCGTTCGGGGCCATCGACCCCATCACCCGGGACCGGCTGCAGGGCGAGTTCCTGCGGCTGCAGCGGGAGGTGCGCAAGACGATCGTGTTCGTTACCCATGACATCGAAGAGGCGGTGCGCATGGGCGACCGGATCGCCATCTTGGCCCAGGGCGGTCACCTGCAGCAGTACGACACCCCGGCCAAGGTCCTGGGCAACCCGGCCACGCCGTTCGTGGCCGACTTCGTGGGCGCCGACCGGGGGCTGCGGCGCCTGACGGTGACGTCCATCGACGTCGCCGACTTGGACAAGCCGCCCGTGGTCCATATCGACGACAGCCTGGACGACGCCCGGCGTTCCATGGACGCTGTCGCCAGCAAGTGGGCCGTAGTGGTCGATCCCGACGAACGGCTACGGGGTTGGATCGCCCGTGACCGCACCGGCGGCGGCGGCGGGACGGCCGGCGGCGGCGGGACGGCCGGCGGCCACGGCGGGACCGTCGGCGAGCGGACCCACCGCATGGAGGCGTGGGTGTCGCTCGGGGCGACGCTGAAGCAGGCGTTCAGCGAGATGCTCCAACACGACGCCGGGTGGGTGGCGGTGCTCGACGGGGAACGCTTCGTCGGCGTCCTGACCCCCGAGTCGCTCCACGTCGCGCTGCGCCGGTCGATCGACGACGAGGCCGGCGTGGACCTCGAAGAGTCCCCTCTGCGCCTCTAGGCCGCCGAGGCGCGCAGTGGCGCGCGGCAGCCGGAGTACAAACCGTCGCCCCAACGACGGTTTGTACTCCGGCCAGGCGCGGACGGGTCGCGCGCTACTTATTGCAAACGTTGCAGTTGTTGGCCTTGAGTGCCGCCGCCTCGGCCTTCGACAACGCCGCCTCGTGGGTGTTCTTCTGAGCCCTCGTCAGCGACGTCGAACCCTCGATCAGGTTGAAGTTCCGGTTGAAGTTGGCGACGATCTGCGTGCAGGCCGCTGACGGCTGGTTCACCCCGGCGAACGCGGATCCTGCCGGAATGACCATCGCTCCGGCCACGATGAATCCGCCAATCGTCAAGGCAAAGCGCTTATGCATGTGCATCCGTCCCTGTGGAGAGTTTGATGAGCGGGGCCATGTGGCCCCGGAGGCACTATTCCACACGCGGACCCGCGCCCCATGGCGCCTCTAGGAGCGAGCCGGGATCCCCGTGGCGCCCCGCAGGTACGGATGGAGCACCGGCGGCAAGTCGACTGACCCATCGGGCTGGCGCCCCGTTTCCACCAGCGCCGCCCAGACCCGGGGAACAGCCAGCGCCGATCCGTTCAGCGTGTGGCACATGACCGTCTGCCCCCCGGCCACGGGCCGGTACCGAATGTTCGCTCGCCGCGCCTGGTAGTCGCTGAACCACGACACCGACGACACCTCCAGCCACATCCCGCACCCGGGCGCATACACCTCGATGTCGAAACTCCGCGCGTGCGACTGCCCCAGATCACCGGTCGAAATGTCGACGATGCGGTACGCCAGCCCCAGCGCCGCGATCGTCCCCTCGGCCCGGGCCAGCAACTCCGCATGCATGTCCGCGGCCTGGGCCGGCGTCGTGATCGCGAGGATCTCGACCTTGTCGAACTCGTGGACCCGCAGCAGGCCCCGGGTGTCGCGCCCGGCGCTGCCCGCCTCCCGCCGGTAACACGGCGTGCATCCCATCAACCGCACCGGCAGCTCCGCTTCCCCCAAGATCTCGTTGCGCCGCAACGACGTCAGCGGCACCTCCGCCGTCGGGATCAGCCACAGGTCGTCGCGCTCGATGTGATAGGCGTCATCGGCGAACTTGGGGAGCTGCCCCGTCGCCTGCAACGTCTCGGTGCGCACCAGCGTCGGCGGCCGGATCTCCTCGAAGGCGTCGGCGTTGCGGTCAAGCGCGAGCTGGCACAGCGCCCGGGCCAAGGTGGCGCCCATCCCCCGGTACACCGGAAACATCGACCCCGAGATCCGCGCCCCCCGTTCCAGGTCCAAGATGCCGAGCGCCGCCCCGATCTCCCAATGCGGGACCCGCTGGTGCTCCGCATAGCCTGCTGGACCACCGCCACCGCCACCGCCACCGCCTTCGCCCGAACCACCGCCACCGCCCTCACCCTCGCCCTCGCCGAACCCGACGACCCGCAACACCGGGTTGTCGGCCTCCGACGCCCCGTCTGGTGCGTCGTCCGCGGGCAGGTTGGGGATGCGCAGCAACAGCCCCGACAACTCCCGCTCGGCCGCGACCGTCGCCGCCTCGACCTGGTCGAGCTCCTCGCCCACCGCCGTGCTCTCGCCCGTCAGGGCGAACGCCCGGTCGGCCTCCCCCGCCCGCCGGGCCGCACCGATGTCCTTGGACACGGTGTTCTTCCGCCCCCGCAACTCGTCGCGGCGCATCACCAGCGCCCGGTGCCGGCGGTCCAGGTCCGCCGCCCGGTCGAGTTCGGACAGGTCAATCCCCCGCCGGGCCAGGGCGCGCCGCACCGAGTCGAGCTCGTCCCGGAGGCGGCGCACGTCGATCATCGCCGTCGAAGGTACAGGAGCCGCCGACCGCCCCGGCCCAGTTGAGGCTGGCCAAGTAGGGTCGCCCGAGTGCCCGGGCCTGCCATCGAGGTCCGCGACCTGGTCGTGCGCTACGGCAAGACCATCGCGGTCAACCGCATCAGCTTCGAGGCGCGGGCGGGCCAGGTCACGGCGCTGCTCGGCCCAAACGGCGCCGGCAAGACCAGCACCCTCGAGACCCTGGAGGGCTACCGCCGCCCGACCGTCGGGACGGTCCGGGTGCTCGGGCTCGACCCCGTCAGGGATCACCGGGCGCTCACGAGGCGCATCGGCGTCATGCTCCAGCGCGGCGGTGTCTACCCCGGAATGTCGCCCCGCGAGGCGGTCCGGCTCTTCGCCAGCTACTACGACGAATCCGAGGAGCCCGAAGGCGTCCTGTACCGGGTCGGCCTCACGTCGGTGGCGACGACCCCGTGGCGGCGCCTGTCGGGCGGCGAACAGCAGCGCCTCTCCCTCGCCCTCGCCCTCGTCGGCCGGCCCTGGGTCGCCTTCCTCGACGAGCCCACCGCCGGCGTCGACCCCCAGGGCCGCCTCGCCATCCGGGAGGTCATCAACGACCTCCGCTCGGCCGGCTCCTGCGTGCTGCTCACGACCCATGAGATGACCGAGGCCGAGCGGCTGGCGGACCGCATCATCATCCTCGACCACGGCGAGATCGTCGCCGACGGCACGACGTCGGAGTTGACGACGAAGGAGGGGGGAAAAGGTATCCGTTTCGGGGCTCCCGCCGGGTTGGACACCGTCGCCCTCGGTGCGGCTCTCGCGGCGACCGTCGACGAGGAACAGCCGGGGGAATACCTGGTGCACGCCGACCCGGCTCCAGCCACCATCGCGGCCATCACCGCCTGGCTGGCGGAAAAGGACCTGGCCCTGTCCGACCTGCAGGCCGGTCGGGAGCGCCTCGAGGACGTGTTCCTCCGTCTCACCGGTCGCCCCGAGTCCACCAACGGAACAGTCGCCAGGGACCCCGCCCCCCCGGAGGACGAAATCCGCGTGGAACCGGCGGCTGGCCGGCGGCGCCGCCGGGTGGCTGACGGCGGCCGGGGGCCGGGCGCAACGGAGCCACAGGAGTGAGTGGCTGGCGGGCCCAAACCCGGGCCGAGTTGAAGATGACGCTGCGCCGGGGCGACTCGGTGTTGCTCACCTTGGGTATTCCGGTCGGGCTGCTGGTCTTCTTCTCGCTGGTCGACGTCTTACCCAAACCGGCCGGCGTGTCCGATGCCGTCACCTTCCTTGCGCCCGGCATCCTGGCCCTGGCGGTCATGTCCACCGCCATGGTCAGCCTCGGCATCGCCACCGGGTTCGAACGGCAATACGGCGTGCTCAAACGCCTCGGTTCCACGCCCCTCGGTAGGCCCGCGCTGCTGGCGGCCAAAACGTCGGCGATCGTCTTGCTCGAGGTGATCCAGGCGGCGGTGCTGGTCGGGGCGGCGGTCGCCCTCGGATGGGATCCCCACGGCAACCCGTTCCTGGCGGCCGCCGCGGGGCTGCTGGCGACGATCGGGTTCGCCGGTCTCGGGCTGCTCATGGCCGGTACGTTGCGGGCCGAGTTGACCCTGGCCGCGGCCAACGGCCTCTACCTGGTGTTGCTGCTCCTCGGCGGAATGGTGTTCCCGCTCGACAAGCTGCCGGGGCCGCTGCGAGCGTTTTCCCGGGCATTGCCCTCGGGCGCCCTGTCCGATGCCCTCCACGGCACCCTCGCGTCCGCCGGCCACGTCCCCGGCCGGGCCTGGATCGTGCTGGTGATCTGGGCCGTCGTCGCCCCAGTGGCCGCCGCCGCCACCTTCCGCTGGGAATAGCCCGCGGTTTGGGCAGGAAAAGCCCGGCCACCCGTCCAGACGCCGAGCGCGAACCGGCCCCCCCGGGAGCGCAGTCAGGTGAGCTGGCGGCCGATTTCCCAGTGGTGGCCTGACGGGTCGGCGACGCGGCCGATCCGCCAGCCGTGTTCTTCGTAGATCGGCGCGATCTCCGTTGCGCCCGCCGCCAATGCTTGGGCGAAGACGGCGTCGGGGTCGTCGACCGTGAGGATCATGCGGACCGACAAGCCGTTGAGCGCTGCGGGCGTCGACGAGGGGTCGTTCTGGATCCAGAAGTCGGCTCCTGCGATCGAGAGTCGCGCGATGTCGACCTCCCCGCTCTCGTTGGCCAGGCGTTCCCGCTCGACCGCTCCGAACGCGGCGCGGTAGAAGGCCACCGCCGACGACGCATTCTCCACCGACATCCACGCCGCGATGCTGGTCATCGGGCTTCCTGGATGAACGCGTCGGCCGCCGCCTGGTCGACGAGCGGGCCGTATCGGTGGTCGACGACCCGGCCCGACCGGTCGACCAGGATCGACACCGGGATGCCCGGTTTGGCATGCACCCCATAGGCGCCGGCAATCTGCGCCTTGGGATCCCGGATGCCCGGCCAGGTTGCGCCCTCGGACCGCAGGAACGCCCGGGCCGGGTTGTCGGCGTCGTCGAACACCACGCCAAGTATGACCACATCGGAATTGCGGGACTGCAGCTGCCGGAGCACGGGAAACTCGGCCCGGCATGGCTGACACCACGACGCCCAAAAGTTGAGGATGACCGGGCGTCCCCGATAGGAGCTGAGCCGCACCGGCTGGCCGCCGAGGTCGGTGCTGGCGAAGTCGGGCGCCTGCTGGCCCCGTTCACCGCCGGTGCCCCCGGAGGGACCCTTGGCGGCCCGGAGGAATGGAACGGCCACGAGCACGACGCCGACGGCAATGACCGCCCCGACCAGGCCGCGGCGGGTACGAGACGTCATCCGGGCCGTCGGCTAACCGTCGGGACCGTCGGGCTCGGCGGGCGGCGTCCTGGCCAGTTCCTCGGCGACATGATCCCAGGTGAGCACACGCGGCATGGCGTCCTGCCCGTCCGGGGCCTTTCCTGCCCCCCGTGCCCCGCCCGCCGAACCGGTGCGCCCGGCCAGAACCGCAGCGGGCTCGGGACGCCGAGTACGCCGTCGGGCCAGCATCTGCTCACCTTCGGCCGCACTGGCGGCCCGATCGTCGGCGTTGCCGTCCGAGCGGTACTGCGTCGCGGCCCACCGGAAGAACAGGACGGTGATGATCCCCCACAGGTAGAACGTCCCCCCGACCTTCATGATGGCGCCCGCCAGTTGCTGGTCGTTGATGGCGTTGAGCCCCGCGATCGGGTGGGGGGCATTGGCGTAGAACCGGTACAGCACCCCGTCGGACATCACGAGGAACGCCACCGGGACGTTGGGCACCACCGACTGCAGGAACAGGTACACCATCCGCCCGGTCGCGCTCAGCGTCGGGAACTCCTCCAGCTTGTTGATCACCGGGAACCACATGAGCAGCGCCGAGACGAACAGCAGCAGGTGGGCCCAGAAGTGGAGGGGATGGTGCTCGAGGGTGGCGTTGACCCAGAACGGGGCGTGGGAGATGGCGATGACGGTGTTGAACATCAACCCCGCCACCAGGGGCCGGCCCAGTACCCGGACCGTCCCCGCGGCCCAGCGGGGGCGGAGGATGTGCCGGATCAGCCACGCCGGCATGCCGAGCAGCAACAGCGGCGGGGCGAACAGGCTGATCAGCATGTGTTGCAACATGTGGGCCGAGAACAGGTAGTTCTCGGCCAGGTCGTGGATCGGCCAGTCGCTGGCCAGTTCGATGGCCAGCAGGCCGGCCGAGAAGCACAGCACCTGACGGCGGGTGACCACCGTCGCCCGGCCCCCCATCACCCGGGGCCCGACCCGCCGGACGGCGTACCAGTAACCGAAGGCCGCCAGCACCACGACAAACCAGGTGTCGGGATGGGCGTGGAACCGCCAGGGATCGACGGCCGCGAGCATCAGGCGACCATCAGCCGTGGGCGCCGTGCGTGCTCGAGAACACCCCCAGCAGCAGGAACACGATGAGGTAGATGATTATGGCCAGCACGATTCCGGTGATGAACAACCTCCGGAGCACCCGGTTGTCGAAGCGCAGGTGCATGAAGAAGGCGCCCACCAGGAAGAACTTCACGGCCGCCATGGTGATGAGGATGGGGGCGAACCCGAATCCCAACGGTTTCTTGACGTAGTAGACCGCCACCTCGACGGCGGTGATCGCGGCCAGGACGGCGGCGATCTTCATGTACTGGGCGTCGGTGGGGTGGGCCCCGTGTTCGCCGCCCTCGGCGGTCGGGCGGCGGTGCTCGACCGCCTCCTCGACCAGGTGGCGCTCGCCCGGATCGGCGGGCGCCGGGGCGGGCGCCTCAGAGCCGGTCAGCGTGGTCGCCCCGGCGGCGGTCGGCGTCTGGGGAGTGGAGCTGGTCGCGTCGGTTGAGTCGGTCACGGTGTCACCGGATCTGGAGCGGCCGGTTCGAATGCGCCACCGGGGACGGGATGAGGTAGACGACGGTGAAGATCACGATCCAGACCACGTCCACGAAGTGCCAGTACAAGCCGATGATCTCCACGACCTGCACCTTGGACTGCGGCAACCGGCCCCGGGCCGACATGATCACGAGCGACAGCAGCATCATGATGCCGAGGGTCACATGGACGCCGTGGAACCCGGTGAGCACGAAGAAGCTCGAGCCGAACAGGTTGGTCCGCATGGTCAGGCCCTCGTGGATGAACGAGGTGAACTCGTAGACCTGGCCGCCGATGAACACCGTGCCGAGCAGGGCGGTGGCGGTCAACCACAGCCGCAGCCGCCGGTGGTCGCCGCGCTGGATGGCGGCCAGGGCCAGGACCATCGTCAGCGAGCTCATCAGCAGGACGAACGAGCTGATCGAGGTGTACGGGATGTCGTAGATGTTCTTCGGGGTCGGACCCGTCAAGCTCCGGCCCCGGTACAGGAAGTAGGTCGAGATCAGGGCACCGAAGAGCAGGCACTCCGAGCCGAGGAACGACCACATCGCCAGCTTCTCGTTGGAGACCCCGGTGTTGGTCGCCGGGCTCATCCCGTGGTCGGCCGGGCTCTCGCCCGGGCTCTCGTCGAGGACTTCGGGGGTGGTGGTGGTGGCCATCTAGCTTTCAGACCCGCCTTCGGTTGTGTCCCCGGGCGGCAGCTCCGCGGTCTCTGGCGCGTCCAGCGCCATCGTGCCTCCGCTGGCACCGAGGAGAGCCGGCTGCGGGGGCGCATTTTCCCCGCCTTCGCCGCCATGTTCCTCCGGGGGCTCGGCCGAGGGCTCCAGTCCCCAGGCGTACAGGCCACCGACGGTGATGAGGAAACCGACGACCGACACGATGTAGTTGGCACCGTTGGTGTGGCCCATGATCATGCCGTAGGCCGCCACGACCAGCCCGAACGAGCACACGATCGGGAAATACGACGGCGAGGGCATGTGGATGTGCTGGCCGGGGGTCGCCACATTGGTGTCCGAGGAGGCTCGCACCGCCTCGTAGTTGGGCAACCTGACGAGTCGTCCCTCGTCGTCCTCGGTGTACTTCCGGTGCCAGTAGTCGTCGAGCGAGTGCACGGTCGGGATCTCGGCGAAGTTGTACTCCGGCGGGGGCGACGGGATCGACCACTCCAGCGTGCGGGCATCCCAGGGGTCGGCGGAGACGAGGGCGGTCTTCGGGGTGACCACGAAGATGTTGTAGATGAACACCAGCAGCGACACCATGATGATGAAGGCGCCGATGGTGGCGACCATGTTCCAGAACCCCAGGTGGAGGCTCTTGTCGTAGGTGTAGATGCGCCGGGGCATCCCCTGGAGGCCCAGGATGTGCATCGGCCCGAAGGTCAGGTTGAACCCGATGAACGTGAGCCAGAAGTGGACCTTGCCCAGCTTCTCGTTCAGCATCCGCCCGAAGGCCTTCGGGAACCAGTAGTAGATCGCCCCGAAGATGCCGAACATGGAGCCGCCGAACAGCACGTAGTGGAAGTGGGCCACGACGTAGTACGTGTCGGTCTGCTGGCGGTCGCTCGGGGACAGTGAGTGGGTGACCCCCGAGAGTCCGCCGATGGTGAACATGACGATGAACCCGATCGCGAACAGCATCGGGGTGGTCAGGCGCAACGAGCCGCCCCAAAGGGTTCCGATCCAGTTGAAGATCTTCACACCCGTGGGCACGGCGATGAACATCGTCGACACCGAGAACGCCGAGACCGCCACCGGGCCCAATCCGACCGCAAACATGTGGTGGATCCACACGCCCCAGCCCATGAAGCCGATCGCGATGCCGGAGAAGACCATGACGGGGTAGCCGAACAGGGGTTTGCGGGCGAACACCGGCAACACCTCGGAGACCATGCCCATGGCGGGCAGGATCAGGATGTACACCTCGGGGTGGCCGAACAGCCAGAAGAGGTTCTGCCAGAGCACCGGATCACCGCCGGCCGCCGGGTTGAAGAAGTTGGCCCCGAAGTTCCGGTCGAACATGACCAGGAACAGCGCCACGGTGATGACGGGCATGGCGAAGACCGTCAGGAACTGGGCGATCAGCGACATCCAGGTGAAGATCGGCATCTTCAGCAACGTCATCCCGGGGGCTCGCATGTTGAGCGCCGTGACGACGATGTTGACCGCTCCCGCGGTACTGGCGATGCCGAGGAGGAGCAGCCCGAAGACCCAGAAGTCGCTTCCCCGGCCCGGCAGGTACCCGGGGATGCTGGTGTTCGGGGCGTAGCCGAACCAGCCGCCGTTGGGGGCGCCGCCGAAGAGGAAGCTCGAGTACAAGAAGATGCCGCCGAAGAGGAACAGCCAGTAGCTGAAGGCGTTCAGTCGGGGGAACGCCACGTCCCGGGCCCCGATCTGGAGGGGGACGAGGTAGTTGGCGAAGCCGACCGACACCGGCATGATGACCAGGAAGACCATGGTCGTGCCATGCATGGTGAAGACCTGGTTGTACTGGTTGGCCGAAAGGATGTGGCCGTTGGGCCGGGCCAGCTGCAGCCGGATGAGCAGCGCCTCGATGCCGCCGAGCAGGAAGAAGGCGAAGCCGGTGGCCGAGTACATGATGCCGAGGCGCTTGTGGTCGACGGTCGTGATCCAACTCCAGAACCCTTCGCTGGAGTTGGGCCGGCGCAGGAACGTGGTCCCGCCGGGTGTGCCCGCATGTTTGTCGGCGTCAGGTGCAGTGGTGGAGGGGGGTGGTTCTAGGACGATCGCCATTTAGTTGACTCCCTCGAAGCAGGCAGTGATCGCTCCCGTCGCATTGCTTCTCATCGCAAGGTGTCCAGGTACGCAATCAGCTGGTTGATCTGGTCCGACGTCAGGTGGAGGTTGGGCATGACCGAGCCCGGCTTCTGCGCGGGGGGATTGGCCAGCCACAACCGGAGATTGTTGTCGTCATTCTGGAAAATGGCGCCCGCGAACACAGAACGACTCTTGAAATGGGTCAGGTTGGGTCCGACAACGCCGTCGCTGATTCCGGTGATGGCGTGGCAACCCGCGCACCCGGCACTCTTGAACACGTTGGCACCGGTGGCCGCCAGGCTGGCCTGGCTGGGCGCCGGGGTCACGCCGGGCAGCGTCGTGGTGGTGTCCGGGCTGGTGCTGGCCGCGACCGGCTGGGCGGCGGGCGCCTCTTGCGAGGTGACCCAGGCGGCGTAGTCCTCCGGTGTGTCGGCGATGACCCGGAGGCGCATGTTGGAATGCGACGTGCCGCAGAACTCGGCGCACTGGCCGTAGTACGTCCCGGGGGTGTCGGCCTCGATGACCAGCTTGTTGTGGCGGCCCGGGATGGCGTAGAGCTTTCCGGCCAGCTCGGGGACCCAGAAGTTGTGGATGACATCGACCGAGGTCAGGGTGACGATGACCTGTTGCTTGACCGGGATGTGCATCTCGCTGGCCGTCGTGAAGTCGGTCTGGTTGACGTCGTCGGCTTTGGTGTAGTCCATCTGCCACCACCAGCGGTGGCCGGTCACGTTCACCGTGATGGCGTTTTTCGGGAACTTGTTGAGGTCGAAGACGAACTTCACCGTGGGGATGGCGATCGACGCCAGGAGGACGGCGGGCATGATCGTCCAGGCGATCTCGGCCTTGGTGTGGCCGTGGATCTGGCGGGGCGCCTCGTCGTCCGAGCGGGCCCGGAACTTGATGACGCACACGCCGACCAGGCCGCCGATCAGCACGAAGACCCCGACCGCGATCCAGAAGACCGGGATGAACAGGCTGTTCTGCAGCCGGGCGATGGAGCCGTGGGCCTTCAGCGAATCCTGGGAGGCGTTCTTGGTGCAGCCACCGAGGACGAAGACGAGACCGAGCGCCAACCAGGCCTTGACGGTCCACCGACCGGCCGCTGTCCTGCCGCGACCGCCTTGGGCCAATGTGCTGCGACGGGCGGGCGGGTTCATGCGAGCCGGGGGGGTCATGGGGCCGTGGTCTCGGTCGTGGTTGGCTTCGCCTCGACGACGAACTGGCCGACCATGGAACTGGGGTGGAAATCGCACCGGAAGGTGTAGGTCCCGGGCGCCATGTCGAAGGTGTGGGTGTAGGTGATCTTGTTGCCGGGGCCCTGGATCGGCTCGCCGTTCCAGAAGGGGGTCCCACTCTCGCTGTACACCGCGACGTTGTGGTACACGGAGTCTTGGTTCTTGAACACGATGGTCGACAGTTCCCCGGCCGTGACGGTGATGGTCTTCTCCTTGAAGGCCGTGCCCTGGGCCACGACGGTGAACGGCGGTTGCTCCCCGGCGACCTCGTGGTGCTCGAAGGTCCGGTAGCCGTTGGCGGCGCTCACGCTGCCGAGGCTCACGACCGCCAACACGGCGGCGGCGCCGAGGAAGACGAGGCTGTTGCGGCCCAGATGAGGGCGGGCGGCCAGCATGAAGAAGGCCACGAGCAGGGCCAACGCCAGGAGGAAGGCGGCGATGATCGACCCGGTCCGCGTCAGGGTGAGCAGCAGCCGGGACACGCTGATCACGATCACCCCGATGAGGAACACGGCGATGACCGGCAGGCCGACGGGCGACAGGAGCCGGGTGGAGACCCGGGCACCTTCTCGGGCCGAGAAGGTCGGATCCGCCCGCCACGCCTGGCTCAGCCAGCCGGCCGCGGCGAGTATTCCAAGCACCAAGCCGATCTCGACGAGGGTGTGGCCGACGGCCAGGCCGATCCCGACGATGCCCAGGGCAACCGCCGCGGCGAGCGGCCACGGTGATGGTTTGGCGGTTTGGCTGCGGCCCACGCTCACCATCTGCACCGGGGGGGCGTCTTGGGGTGAGGCGAAGCGCGGGGCCCGGTCCGTGAAGCCGGAGCCGGTGAGGGCCAGGCCCGACAGCCCAACGGCGATGCACACACCGAAGATCAGTACGAAGGCGCCGGGGTCGCTGTCGACGACCGCGGCCGCCACGGCCATGGCGAAGGCGGTGAAGGCCAGCCCCAGTTCGATCTTGGCAACGGTGTTGAACATTTGACCCCTCCTCCCTCTCCTAGCTGAACAACCAGATGGCGCTGAACACCGCGAGCCATGCCACCACGACGAAATCCCAGTACCAGGCGACCGCTCGCAGCATCTCCGAGTTGGTCTCGGTCATCTGGTGGCCCAGCACCCGCGCCAGGACCATCAGCACCGCGAAGATCCCGAGCAGGGTGACTGCGCCCGACGAGGCCAGCATGGCGAAGAAGATGACCGCGAAGGGACCGATCTTGGCGCTGCCGGGACCGAAGCCGATCTTGCTTCCCAGCTGCCACAGCAGCAGCAGGAATCCGGCGCCGAAGCCGGCCGTGAGCAGGAGTCCCCACGTGCCCTGGGCGGGGTCCCCCCTTTTCACCGCGAAGGAGGCCCACTCGACCGTGATGGCGCTCATGAGGGCGGTGATGGCCAGCATGTTGCCGGTGTAGACGTCGAGGGTGACCCCGTTGGGCGGCCACACCTTGGCGGCATGACCGATGCTCACGTACGCCGCGATGAGGGTGGTGAACAGCGCCACGCCGCCGGTGACGACCACGAGGACGCCGATGTTGAGCAGGTTGCGGGGCCGGGGGCGCTCGCCCGAGGGAAGCGCCAGCTGCGGTGAGGTGGCTGCGGTCACGAACGGCCGGCCCGAGCGGAGATGGCGGCGGTTCCCGAGGCTGCGGTCCCGGCACCTGCGCCGGTGGGGCCGCTGCCGGGGCTCATGCCGTCGGCGACGTGACGGAGGTAGTGGAGCGGGGCCTCCGAGCGGACCTCGGGGACGGTGTCGAACCCCCAGGGCGGCGGGGGCGAGGTGGTGGCCCACTCCAGCGTCAGCCCCTGGTAGGGGTCGTCGAAGTCGGAGGAGGAGGACGCGGGCGCAGGGCCGGTCGTGCGGCCGCGGGGCCCCGCCGTCATCGCCAGATCAGCCAGCAGGACCAGTACGCCGAGCACGACCGCGGCACCGCCGAGCTCAGCCAGGACGTAGAGACCCTTCTGGTACGAGGTGATGTTGGCCGTCTGGCCGAGCGGGACACCGTTGTACCCGAGGAAGTAATAGGCCAGCCCGGTGGCCGCGAAGCCGCCGAACAGCGCGAGGGCGACCAGGCCCCCGGCGGCGGCGCGCAACGGCCGGCCAAACATCTTCGGGCCCCAGTGATAGATGGCGCCCACGGCAATGAGCGTCGGTGGGCCGACGACGACCATGTGGACGTTGCCGGCGACCCAGGAGCTGGTGCCCCCGATGCCGTCGACGTGGTGGAGGGCGGCGCCCAAGGCATTGGCGGCGCCGATGATCCACAGTCCGACGGCGCCGGCCACGAACAGCAGGCTCACGTGGGGACGGGGGCGCCCCTTGGCGGCCGTGCCCAACCACATCAGCACCGTGATCCCGAGCGGGACGACCACGGCGGCGGTCAGCACGGAGTAGGTGGGAACGACGACCGCGAGCACGGTGTCGGCGTTCGAGACCCACGATCCGAGGCTCAAGGCACCGAGCAGGGCCAGCATGAGCAGCGCCACCCGGTGCTCGAGGAGGGGCCGGCGGGCGTGGGTGGCGACCATGTCACTGGCGGCGCCGAGGGCGACGATCGTCAGCAGGTACACGTCGGGCCGGCCGTACAGCCACAGGGCGCGCTGCCAGATGGCGAGGCTGCCCGGAGTGGTGGCCGTCAGGAGATGGCCACCGAAGCGCTGGTCGATGCCGAGCAGCACCAGGCCGCCGAGGAAGACCGGCGTGGCGACCATCGTGACGATGCTGGCGACGAGCGTGGCCCAACTGAAGGCGGGGACGCGAAGCAGCGTCATGCCGTCGGTCCGCAGGCCCGCGACGGTCACGAGCAGCGAGGCCGAGGCGAGGAGGAAGCCGACCGCGATCAGTCCCAGGCTGACGATCCAGAGGATGGTGGCGCTGTCGGCGCCGCCCGGGATGGGGGTGAGCGGGGTCGACTGGGTGATGCCGAGGCCGTTGACCTGCCCGGTCAGATAGCTGACGAGGAGGGTGACGCCGCCGATGAGGTAGGTCCAGAAGCCCATGGCGGACAGGCGGGGCAGGGCCAGGCGGCCGGCGCCGATCTGCAGGGGCACGACGTAGGTGGCGAGCCCGATCCAGATGGCGGTGAGGAACAGCAGCACGCCGCTTTGCGAGTGCAACCCGTAGAGCCGGTCGAAGCGGCTGACGGACAGGCCCAGGCTGGGCGAGGCCTGCTGGGCGCCGATCACGAGCGCCGAAACGCCGCTGGCCACGAGGAAGAACAGGGCGGCGTAGATGAACATCAGGCCCAGGCGCTTGTGGTCCGACGTGTTCAGCCAGGCATCGGTGTCGACAGGGGGCGTCGGAGCGGCCTGGGCGCGCACCGCCGTCTCGACATCAGGGCGTTCTTGGAGGACCGTCATCGCCGTCCGGACCCTCCGGTGGTCATGGGAATGGGCGGGGGGACTCTACACAGCACCACCCGGGGGCCGAGAAATCGACGCTCCAAATCGGGCCGATCGGGCGACTGGCCG
>JAUTXN010000107.1 GCA_030838045.1 Acidimicrobiaceae bacterium
CGCCGAGGTCGGCTGTCAGCTCCACCGTCAAGGCAGCCGACGACACCGAGCGCTGGTGGTAGAAGCTCAGAATCTGCAACTCGATCGACAGGTCCACCTTGCGCAGCGCCACATGGTCGGGCACCGAGATCACAGTGGGAGCGAAATTGAGGATGGAAGACACACCGGCCTCCACCAACCGGTCCGCCACCTCCTGGGCCACAGTGGCGGGGGTGGCGATGACACCGATGGCCACCTTTTCCCCCTTGACGACCTCATCGAGTTCGCTCATGTGGCGGATGTGGTGCTCACCCAGCCGTTCGCCGACCTTGCCTGGGTCGGCGTCGAGCAGAGCGACGATGCGGTAGCCGCGGGCGGCGAAGCCCCGGTAGTTGGCCAGGGCGTGGCCCAGGTTGCCCACGCCGACGATGACGATCGGCCAGTCACGGGTCAGGCCGAGCTGCCGGCTGATCTGGTACAGGAGGAACTCGACGTCGTATCCCACGCCCCGGGTGCCGTACGAGCCCAGGTACGAGAGATCCTTGCGGACTTTGGCGGCGTTGACCCCGGCCAGGTCGGCCAGCCGTTCCGAGGAGACAGTCGCCATCTTCGTCTCGGCCAACTCCACGAGCGCCCGCAGGTACACGGGGAGGCGGGCGACCGTCGCTTCGGGAATGTGCCTGCCGGCCGTCATTGACTCATGGTACCCAGGGCGGCCCAGACCTGTGCACAAGTTCACATAAGGTGCCTTGCAGGTAGTCTCGGGCGTGATGCGCCACCCCTTGGAGACCTCGGTCGCCGTGGCTGCGGCTGTCGTCGGCGTGGCCTTCGGGCTGTCGACCCTGGAGCGCTGGCTGCGAGCGCGTCGCCCTCATGAACTGGCTTGGAGTGCGGCACTCGCCATGTTCGCGGTGGCGGCCAGCGCTTTGGCATATGGAGCTCAGGCCGGGTGGTCGGGGCCGGTGTTCCGGGTGTTCTACCTGTTCGGGGCCATCGCCGACGTCCCGGTGCTGGCGCTGGGGACGGTGTACCTGCTCGGGGGTCGACGGGCGGGCAACATCACCGCGATCGGCGTGGCGCTGGTATGCGCCTTCGCGGCCGGGGTGGTGGTGATGGCGCCGTTCCGGGCGCCGCTGCCGGTGAACGAGCTGGTGCAGGGGTCGAAGGTGTTCGATCCGCTGCCCCGGGTGTTGGCGGCGGTGGCATCCGCCGGGGGGGCGGCCACGATCCTCGCCGGCGCCGTGTGGAGCGCTTGGCGGGTGCGACGCAGCCATGGCCAACGGCGGCTCCTGTGGTCCAACGGCCTGATCGCCGTCGGCACCTTGGTGCTCGGGGCCAGCGGGACCCTCAACTCGGTGTTCGGGGCCATGACGGCGTTCGGGGTCACCTTGCTGGCCGGGATCACGGTGATCTTCGCCGGTTTCCTGGTGGCCGCAGGTTCGGGCCGGCGCCGGGCTCCTGCGGCTGGGCGGGCCGTCGAGCCGGCCCCGCCGTGGGAACCGCCGGTCAGATCCGCCCGGTCGGCGTCGCAGGCCCAGTCGGGGGCGCCGTCGCAGTCGGGGGCGCCGTCGCCGTCGGGGGCGCCGTCGCCGTCGGGGGCGCAGGTGCAGTCGGGGGCGCCGAGCGAAGTGAGCGCCTGAGCAGCTTGCCCGCCAGGCCATGGGGCAGGGAGGGCACGAATGTGAACTCGGTCGGGCACTTGTACCGGGCCAGGCGGAGGCCGCACCACTCCTTCAGCTGCGCCGCCGTGACCGGCCGATCGGCGTCCTTCAGGACGACGAAAGCGTGGACCACCTCACCTCGGTAACGGTCGACATCGCCGATGACCGCCACCTCGGTCACACCGGGGTGTTCGGCCAACACGTCTTCGACCTCGGCCGGGTACACGTTGAATCCCGAGACGATGATGAGGTCCTTGGCCCGGTCGACGATGGACAGCTCGCCGTCGTCGCCCACCACCGCGATGTCACCGGTCCGCAGCCACCCGTCAGGCGTCAGGGCGGCAGCCGTGGCGTCGGGGTCGTGCCAGTAACCGGGGAACACGTTGGGGCCCCGGACCCAGATCTCGCCCGGGTCGCCGGCGAGGGCCTCGTCGCCGTCGTCGTCGATCAGTTGCACCTCGACGCCGGGAATCGGGACGCCGATCGAACTCGGACGAACCGGCTCGTCCATCACCATGCTGGTGACGACCGGCGACGCCTCGGTGAGTCCGTAGCCCTGGCGCAAAGGCAACCCGAAGCGCTTGTTCCAGGCGTCGGCCACCTCCATCGAGAGCGGCGCGGCGCCCGAGTAGGCGAAGCGCACGCTCGCCGTCGGATCCTCCGACGATGACGGGGCGGCGGTCAAGGCGGCAAACAGGGTCGGGGCGCCGAGCACGATCGTGACCTGGTGCTCGGTGATGAGGTCGAGGGTGCGGGTCGGTTCGAACCGGTTGACCAGGACGACGCTGGCGCCTACGTACAGTGCCCCTCCGAGCACCACGTTGAGGCCGAAGATGTGGGACAGCGGCAGCACGCCGAGGACACGGTCGTCGGCCTGAATGGCCCGCCCCGGGTGTCGCTGGACCTGGTCGAGGTTGGCCAGCAGGTTGCCATGGGTGAGCATGGCGGCCCGGGGGGACCCGGCTGTTCCGGCGGTGAACAGGAGGGCGGCCAGATCGTCGGGCCGGCGGTCGACCAGCTCC
>JAUTXN010000113.1 GCA_030838045.1 Acidimicrobiaceae bacterium
TCTCGTATGTCGGCACGGAGAAGGAGCGGGTCGAGGCCGACCTCAAGGCACTGAAGGAGGCGCTCGCCGGCACCGATATGGAGTCGATCCGGCGGACCACCGACAGCCTGGCCAACGGCGTCCAGGAGTTGGGCAAGCGGCTGTATGAGTCAGCCGGGGTCAACGGCAACACCAACGCCGGAGCCTCGAGTGGGTCGCCGTCGGGTGGCGGTTCGGCCAGCGGTGACGCCGGTCCGAACGACGAAGAGGTCGTCGACGCCGAGATCGTCGACGAGCATGGCGCATGACCAGCGCCGACTCCTCAAACGGCGGCCCCGCCTCAGCGGCCGCCGCTGACGCCGCGGGGGCGCCCGGCTCGGGAGCCCCGGGCTCGACCGGCGGTCCCGGCGCAAGCGCCGCAAGCGCCGCAAGCGGCTCAACGAGCGGGCCGACGGGCGGCGGAGCCGCAGCGGGCGGGCGGCCATCTTCGCCGGACCCGCTGGCCGATGTGGTCGCGGAAACCGGTGCCGACTCGCGCACGACGACGGGCGGGCGCCCCGGTTCGGGTGCGACGTCGCAGAACCCTGACTTGGCAGCCCAGTTGGCTGATGCCGCCGTCGACCTCGAAGCCGCGGCCGCGGCGGCCGAAATGGAGCTCGACATCGGGGTGGCATCGGTCGCCCGGGAACGTGACGAATACCTCGACGCCCTGCGCCGCCTGCAAGCCGACTTCGAGAACTACAAGAAGCGCGTCGAGAAGCAGAAGATCGAACATGTGGAGCGCGCCGCTGGTGAGCTCGTGAGCAAGCTGCTCCCGGTATGCGACACCATGGACCTGGCCATCGCCCATGGCGGCGGCGAGGAGGTCAAGCAGGTGTGGACGGCGCTGTTCGACGCCCTCGAACGCGAGGGACTCGAGCGCATCGACCCCGTCGGAGTGACCTTCGACCCCACCGTTCACGACGCCGTGGCCCACGAACCGGGTGACTCCGGTCCCGAGGGTCCCGAGGTCGTCGAGGTGATGCGGGCCGGGTACCGGTGGAAGGGTCGGGTCCTGCGACCGGCCATGGTAAAAGTGAAAGGCTAAGACACCATGGCCCCGCAGCGGGAGTGGTTCGAGAAGGACTACTACAAGGTCCTCGGGGTGAGCGACACCGCGACGGACAAGGAAATCACCCGGGCCTACCGGAAGCTGGCCAAGCAGTACCACCCCGACGCCAATCCAGGCTCCGAGGACCGCTTCAAGGAGATCTCCGCCGCCTACGACGTTTTGGGCGACGAAGCCCGGCGCAAGGAGTACGACGAAGTCCGACGCCTGGGACCGCTGAGCAACGCCTTCTCCGGCGCCACCGCCGGTGGCGGCCCGGGCGGATTCAGCGGCAACTTCTCAGCCGACGACCTGGGCGACCTGTTGGGTGGCATCTTCGGCCGCGCCGGACGCGGCCGCGCGGGGAGCAGTCCCGCCGGACCCCGTCGCGGTGAGGACCTCGAGGCGCAGTTGCACCTGTCATTTCTGGATGCGGTCAACGGCGTCACGGCGACGGTCAACGTCACCAGTGATGTGGCCTGCTCCCTGTGCGGGGGCACCGGTGCCGCGCCCGGGACCAGCCCCGTCATCTGTTCCACCTGTGGCGGCCGAGGAGTCGTCAATGACAACCAGGGACTCTTCTCCTTCAGCCAGCCGTGCCGCGATTGCGGTGGTACCGGCATGCGGGTCGAAACCCCGTGCCGCAATTGCTTCGGTCGAGGCGTGGAACGACGGGGCCGGCAGGTCAAGGTCCGAATCCCGGCCGGCGTGGAGGATGGCCAGCGGATTCGGGTCAAGGGCCGAGGGGGAGCCGGCGCCAATGGCGGCGCCTCGGGCGACCTGTACGTGACCGTCCACACCACCCAGCACGCACTGTTCGGCCGCCAGGGCAAGAACCTCACGCTCTCGGTGCCCATCAGCTTCCCCGAGGCCGCGCTCGGAGCGACGATCACGGTGCCCACGCTCGACCGACCGGTCAACCTCAAGGTCCCGGCGGGAACGCGATCGGGACGCACCTTCCGGGTCAAGGAGCATGGTGTTCCGGCCCGCTCCGGTGTCGGCGACCTCCTGGTAACCGTCGAGGTCGCCATCCCCCAGAAACTGACTGAAGCCGAACGCGAGGCCATCGAAGCGCTCGCCTCGGCCACCAACTCCAATGGCGATTCACCCAGAGCCCACCTGGGGGTGTGAGCATGCCTGAGCGCAGATCTTCCACCCGAGCCGTCTACGTCATCTCGGTGGCGGCCGAGTTGGCCGGGGTGCACCCTCAGACGCTGCGGATCTACGAGCGAAAAGGGCTCGTCGACCCGGCCCGGACCGGCGGCGGCAGCCGCCGCTACAGCGAGCGCGACCTGGAACGGCTGCGCCGCATCCAGGAACTCACCAACAACGGTCTCAACCTCGAAGGGGTCCGGCGGGTCATGGAACTCGAGGACGAGGTGGCCCGGCTGCGCCGCGAGCTGGTCAGGGCGCAGGAGGAGGCGGCCGAGGCGATCGCACGAACGCACCGCCAGTACCGCCGGGACCTGGTCCCGGTGAAGAACTCACCGGTTCCCTGGCGCCGCCCAGCGGGCTGAAACCGCCCAGCCGGCTGAACCAGCCGCTCGAGTCGCACGCGGCCGCGCCGCGCGCCGGCCGTCACTTCGCCACTCAGTCCGGGTCGTCCTCCACGCTCAGCTGGCTGCCAGCCGCCACGCGCCAGCCGCTGAAGGCACCGGCTGACGCTTCGACGACCGCCCGAGCGGCCATGCGAGGCCGGGACAGGCGCTGGGGCCGCATGGTCACCACGGCCAGGACCCGGAGCCGGCGGTCGCAGAACGCCACGTCGATCGGGAAGCGCATCCCGAAGGTGTGAACGAGCACGGCCGGTTCCAACAAGATGGCGCCGTCGACGCCATCTCGGCCGAGCAGTCCCCGCGAGCGCTCCCACGGGAGGGTGGCCACCTGGAGCGGTGCGACACGGAGCCCATTGCAGACCAACCAGGAAGTGGTGATCGCCCAGTCTGGCCTGCGCCGGGTTTCCCCGGCTGCACCGGGCGGCGGCCGGCGCTCGGCCCGCTCTGGCGGCCGTACTCCCCCCGCGGAGCGCCACAAAATGACCGGCGGGGACTTTTCCCCAGTCCTTTGCCGTTGAAGTTGATAATCTAAGACTAAAGTTTTCTGAGGAGGTGGCGACAGATGGCCCTTGACCCCAACCGGTGGACGCTGAAGACCCAGGAAGCCTTCAATGCCGCGACGGAGTCGGCCCGCAGCCGCAACAACCCCGAGGTCACCCCCGACCATCTGCTCCTTGCCATGTTGGGCCAGGAGTCGACGGTGGTGCTGCCCATTCTGACCAAGGTCGGGCTGGCACCGCTCGCCCTGCGCAACCGGCTCGAGGAGTCGCTGGCCAAGTTGCCCCGCAGCTACAGCGGCAAGGGCGGGGCCTCCGACGTGCAGATGAGCCGGGACCTGCGCGAGACGCTCAACCGAGGCGACAGCGAGCGGTCCGGCCTGGGCGACGAGTACCTGTCGATCGAGCACGTCCTGCTCGCCATGGCGGGCGGCCGACTCCAGGTGAGCCGGGAGGACCTGCTGGAGGCCCTGAAGGACGTGCGGGGCAGCCACCGCGTCACCAGCCAGAACCCCGAGGACCAGTTCCAGGCCCTGGAGAAGTACGGCCGGGACCTCACCGAGGAGGCCCGCAAGGGCAAGCTCGACCCGGTGATCGGGCGTGACGAGGAGATCCGCCGGGTCATCCAGGTGCTGTCCCGGCGAACCAAGAACAACCCGGTCCTGATCGGCGAGCCGGGCGTGGGCAAGACCGCCATCGTGGAGGGCCTGGCCCGGCGCATCATCGAGGGCGACGTGCCCGAGAGCCTGAAGAACAAGCGGCTCCTCTCGCTCGACCTGGCCTCGATGGTCGCGGGCTCGAAGTACCGGGGTGAGTTCGAGGAGCGGCTCAAGGCGGTGCTGAAGGAGATCACCGATTCGGGCGGCGAGGTGATCACGTTCATCGACGAGCTGCACACGGTGGTCGGTGCGGGAGCGGCCGAGGGTTCCATGGACGCGGGCAACATGCTGAAGCCGATGCTGGCCCGCGGCGAGCTGCGCATGATCGGCGCCACCACGCTCGACGAGTATCGCAAGCGCATCGAGAAGGACGCGGCCCTGGAGCGGCGCTTCCAGCAGGTGTACGTGGGCCAGCCGTCGGTCGAGGCGTCGATCGCCATCCTGCGGGGGTTGAAGGAGCGCTACGAGGTGCACCACGGGGTGCGCATCCAGGACGCGGCGCTGGTGGCCGCCGCGGTGCTGAGCGACCGGTACATCACGGGGCGTTTCCTGCCTGACAAGGCCATCGACCTGGTGGACGAGGCGGGGAGCCGGCTGCGCATCGAGATCGACAGCCTGCCCACCGAGATCGACGTCGTGGAGCGGCGGATCCGCCAGCTCGAGATCGAGCGCGTCGCCCTCGACAAGGAGACCGACCTGGCTTCGGTCGAGCGGCTGGCCAAGCTGGACGAGGAACTGGCCAACCTCCAGGAGTCCTCGGACGGGATGAAGGCCCACTGGCAGTCGGAGAAGGATGCCATCGGCACCATCCGGACGCTCAAGGAGGAGCTCGAGTCGCTGCGCACGGCGGTCGAGCGGGAGCACGACCTCAACCGGGCGGCGGAGATCCGTTACGGCCAGATGCCGGAGCTCGAGCGCAAGGTGGACGAGGCGACCAAGGCGCTGGCGGAGTTGCAGGCCGACAAGAAGATGCTGAAAGAAGAGGTCGACGAGGAGGACATCGCCGAGGTGGTGTCCAAGTGGACCGGCGTCCCCGTCTCCCGGTTGCTCGAGGGCGAGGTGGCCAAGCTGGTCCGGATGGAGGACCACCTGCGCCAGCGGGTGGTCGGCCAGGACGAGGCGGTGGCGGCCGTCGCCAACGCCATCCGGCGCAGCCGTTCGGGCCTGTCGGACCCCGACCGGCCCATCGGGAGCTTCCTTTTCCTCGGGCCGACCGGGGTGGGCAAGACCGAGCTGGCGCGCACACTGGCCGACTTCCTCTTCGACGACGAGCGGGCCATGGTCCGCATCGACATGAGCGAGTACATGGAGAAGCACGCCGTGGCCCGCCTGGTCGGGGCGCCCCCGGGTTACGTGGGCTACGACGAGGGCGGGCAACTGACCGAGGCGGTCCGGCGGCGCCCCTACGCCGTGGTGTTGCTGGATGAGGTGGAGAAAGCCCACCCCGATGTCTTCGGAGTCCTGTTGCAGGTTTTGGACGACGGCCGGCTCACCGATGGGCAGGGTCGCACAGTGGACTTCAGCAATGCCGTTCTCGTCATGACCTCGAACTATCAGGGGGATGTGCGCGACGCGTTCAAGCCGGAGTTCTTGAACCGCATTGATGACATTGTCCGGTTTCGGGCGTTGTCCGAGGCGGACATCTCGGCCATCGTTACCATCCAGTTGGCCGCGATGGAGCGGCGGTTGGCGGCTCGCCGGCTGGGGTTGGTCGTGACCGACGCCGCCGTGGCGTGGTTGGGCCATCGGGGGTATGACCCGGCGTACGGGGCGCGGCCGTTGAAGCGGCTCATCCAGCGCCAGATCGCCGACCGGCTGGCGTTGGCCCTGCTGGAGGGGAATTTCCCCGAGGGGTCGACCGTGACGGTGGATGCGGTCCCGCCGATCATGGCGTCGGACGGTTCCATCGAACCGGCGGACGGCTTGCTCCTGCGCTAACCGGCTTGTGTTGGCGGGCCGGGCTTGGGGCGGGCCGGGCTTGGGGCGGGCCGGGCTTGGGGTGGGCCGGGTTCGTTGCTGTTGGGCTGCCTGGTGGTTCGTTGCTGCTGGGCTGGACGCCAGTCGAATCCTGCTGTCCGATAATGACCGCAGTGTGGCGTCGCGTTGGGTGTCTTTATCCAATCGCACCCTATTGGTGCCGGGTCGAGGAGATCGACAGAGTTTCATAGCGCGAATCCGTTCTAAGTAGTACTGTCCCGACCCGTCCGAAAAGATCAGCTGGGGGCAGGTTTGATATGAGGATTTTCCGTCGGCTCTGTGCGCTCAGCGTGTCGGGTCTGATCATTGGTGGCACGTTGGCGGGTGTGGCCGCTTCCACGGCGACGTCGGTCCCCGCGGGCGCCGACACGCCGGAGGCGTTCGCCGGTTCGGCGTCGGCTCAGGCACTCGTGCTCAAGCTGTTCGGAACCAATCTCACGCTCGGGTCAAGCAACGTCGCGGCCGACTCCTCCCCGAAGGCCCACGCCGACGGCGCCGGGCTGGCTCTCATTGCCGCGACGACGAGCAGCGCCGAGGCCGACAGCGTCAACAAGACCTCCGCACCCCCGAAGGCCTGTGGCCTGAGCCTGCCGATCGCCAACATCCTCACGCTGGCATTGGCGTGCTCGCAGTCGGCCAGCGGCACCGTCAACGCTTCGCCGTCCGCGGTTGCCACCTCCAACATCGCGGCACTCGACGTCGGCCTCCTCAACCCGC
>JAUTXN010000126.1 GCA_030838045.1 Acidimicrobiaceae bacterium
CGGAAGTAGGCCCAGAAGGCGACCGTTCCGAGGGCGAACAGCACGTAGAGGATGAACACCCCGACCTTGGCCGGCGTGGAGGTGTGGCCGACGTACCCGCTGCCCGGCTGGACCAGGACCTCGATGACGACCAACACCGCGAACGCGAACAGGGCACCCCATGCGAGGCGGCTCCACTCCTTGATCCGGCTCCCGTCGAGGAACCGCATCGGCAGCAGCCCCACCACCGTGCTCTCGAGGCCGATCACGAACGCCCCGGCCAGCGCTGACTCACCCACGACGGTCCAGAACCCCACCCCGGGTTTGAGGCTGGCGCCGGTCAACGGCACCCTTGCCACCCACGCCACGAAGGCCAGGACCAACACCGTGATGGCCGACGTGGCCGCCAGCCTCCCCGACGAGCGTTTGTCGAGGTCGTGGTGGAACACGACAACCGCCAGCAGCCCGTAGAGGTAACCGGGCTGGAAATGCAGCAGCCGGGAGACCAAGACCAGTGCCGCCCCGATCAGCACCGTGCCGGGGAGCACGAGTATCTGGCCGCGATCGCGGAACTTGGCACCGAAGTACACCACCGCAGGAAGGGCGAAGCCGACGGTGGTCACCCCGACCGCGACCGCCAAACCCAGCGACAGAGCGAGGGACGACATGTTGAACCCGAACTCCGGCGTCAGCAACGCATACAGCACCCCGCCCCCGATCAGGAACAAGGGGAAGAGGATCCGCTGGTTGGCGCTCTGGACGACCTCGGACAAGGGACGGCCCAGATGGAACCAACGCCGGACCTCCTCGTAGTTGCCCTGCAACGTGGAGTTGAACAACTGGGAGGGGAACCCGAGGACCACGAACAAGAAGGCGGTGATGGCGGCGCTGTAGGCCACCGACTGTGCCGTGAACGGCACTTGGCCAGGCTCGTGAAGCGAGGTCACAAACGAACTGCGATGCACCGAAGCGCTGGTGACCCGGAACGGAACCTGTCGTTCGACCGGTGTACCCGACGACCGGCAGGAGCTGGAGATCGTGTGCTGACCGATGGTTGCATCGCCCGGTATGGAGAGGTCCCGCAGCGACATCCGGCCCGTCCCGCCGGTGCCGGTCGAACCTAGACGGGTCTTACCGAGGAACACGTACACCGTGGTGCAGGTCTTCGGGTAGTCGGTCCCCGACACGTTGAGGCCCACTCCGGGTGGACCGAAGGGATGGCCGGCGGGGGTCAGCGCGACCAGCGTCGGGGGAAGCGTCGGTGGTGGGGACGGCGGGACGAACGGCGTGGTGGTGGTGGTCTCGGGGACGGCCACGGTCGTCGAAGTGGTCGAGGTAGTGGATGTGGTGCTCGTCGAACTCGTGGTCGTGCTGCTCGTCGATGTGGTTGTCGGAGGCCGAGTGGTCGAGGTGGTCGTGGTCGGCGGCACCGTGGTGCTGGTGGTGCTGGTGCTGGTCGTGCTGATGGTCGGCTTGGTGGTCGTGGCGACCGGGCAGTTGACCGTGAAGGTCGCGACGACCGAGGTGCTGGGCGCGAAGTTGGCGTCTCCGCTGTAGGTGGCCACTGCGGTCCGCTTGCCGTTCGGAAGCGAGCTGAACGTGCTGGCCGCGCTGCCCGTGTTGGTGCTGGGACCGGCGTTCGTAAGCGGCACGACCCGCGGAAGGATCCCCTGGACCGTGAACGTGACGCTGCCGCCCAACGTTGGGGTGTCCGGGAAGGGGGGAGAGACAATCGCCCCGACCGTCCACGATGAACAGCTCGCCGCCTGCACGGGACCGGTGATGACCGTCGTGCTCGAGAACCCGGGGCCCGAAATCTGGGTGTGCAACCCCTGCCCGATCCCGGCCGCCGCTCCCGCCGCGCCTCCCTGCACGACGGACACGACGACGCCGAACGCGAGCGCGGACAGTATGAACAGCTTCGTAACCCTCGCCCCTCGATTCACGACTCGATACTCGCAGTCTCGTGGGCCCTTCGGGCGCCGGAGCCCATGAAGAGGCAAATGAGTAGCCGCAGAACCGACAAAAAGGTCGATGGCGGAAAAGGACGAAGATCTCGCCTGCTTGCCAGGCGCGCCCCCCTACGGACCTGAGACAGCCGCCCACGTCGTTCTGTCCCCCGGATGCGGACCACGCGACGACGCCGGGCAGCCCGTGAGGGTCCACCCGGCGAAGGTCGATCGCGTACCGGCCTACGGGTGAGGCGGTAGCTCCGAGACGTGGGTCAGGCGGAGGAACTCGCCGCCGGTCGCCACCAGGCTGTCCGATCCCTTGAACAGCTCGGAGATCTCCTGGTTGGCGCCCACGACGTACACGGTGTCGTCCATCTCCAGCTTGGAGCGGTAGAACAGCAGCTCGTTCATGGCCTCCGACGACATGGAGACCAGGTTCTCGACCAGCAACACCGTGCGGGTGGGCTTGTCGGCCACGACCCGCTCCAACTCGCGGCGGAAGGCCACCAGCGCCTGGGCGTCCAACACCCCCTCGAGGGTGAGCAGCGCCCGGCCGTTGGCGAACTCGTAGGCCACCTCGAACTTGCTGGACGTGGCCATGATCCGGACCTTGACCCGGACCTCCCTGTCCGGAGGAAGTGTCACCGTGAGCTCGTCGGCGTCGAAGTCGGAGTACGGCTCGCCGTCCATCCACACCGCGTCGATGCGGATGCTGCCCGGAGGAAGCATGTCGGGCGCCACCCGCAGCAAACCGTCGGGGAAGGCGCCCGCCTTGGGCTTGAAGTGCAGGTCCAGCGGTTCCTGGGTCTGGAGCAGGTTGGTGTACACCTGGGCCAGGTAGCACAACTCGATGGAGTGGTAGCCCGACATGGAGTGGCTGCCCTTCAGCCGCTCGGTGCCCACCAGGTAGGGGATGCCGTTGTTGAGGACGTTGAAGTACACGCCGCCCTCGTCGTGGTCGAGGAACATGGCGTTGTAATACGCCGCCGCCTCCCGGGCCAGGCGGCGATGCTCGGGGTTGTTCAACGACCCCGCCAGGATCATGTAGGCCAAGATGGCCTGCTCCTGCTGCCACCACGCCTTGCGGTCGTGCCACACGAAACGGTGACGCTCCCGCCCCGGCGCCACGGTGCGCTCGACGACGTCGTACCAACCGCCGCGCTGCTGGTCGCTGCCCACCGCGGGCATGGAAGCCGCGATCTTGTTGGCCAGCGCCACGTACTTCTCGTTGGGGCGGCGGTGGTGGATCCGCATCAGGTTCCAGGCGATCTTCAGGTTGTGACCCACGACCGCGTTGTCCTGCTGCCAACCCCAATGCCGATCGGCGCTCCAGTCTTCGTGGAACCGCTCCTGGACGAAGGGGCTGTGGGCATCGTCGGGGAAGCGGGCCTCGATGGTGTCGCCGGTGTTGACGAGGAACTCCAGCAGGTCCTCCCGGCCTGTCGCCAGCACCGCGTTGATCAAAAATGCCGGGGCGTGGTCGCCGACGGAGTTCCAGTTCTTGCGGGCCCGGTTGTGCCCCAGGCTGTCGTCGCGAGGGTTGAGGGTGACCGGGTCGACGTGCGAGAAGTAGCCGCCCTTCTCCCGGTCCCGGAAGAAGTGATCGAACAGCTTCACCGTCTTGTCGATGTCGTCCATGATCCGGGGATCGCCGGTGATCCGGTAGGTCTGGGTGGGCCCCGCCAGGGCGTAGATCTGCTCGTACATCGGAATGGCGTCGTAGTCGTCACCGAACGACGAGGCGTAGATCTTGCGTTCGTTGGTCGCGCTGCGGTCGATGGCGTGGTACCAGAAGACGATGCCCTCTTCGTCGTTGGTCGACCGCAGGTTGTCGCGGAGGTACTGGACGCCGTTCTCGGCCGCCTCCAAGAACCGGTCCTCGCCCGTGAGCAGGTACGTGCTGGCCAGGCCGTAGATCAGCCGGGAGATGGTGTCGGTCTCCTGGCGGTAGTCAGGGGCGACGTAGTCCGGGGTGTGGGTACCGCTCAGGCTGAGCTTGGTGCGGTAGTTGTTCCAGTCGTAGTTGCCGTCGGGGAACTGGCCCCGCAGGTAGAAATCGGCGATGGCCCGGGCCTGGTTGACCCACCAGTCGGGCTGCTCGAAGACGAACTCGTCGCGCTGGCGCGACGGGAACAGGATCTGCTTGACGTCGAAGCGGTGCCCGTCGGCCTCGGAGTAGAAGATGCCGTACGCGAACAGGTACCGCTCGGGCTCCAGCATGTCGCGCATCTGGCCCGTCATGTCGACGTATCCGTCGCCGAAGTTGCGGACACCTGAAGCGAAGGTGTTGCTTGTCAGGTTCGCCTTGAACGTCCGGCCATCACTCGTACGCAGGACGAAGGAATCGTCGTCGTCGTCAAAGGATTGGACATAGCCGGCGATGGTGTCCGAAAAAGTGAAATCGATCTTGTCGACGTCGGTCATATCGCTACCTTTCTGCTCGATCTTGGGAAACCAGTACGACCACGCTTCGCCCGGTGGCCTGGTAGGCAATGTCGTCGACGACCACCTCCTGGCCGGCGTCGACGATGTCGTCGGGCGGCAACAAGCCGGTGTCGATGACTCGGGCCCATTGGCTGTTGGGGATCTCGGGCAACTCGAAGCGCAGCGTGAAGTCGAACATGTTCAAGATCACGTGCAAATCACGCTCACCGTTGAAGCCGCCAAGGGTGAACGCCAGCACCCGCGAATCGGGATCGCCCCAGCCCGGGCGGTTGACATCGCACCCGTGCCAGGTGACGTCGCTGACGCCGCGTTCGTTGACCCGGGAGCCGAAGAACTGCGGTCGGCGCAGCGTCGAGTAGCGCTTCCGGAAGGCGATCATGGACGAGAAGAAGCGCACCGTCTCGGCGTTGGCGCCGACCAGGTCCCAGTCGTACCAACTGAGCTCGTTGTCCTGGCAGTAGGCGTTGTTGTTGCCCTGCTGCGTCCGGCGGAACTCGTCGCCGCCGAGGATCATGGGGACGCCCCGGCTGAGCAAGAGGACGGCGGCAAAGTTCTTGATCTGGCGCTGCCGCAGGGCCTCGATGTTGGGATCATCCGACGGGCCTTCGACCCCGCAGTTCCAGCTGCGGTTGTCGTCGTTGCCGTCCCGGTTGTTCTCGCCGTTGGCGTCGTTGTGCTTGCCGTTGTAGCTCACCAGGTCGTTCAAGGTGAAGCCGTCGTGGCACGTGATGAAGTTGATGCTGTTGGTCGGAAGCTCGTTCTGGGGGGCGAAGAGGTCGCTGCTGCCGCCCAGGCAGGTCGCGATCTCGCCGACCAGACCGGGGTCGCCCTTGACGAACGCCCGTACCTGGTCGCGGTAGGGGCCGTTCCACTCGGCCCACCGTTCGCCCGGGAACCGGCCCACTTGGTAGAGGCCCCCGGCGTCCCACGCCTCGGCGATGACCTTGATCTCGGCCAGGATGCGGGACAGTTCGATGTTCCACAGAACCGGGGGTACCGTCATGGGCGCCCCGTCGGGCCCCCGGGAGAGTACCGATCCGAGGTCGAAGCGGAAGCCGTCGACGTGCATCTCCGACACCCAGTACTCGAGTGACTCGATGATGTACTTGGTGACGACCGGGTGGTTGGCGTTGAACGTGTTGCCGCAGCCCGAATAGTCCATGTAGTACTGCTTGTCCTGGGGAACGAGGTGGTAGTACGCCTCGTTGGCCAGGCCCCGGAAGCTGATGGTCGGACCGTTCTGGTTGCCTTCGCCGGTGTGGTTGTACACCACGTCGAGGATGACCTCGATGCCCGCGTGGTGGAGGGCCTTGACCATGTCCCGGAACTCTCGGAGGTGGCTGCCGGCCGACGGCTCGATGCAGTACGACGACTGCGGCGCGAAATGCCCGTAGGGGTCATAGCCCCAGTAGTTGTGCAGGGGCGTGCCGTCGGGGCCGTGGCGCAACACGTCCTGCTCGTCGAAGTCGTAGATCGGGAGCAACTCGACCGCCGTGATGCCGAGCGAGCGCAGGTAGGGGATCTTCTCGGTGATCCCGGCGAAGGTGCCGGGATGGGCAACGCCCGACGTCGGGGATTGGGTGAAACCCCGCACGTGCATCTCGTAGATGATCGTGTCCTCGAGGGGGATGCGGAGGGGTTCGTCGCCCTCCCAGTCGTAGTCGTCGGGATCGATCACGACACTGCGCATCGCGGCGCCGACATTGTCACCTGGGCCGAGGGCGCAAGTGCGTGACCACAGCGAGTTGACGTTGCCCAAGGCGTAGGGGTCGATCAGGACCTTGTTGGGATTGAACCGGCAGCCACTTACCGAGGTGTCGTGCGGGCCCCCGGCGCGGAAGTTGTACAGCTGCCCCGGGGTGATCCCGCTGACATGCACGTGCCAGAAGTGGAAGCTCTTGTTGACATCAGGGTCGAGGACGAGGACGTGGTCGGGATCCGCCGACTCCTGCGAATCGAACAGCAACAGGCTGAGCGATGTGGCATATTCCGAGTAGACCGAGAAGTTGACACCATCGGCGTCCCGAGTCGCTCCGAGAGGTTGGGGCCGCCCGGCTGACACCTTCAAGTCTTTGCGCTTTGCTGCTCGCATCGATTAACCCCTATCCAAAATCGGCCGACGGGACAGAAACCCAACTGACGCGTACCCGGAAGGAATACGAGGCAGCGCCGGGTTGCCCACGGCCGACGTCTGTCCACGCCGACTCAAACGCCGACGTTCTGGGCGGAGGATAGCAACTCCACCCTCCGAAGTACATGGGTCAGTATCCCTTTGGCTAAGTTCCCGCGGGCGTCTCCTGCGAGCTTGTTCGGGCCAATCTTCCGGTCCTGTGGCGTCATGCCACAGAGGCACCGTAGCTCTCGTAGACCCGCCCTTCGGACTCGGCCAACTTGCGGCCCGAATTGGCCTGGTATGGGGAGATCCCGCCGTGTTCCCACGGCCCGACCGACCCGTTGACCAGGGCCGCCGGGCCCTTGGCAACGACGTTGAGCATCCGTCGCACCTCCACCACCGGGGCGTCGGCATAGCTGAACCAGTCGATGCCCATCAGGTCCTTGCCACACAGGGCGCCACGGCGCATGGCATCGCCCAGGCGCTCGGGCATCCCCTTGCGGGACAGGTGGCCCTTGTCGGCCTGGAACAGCCCCGCGGCCGACGGCAGGTAGCCGGTCTCGAACAGGCTCACCACCATGGCCAGCAGCGAGAAGCCCTTGAAATCGGGGATGGCCCGGCCGATGAGGCCGAAGACCTCGAGCTCGGACTCGACGGTCGTGCCGTAGTCGGCGAGGATGTGGACCCAATCGTGCTGGGCCAGGTACGGCGGGGCGCTGCCCGGCAGGCCGGGGTACATGAAGCCGCGCGAGCGGTAGAACTCCGATACCCGCCGCCCCAGCGAGCCGGGAGGGTACTGCTCCAGTGCCGCCCAGCGGGCGGCCAGCTCCGGGTCCGACGGAGCCATCTGCCACGCCTCCTCGAGATGGGCCGTGGTGTGCAGCATGTCGCACCGGGCCTCGTCCCAGTTGGCCGTGTAGCCGTTGCGGTCGAAGTCGACCAGCGCCAGACCCATGCTCCCCTTGGCGAAGTCCCGGGCCACGTCGATCATCCCCTCGTCGACACCGAGTGCGCCCGCAAAGCGCTCCACCCGTTCCGACACCTCATCGGGGAGCGGCATCAAGATGAGTTCGCCCAGCAGCATGACCTGCACGATCCGGGTGCGGAACTCCAGGTTCCGCTGGGCCAGGCCGGTGGCGAACTCCTCGGCTTCGATCGGTTCTATGGCGTCGGGATCGATGCTGAATCCGGTCATCGACTCGAAGACCGCCTTCAGGAGGAGGTCCTGGAGTTGGGTGTGCCCGGTCGAGGGGCGTACTGCCGTGACGATGCCCCGACCGAGCCACGCGACCTCGGTGGCGTCGGGTCGGGTGAGCTTGACTTCGGTCTCGGAGGGAAGGGGGACGGGCACAGCGAGATTCCTCCAAACAGGTACAGAAAACGGTCAGTCGGGCGGCGGCGGAGGATTGTCCTCGTCGATGTAGCCGTGATTGAGTTCGATGATGTTGCCCTCAGGGTCCGCCACCCAGGCGGTCCGCTCGCCTTTGATGAAGGCGCTGAAGTCGATCGGTCCGAGCGTCAACACGGCATCGTCCCCCAGCTCCGCCAGCTTGGCGTCGAGGTCGTCGACGAGAAAGGCCAGGTGGCGGATTCCGGAGTAGTCGCATCCCGCGCCGGCTGCCTTGGGGAATGGCCGGGTCTCGGTGGACTTGAACAACTCGAGATAGACCCCGCCCACGCCGATCATCACGACTTGGTCGGGGCCGGGCGCGTACACCCGTGTCCGTTTGAACCCGAAGTGCTTCTCGTACCACTTCTCGATGGCGATGGGATCGTCACACGAAAGCCCCACATGGTGCATGACGTAGGAAGTCACGGTTCTCCTTGCTAGCTGTTCTCTGCTGTCTTGATCTCTGCCCTGACTGACATGCCCAATTCCTGTCGGGAGCGCCTCAGCCGCCTCAGCCGGCTCGACCGACTCAGCCGGCTCGGCCGACTCAGCGGCTCTCGTCGGCTGCCGTCGAATGGAAGCCCCATTGCCGGAGGCCCTCCTCCAGGACCTCGACCACCTTCTGGCCGGTGAGGTAGGCGTCGGACGTGGAGCGACCGGTGATGAAGGGATAGTCGACGATCACCGACGTCTCGTGCCCGAAGCCCCCGTGGTAGCGGCCACCCGGCGCGGTGGCGTCGCGGAGGATGAACTCCAACGGGTACGGCGGCGGCCCCATGTTGAAATCGGTGCCCATGAAGCCCGTGCCGTCCTTCCAGTCGTACTCGATGCAGTGGCCGGTGACGTGCTTGCCCGCGATGATGCTGGCGCGGTCTTCGTGGTCGCGAGCGAAGGCGAGGGCGGCCACGCCGTAGCACTCGGCTGCCACCGGGCGACCCAGCTGGTAGAAGCTCAGGATCAGGTCGTGGACCCGCTGGTTGTTGGCCAGGTCGACGATGGCGCCGCTGCCCCCCACGATCAGGACGCTGTCATAGGTCTGGGCCAACTGTTCACGGGCCGCGTCGAGCGCATTGAAGTAGGCCTCCTGCTCGCGCAGGAAGTTGGCGGAGCTGCGGTAGGGGCGTTCCGGTAGCAGCGACGACAGGTCGATGGGGTGGTCGAGGCGGTCCGAGGCCTCCAGCTCCTGCACCTTCTTCGCCATCTCGGGGCTGGTGACCCCTCGCCCGAGTGGCGGGTCCTGAAAGTCGGCGTCCATGCTCGGTCCGAGGGCGACAGGGCGCTTGCCGGTGGGGGTGGCGAAGTCGACCTGGTAGCCGGCGGCGTCGAAGGTCTCCATCGGCCCGATGAGCTCCTCGCCCCAGTAGCCCCACTCGGTCAGTACTACAAGGATGCGCTTGGACACTTGCCCTCCATGAACTGGGTTGCCCGGACCCGGGCGGGCCGCCGCGGCCCCCGTCTTGTACCGGCCGGCGACTCGCAAATACTACGCCCCGGCTCACAATCACTGTACAAGGAGACGCTGGAAACCCCATGGTCGGAAGGCCAAATGGCTCTCCCAACCGGAGTCCTTCCGACCCGGCGAGGCGGATGGGGCAGCCAGTACCATGCGGGCTTCGTGAAACCTCGGCCATCGGTCCGCGAGCGCCCGCAAGGCTCCGGCGGGCGTGGTTTTCGCGTCGCGCCTCCCCAGTTGCGGACGCTGACCGACGCCGAGGCCCGCCACGCCTCGGACCTGGAGTTGTTCTTCGACCTGGTCCTGGCGGTTGCGGTGGCGGCGTTGGGCCAGGCTCTGACCTCGAACCCGTCGCCGACCGGCTTCGTGCGGTTCGCGGCGCTCTTCGTGCCGGTGTGGTGGGCGTGGGTCGGGTACACCTTCTACGCCGACCGCTTCGAGAGCGACGATTTCATCTACCGGCTTCTCGTGCTGACGGCCATGCTGGCCATCGCCGGGGTGGCGGTCAACACCGAGGCGGCCTTCGTCAGCCGGTCGGCGTCGCTGCGCCTGGCGGCCAGTTACGTCACGATCCGGCTCATCCTGGTGGTGTTGTACCTGCGGGCGTACCGCTGGGAACCATTGGCCCGCCCGCTGTGCGCCCGCTACGCCTTGGGCTTCAGCGTCGGTGCCGGGTTCTGGCTCGCCAGCCTGTTCGTCAACCCGCCCGGCCGCTACTGGTTGTGGGTCGCGGGCCTGGCAGTCGAGCTCTCGACCCCCCTGCTCAGCGCGTCCGCCATCACCCGGGTGCCGTTCCACGCCAGCCACATCCCCGAGCGCTTCGGATCGTTCACGATCGTCGTGCTGGGTGAAACCGTCGTCCTGACTGCGACCGGCGTCGGGGGCACCCTGCACCTCACGGCCGGTATCACCGCCGTGATCGGCTTCCTGATTGCCGCCGCGGTGTGGTGGATCTACTTCGAGTTCGTCGACACCTCGCCGATGCGACGCGGGCTGGTGGCGGGCCAGACCTATATCTACGGGCACCTGGTGATCTTCATGGGGATCACCGCCACCGGCGCGGGTGTGTTGTTGTCGATTCGCGACTCCGGACGGGCGGCGCCGGCGGCGGGCGAGCGGGCCGCCCTCTGCGGGGGAGTGGCGGCGTTCCTTCTCGCCATCGGCGTCATCCACGCCGTGAACACCCGCAAGGTGCGGGACTTGGCGACCGTCTCGCGCTTCGGCATCGGCGCCACGGCCCTCGTACTGGCGGTCACCGGCTTCGGGCTGGCGCCGGTCTGGACGGCCGGCGTGCTGCTGGCGCTGCTGATCGGCCACGTGGTCGTCGAGGCGTGGGGACGGCCCCTCGCGCGGGCCGCGACCAATGTCGAGGCGGACCCGGTCGAAGTCCGCGAAGCCGGGGAAGCCCGCCCTGCTGGCCAGGCTGGGGCGCAAGAGCACTGAGCTATCGATCAGCGGACGTCGAACTCGCCTTCACGCTGCAGGTCGTCTTCTTCGGGATGGGCCCGGTCGGCCGACGGCCGGTACCGGAAGAAGGCCCAGAAGCCGATCGAGAAGGCGGCGAAGGCCAGGTACAGGACCCCCACCGTGACCTTGCCGGCGGTGCTGGTGTGGCCCACGTACCCGGTCCCCGGCTGGACCAGGACCTGGATCACGGTGAACATGCCCAGCAGGAACAGGATCAGCCACACCGGGCGGCTCCACGCCTTGATCCGCGACCCGTCCAGGAAACGCATGGGCAGCAGACCGATGACGGTGCTCTCCAAGCCGATGATGAACGCCCCGCCGATGGCCGCTTCCAGCACCAGCGACCAGAAGGTGGTGTGGCCCATGGTGGAACCCGACAACGGCACCCGGAGCACCCAGGCCAAGAAGGCGGCGACCATGACGAGGAACGCCGAGACGGCTGCCAGCCGGCCCGAGGTGTCGCGATCCACCTCGTGGTGGAACACGAACACCGCCAGCACCCCGTACAGGTACCCGGGCTGGAAATGCAGCAGGCGCGAGAGCAGCACCAGCACCGCCGCCACGATCAGGGTGCCGGGAAGCACCAGCACCTGGCCCCGGTCCCGCAGCCGGGTCCCGAAGTAGAAAAACGCCGGCAGGGCGAACCCGATGGTCGTCACGGCGACCGCGATGGCCAGGCCGAGGCTCAGGGCAAGGGTCGACATGTTGAACCCGAAGTCAGGCGTCAGCAGGGCGTACAGGCCGCCGCCGATGATCAAAAACGCCGGGAATAGGATCCGCTGGTTGACGTCCTGGACGATCTCCGACAAGGGCCGGGTGAGGTGGAAGAACCCCCGGACCTCCTCGTAGTTGTCCTGCAACGTGGAGTTGAACAACTGCGACGGGAACGCCAACAGAAGAAACAGCAGGACCGCGATGGCGGCGCTGGCCACGATCGACTTGGCGGTCAATGAGATCTGGCGGGGTTGGTTGAGCGAGGTCAGGAACGCCGGACGATGCACGCTGCTGGGCATGATCCGATACACCGACGTGCTGACGATGGTCCTGCCCGAGGATTCGCATGACGTCTTGATGGTGTGGGTCCCGACACCGGCGTCGCCGGGCACCGACACCCCGCCCACATGCGCCTCGCCGTTGGTCACCGGCCCTGACCCGATCCGGGTGCCGTCGAAGAAGAAGTAGGCCGTCTTGCACCCCGCCGGGTAGCCCGACGCCGCCAGGTTGATGCCCGCACCCGCGGGGCTGAACGGCTGGTCGGAGAAAGACCTCGCGATCATCGACGGACCACCGGGCGGCAGGGTCGTGGGTGGCGGCGGAGCGAGCGTGGTCGTCGTGGTCGAGGGCGGGGCAACCGACGTGGTGGTCTCCGGCGCCAGCGTCGTCGTCACGGCCGGAACAGTCGTGGCCGCCGCGGTGGTCACCGGCGTCGCCACGATCCGCCGGGTGGTCGGAGTAGGCGGTCTCGTGGTCGCGACCGTCCTGGGCGGCGGCGAGGTGCTGACGCTTGACCCGGGAATCGTGGTGCCTGGCGAGGTCGTCGTCGTGGGCGGCGTGGTCGTCGTCGTCGTCGGTGGCCGGGTCGTCGTCGTGGTTGTCGTCGTCGGTGGCCGGGTCGTCGTCGTCGGTGGCCGGGTCGTCGTCGTCGCCGGAACCGTCGTACTCGTCGATGTCGTCGTCGTGGCCGGAACCGTCGTACTCGTCGTCGTCGTCGTGGCCGGAACCGTCGTACTGGTCGAAGTCGTCGTCGTCACCGGGACCGAGACGGTGACCGACTCGCCCGCGTCGCCGCAGGACGTCTGGGCCGCGGCATTGTTGGCGTCGCCGCCGTAGTGCGCCACGAAGTCGTAGCGGCCCGGGGCGATCGGCGTGAACGGCGTCGACTGGTACGAACCGTTGCCATCCACACTCACCGTCGAGCTCGACACCGGGTTCGTGTCGCAACCGCTGGTGTCATCGGGACCGAAGACGTCGAACGTGATGACCCCGCCCGGGCTGTTGCCACCCGACAACTGGGCCGTATCGAAAATCGAACCGCCCACCGCCACTGGCGGCGACGCAGTCGTCGTGACACTCGTCGCCGCCTGGCTGATCGTCACCATCTCCGCGGGGTCGCCACAAGAGCTCGTCACGGGCAGGTTGTTGGCATCCCCGCTGTACGACGCCACCCAGATGTAGTTGCCGGGAGTAGGTGTAAATGGAGCGGACGGGTAGTCGCCGAACCCGGCGACGGTCACCGTCGACGTCGCCACCGGCGTGTTCATGCACTCCGAGTCGTTGAGGTAGAGCTGGAAGGTGATGGTCCCGGTGGGTGGTGCCGGGACACCCGTGCCAGGCGGCGAGAGCGTCGCGGTATCAGAGATCGCGGGTCCGGGACCCGACGCCACCGTGCTGATCGACGTGGGGGCGAGGGCGACGGTCACGACCTGCCCGGTGGCGTTGCAGGGGGTACTGACCGGGGCGTTGTTGGCGTCGCCGCTGTAGGCGGCCGTCCAACGGTAGGTGCCCGCAAGCAGCGCCACGAACGGGGCCGAGGTGTAGCTCCCGTCACCGTTGACCGGGACGATCGACGTGAACACCGGGGTGGCGCCGCAGGTGGCGTCGTTGGGGCCGAAGAGGCTGAATGTGATGGTGCCGGTCGCGGGGTCGGTTCCGTTCAAGATCGCAGTGTCGGTTATCTGGCCCCCCGCGACAGTGTCACCGGACGCCTGGGCGGTCAACGTGGGGACGGCTCGGGTGACGACGACCGACTCGCCAGGGTCGGCGCAGGCCCCGGTGACGGGCGCGTTGTTGGCATCGCCGCTGTAGGCCGCGATCCAGTGATAGGTGCCCACTCCCCCCTCGGCGGTGGTGTAGGGCCCGGAGTCGACGGCACCGGTGCCGAGAGGCACCGCCGACGTGAACACCGGTGTCCCGGTGCAGGTCGGGTCGCTCGGCCCGAACAACTGGAAGATCACGGTGCCGGTCGGACTGAAGGCGCCCGACAGGGTCGCCGAGTCCGAGATGTTGCCCAACACCGGAACCGAGGGTGATGCGGTCGTCGAGATCGTCGGCTGCGCCCGGGCGACGTCAACTGTCTCAGCGGGGTCGTCGCACGCCGTGCTGACGGGAGGGTTGTTGGCGTCACCGCTGTAGCTGGCGACGATGTTGTACCGGCCCGGCGCCGTTGGCCGGAATGCCGGAGACGTATAGGTGCCGGCCCCGTTCACCGGCACGCTGGCAGAAAAGGTGGACGACGTGTCGCACCCGGTGTTGTCGTCGGGTCCGAAGACGTCGAAGAACATGGTGCCAGTCGGGCTGTTGCCACCGCTGAGCACCGCGTTGTCGGAGAACGTGGCGCCGAGTGTCGTCGGACCGGAAGCCTGAGTCGTCAGGGTTACCGCAAGAGAGTCGACCGAGACGGTCTCCGCCGGGTCGCCGCAATCGCCTGAGATGGCGTTGTTGTTGACGTCACCGTTGTAGGTGGCGATCACCCGGTAGGTGCCGACCACGGTCGGCGTGAAGGGGTCGGAGAAGTAGGAGCTGTAGCCGGAGTCCACGGGAACCGTCGAGGTGAACACCGCGGCGCTGCCGCACGTGAGATCCCCGGGCCCGTAGATCCGGAACGTGATGGTCCCCGTCGGGGCCGTGCCGAAATTGCTGTCGGGCGCGAACAGCGATGCGGTGTCGGTGATCTGGGCACCGTCATAGGACGCGGCGGTGACCAGGGTGGGGGTGGTGGCGTCGACGGTCACGATCTCGTTCGGGTCGTTGCACGCGGTCGTCACCGGCGCATCACTGCCGGGGTCACCGCTGTACGCCGCCACCCACCGGTAGGTCCCGGCGTCGTTCGCCGGGAATCCACCCGACGTGTAGTTGCCGTCCCCGTCGATCGAGGTGCTGGTCGTAAACGCGGGAACACCGGAGCAGGTGGCGTCGTTGGGCCCGTAGAGGTCGAAGGTGATTGTTCCCTGGCCGCCCACCGTGCCCGAGATGGTGGCGGTGTCGTCGATCATGCTGCCCGCCAGGACCGTGGCCTGTGACACCGCGGTGGTCAGGGTCGGGTTGGCCAGGCCGATCGTCACTTGCTCGGCCGGGTCACCGCAGGCGGTGGCGGCCGGAGGGTTGTCGTTGCCATCGCCCGAATACTGGGCGACCCACTGGTAGGTGCCTGCAACCGTGGGGGTGGCGGCGGCGGAGGTGTAGTCACCATCGCCGGCGAAGTTCACATCCGGGAGGACCGTCGGCGGGTTGGAACAGGTGGGGTCATTGGGGCCGTAGAGGCTGAACGAGATTGCTCCGCCGGCACCGCCGCTTGTGCCCGAGATCGTCGCCAC
>JAUTXN010000141.1 GCA_030838045.1 Acidimicrobiaceae bacterium
CACCGCCGCAACATCAGCCACCCGGTCGGTCATGTGATTGCACACCGTTCCCTCGGTGGCGATCCACGCCATCTCCTCCGACTCGGCCAAGAGGGCCTGGTAGTCGGCCAGATCCGGGGTCGAGTGCTGGCGGCCGAAACACGAAACGAGGACCGGCAGTAGCGCCGCCGCGTCCTCCAGCCCGAGCGAGCGCCGGGACCGCAGCTCTGCCAGCCGGGCGGTCACCGCCGGATCCAACGGGTCGCGCGACGAGCCCAGCACCCGGGCCGCGGCCTCCTGAAACGGCGCCGAGAACAGGCCGGCGTGCAGCTCGCTCACGAAGTACTGCGGAATCGCCTCGGGCAGGTCGAGGTGGCACCACGACCGGCCGGTCATGCGCAGCCGCGTCAGGTCGTAGGTGAACCGGTGTGTGTACCCGAGCGCCGCCAGGACCCGGGTGACACTCTCCTGGCCCGCGGGCAGCTCGCCGCAGTCGACGCCGGACACGGTGCGCACCGCCCCGTGGTCCAGGTGCACCGTCTCCGCGCGGCTCGCCTTCTCCTCGACATAGGCCGCGGCGCTGGGCACCCGGGCCAACAGATCGTCGAACAGCACGATCCCCAGCGCCTGGGCGAGCACGCTCCGGGACACCGAGGCGCCCGCGTCGGCCGGCGCCGCCGGGTGAACGTCCACGACACCGGCCAACCACTTAGCCCGGGACGCACCGAGCTGCCCGCCGACCAGCCACCAAAGCGAGCCCGACTGGTCCGACCGGTGCGACTGGTCCGGCGAGCTCACGCCGCCACCGGGGTGGCGTCGGCGAGCATCTTGCCCGTCGGCGTGGCCATGAGGGCATCGAGGTCGACCTGCTCCTGGCACACGAAACCACGATTGGGCAGGTCGCGGCGCGCCATCAGTTCCACCGCGGCGCACGCCGATGCCGCAGTCGTCCACGAGATGGCCCGCCAGCGCCGCCCCGCCAGCGCCACCGGCCGGTAGGTCCGCACCAGCTGCTCTCGGACCAGCACCCCGCTGCGTTCCCCCTCCACCGCGGCGTACAGGTAGACCACGTCGTCGTCGACCGGTGGCTTGGCCTTGACCAGGATCCGCCCCGCCAGTTCCCGGTCCTGGCGCATGTGGAGCTCGTCGAAGAAGAAGCGCATCAGCTCGCAGTGGCCGGGATAACGCAGCGTCTTGTAGTCCAACCGCTCCACCTGCCCTTCGAAGGTGGCGCACATGGTCCCGAGCCCCCCCGAGGTGGTGAAGGCCTCGAGCTGCGTGCCGCCGATCCACACCACCTCGATCTCACTCATCGACGGCACCGACCGCCGGCGACCGTCGCGGATGACCTCGCAGTCGTTGAGGTACTCGTTGACCACGCCCTCGGGGGACCAGTTGAAGGCGTAGCCCAGCAGCCCACTGGGGCTGGCCGGCAGGGCGCCGACCTTCAACTCGATCGACTCGACCCGGTCCAGGCCCCGGGCCAGCCACGCCCCGGTCATGCAGATGAGCCCGGGCGCCAGTCCGCACTGGGGCATCACCGCCGACGCCGCGCCGTCCGCCAGCGCCATGAGCCGCTGCGTCGTGGCCACGTCCTCGGACAGGTCGAAGTAGTGCACGCCGAGCGCCACCGCGGCCTCGGCGATGGGGCCGTTGAACCGGAACGGCAGGCACGACACGACGGCATCGCAGCCCGCCAGGCGGTCCGCCACCTGGGCGGCGTCAGTGACGTCCAGCGAGACCACCGGGAACGGTGTGGCCCCGCTCCGGCAGACCAGGTCGGCCCCGACCACGTCGAATCCGGCGCGGTCCAGCAGGTGCGCGACCAGATCGCCCACTTTCCCCAGACCGAGTACCAAGACGCTGGAGATCTCCCCCATATCGGGGATTGTACGGGGTAGCGTGCCGCCCATCACCGATCTGGCCCTCGACCTTCCGACGACTGACGATCTGGCCGCCGTGGCCGGCGCTCTTTTGGGACGATTCGGTGTCGCCTGGCCGGATGGCGGGGAAAACGAGGCCCGGACGCCGATCACGGGCGGCGCCCTCGGGTCGACCCGCGGCGCCACCGCCGCCGACGTGGACGCTGCGGTCGAGCGGGCCAACACCGCCTTTCGCGCCTGGCGGCTCACGCCCCCGCCCCGCCGCGGTGAGCTGGTGCGCCAGCTGGGAGCGCTGCTCCGGGAGCACAAGGACGACCTGGCCGAGTTGGTCACCCTGGAAGCCGGGAAGATCCCCGGCGAAGCCCAGGGCGAGGTTCAGGAAATGATCGACATGTGCGATCTGGCGGTGGGCCTGTCCCGCCAGCTCTACGGCCTCACGCTCGCTTCGGAGCGTCCAGAGCACCGCATGACCGAGGTGTGGCAGCCCCTCGGGGCGTGCGCCGTCATCACGTCGTTCAACTTCCCGGTGGCGGTGTGGGCGTGGAACACCTCCGTCGCCCTGGTCTGCGGCGATCCCGTGATCTGGAAACCGTCGGAGAAGACCGTCCTCACTGCGTTGGCCTGCCAGGCGCTCGTCGAGCGGGCCGCGGCCGCGACCGGGGCACCTGCCGGACTGTCGCAGGTCGTCGTCGGGGGTCCCGAGGTGGGCAAGGCGCTGGTCGACCACCCCGGCGTGGCTCTCGTGTCGGCGACAGGCAGCACCGCCATGGGGCGGGCGGTCGCCCCCCGGGTAGCGGGGCGTTTCGGCCGGTGCCTGCTCGAACTGGGCGGCAACAACGCCGCCATCGTGGCCCCGTCGGCCGACCTGGATCTCGCGGTACGGGGCATCGTGTTCGCGGCCGCGGGCACCGCGGGGCAGCGCTGCACGACGCTGCGACGGCTGATCGTGCACGAGTCGCGCCACGACGAAGTCGTTTCCCGGCTGGCAGGGGCCTACCGGACCCTGCGGGTCGGCAACCCCCGCGACACCGGTGTCCTGGTCGGCCCCCTGATCGACCGCCGGGCCTACGAGGGATTTGCCCGGGCGCTGGCGGAAGTGGCGGCCGGCGGGGGGCAGGTGGTCACCGGCGGCCAGCGGGACCCGGCCCTGGCGGAGCAGGCGCCGGAGGCCTTTTACGTGCGGCCCGCCTTGGCGTCGATGGCAGAGCAGAGCGAGCTGGTGCTCCGGGAGACGTTCGCGCCGTTGCTCTATGTGCTGCGGTACGGGGACTGGGACGAGGCGATGGCGTTGCACAATGCCGCCCGCCACGGGCTCTCGTCCTCGATATTCACCAACGACCTGCGGGAGGCGGAGCGTTTCCTGTCCCCGGGCGGCTCCGACTGCGGGATCGCCAACGTCAATATCGGCCCATCGGGCGCCGAGATCGGCGGAGCCTTCGGCGGGGAGAAGGAGACCGGCGGGGGCCGCGAGGCGGGTTCCGATGCCTGGAGGGCCTACATGCGCCGCCAGACGTGCACCGTCAACTTCGGGCGGGACCTGCCCCTCGCCCAAGGCGTGGAATTCCTGTAGCCCACAGGGGAAACGTGATTCGGTTTCGTCAACTTCCGCGCCCCCGCTCCGTACCGCGGAACGATCGGAATGGTCAGAAGCCGGGGAGGAAGAACTGATTCGAGGGGATCTCGGTGTAGTTCTTGACCGCCCAGTTCTGCGAAGTCAGCGTCTGGAGGCGCGAGTCGTAATTGACCGTAAGGTTGGGGCCGCCGTTGCACGTGTAGGTACCGATCACGAGTGCCCCGGTGAGGTCCATCTTGCACCCGTTGCTGGTGATGTTGGCGCTGGGGGCCCAGACGGTGCCGGTGATCGTGGCGTTGTGGGCACCGTTGCCCATGTCGACGGTGCCTGCCCCAGCCAGATAGACAGAGAAGTCCCTCGGGTCGCCCTTGTCGTTGATGGTGGTGCTTGTGAAGTCGACATTGGCGTTCCCGCTTGTCGGTATGAGATACAGACGGAACGGGGCGGACACGGTGATCGGGCCCGCGGAAGAGAACGTGACGCTTCCGGTGCAGTAGTAGGTGCCCGAGATGAACCCGCTGAAGACATTGCCGGACGGGCACGGTTTGAACGACGCCGGCATGCACGGGACCGGCGGGAGATTCGTATTTAAGACGGGACAGCTGGCCGAGACCACCGGATCCTTGGGGACGTACGTGCCGACACCGGCGACCTGGGTGGGGCAACCGTTCCAGCTGTTCTTGTAGCTGACCTGCTCGTCGCCCTCGTTGGCGCCACTGTGGCAGGTGACGGTGTTGTTGGATCCGGCGTCGGCGAATCTGTTTGGATCGGTCGACCCGTCGGGAAGGGTCGCCCGAATGGTGCCGCTCCCGTTCCCGTTGAAGGTGACGTCACCGTTGCCAAAAATGGCGAAGGGATACAGCGCCGTGCGGACCACCGTGGCTCGAATCGCGTGCGGTCGATTGTTGACGACCCCGATCGCGGTCACAGTGAAGCTGTTGCTGTCCACCCTCACGGCCTTGTACGACGCGGCCGGAGCGACCGGCACGGCGGACGGATAGCAACTCGGATGAGGGCCAACGCAGAAGCTGGCGATGTCATTGGCCCCGAACTGGTCGATACGGAACAGCGCATCGGACAGGCCCGCGTCGGCCTGGGCCAGCGACGCCGAAAAGTCCTCGTCGAGGTGAACGCTGGCCAGGGCGCTCAGCGTCCTGGCCACCACGGCGATGCTGATGAGGGTGATCACCATGATCACCTCGACGGCGATGATGATGCTCCCCCGCTCGTCGCGGCGCCAACGTTCGAGCATCAGGTGGCGCATCCGATGATCCCGCCGGGCAGGCGGTTGCGCAACTCGACATCGATGT
This sequence comes from Acidimicrobiaceae bacterium, assembly GCA_030838045.1. Taxonomy (GTDB): domain Bacteria; phylum Actinomycetota; class Acidimicrobiia; order Acidimicrobiales; family Palsa-688; genus JALYXV01. The sequence goes on from JAUTXN010000141.1 coordinate 4,746, forward strand.
TCTCGCTGAACGGCTGTGGGCCGGGCTGAGCGTCGGAATCCACCTGGACGTGCACCCGGATGGCGCAGTTGGCCACGTTGGCCGGGGTCGTGGGATTGCCGGCGACGAGATCGTTGCCCCCGGAGTCGTAATAGGTGAACAGCGCAGTATTGGTCTCGACATTCCGGACCCTGGTGATGACGGCGACTTGGCTGATCACCGTCGCATTGGCGACGTTGCCGGACATCACCTGGCGCAGGAGCGACTCATAGGTGGAGGAGGTGGGTGTCCTGTCATAGAACCAGCGGATGTAGACGCGGGTTCCCGGATTTGGCCCGAGCTCAATCCGGATCGCGTTGCCGTACTCGGACGTGGTCGATGGAGCATCCACGGGATTGGCGGCTCGAAGATCGCGCTGGAGCCGGTCCAACCCGAATCGAACCGTCTCCTGGTTGTTGACCAGTGCCTGGATCCGCAGGCCGGTATTGGTGAGGCTGTTGAGGGCCCCGAGAAAAGACGCGACGATCACCAGCATCGTCGTGAGGACGACGGACACCTCGACAAGGGTGAACCCGCCTTCGCCCCGTGCCTCGGTCGCAGTCGCCATCGCAGCCGCTGGCAGGGAAATGAGAGGAGGTGGGTCTCGGCGCCACATCAGCAAGTGGTGGACGATGCGCTGCGCTGTCCGGGCGGCTTCCATGCGCAGATCAGCAATCCATGGCTCACCGCGGTGGTCCGGCCCACGAGAACGATCGTCATGTCATGGGTGCCGACCGACCAGCCCGATTGCCCCGACGACGAGATGGTGGCGGACCATTGACCGCCGGTGGGGAGCCCGAAGAGCACGTAGGGACTCGCGGGGTCCGCGGTGAGTGTCCCGTGGAGGACGGAGACGACCGACGCCAGCCAGGGGCACGGGGCGTTGACCGTGAGATTCAAGATCACGTTCTCCGACATCGTCCCGCTCTTGTTCAAGTAGGTCTTCCCGGTGGTTGAAGTCGTGATCGTGAACGCGCCGAGGGTGCACGGGACAGTGGTGGTCGTGGTCGGCGGCACCGTCGTCGTCGTCACCGGCGGCAGCGTGACCGGCGGCAGCGTGACCGGCGGCAGCGTGACCGGAGGCAGCGTGACCGGCGGGATGGTGACCGGTGGCAGCGTCACCAGCGGCGCAGTCGTCGTCGTCACCGCCACGGCCGGCGCCGTGGAAGCCGACACGACGGACGAGTACGCCGACTGCCCGGTGGCGTTGCCGGCGAATATGCGCAGGAAGTAGGTGGTCCCGGTGGCCAGGCCCTGGACCGCGTAGGAGGTGCTCGTGGGTGGCAGCTGGGGGCTCTGGGCCGGCGCCGGGAAGATCAGGTCGGTCGACCATTGGACGAAGTAGGCGGCGACCGCGCCGCCGCCCGTCGGGGCGACGATGCTCAGGTCGATCTCCTGCTGATCCTGCGGCGATGGCGGTTGCACGTCCGCGATGGCGATCGAAGGTGGTCCCGGTGCCAGCGGCGGTGCGGTCGTCGAGGTGGTCGGTGCGGACGAGCCCCCGGGACCGGAATACAGGCCCAGACCTCCCGGATACACGATCGAGTCCTGCTGCAGGCTGTGGTGGCCGGTGACATCGATCCAGCTGACCGTGATGGTTGTCGCCTTGTAGGCCTGGGCGAACGTGGTTGAGGTCGACCCGTTGTTGACGCCTTGGGCTTCCGCCCAGTACACGTATCGAGCAATCGAGTACGTGACTCCGGCGATCGCGGCGGTGGCCGCCTGGAGGATCAGCGGTGCGAACGGCTGCAGGCACGACGTCGAGCACGACCCGATGAGCACCGTCGGGTTGCTCCGCCATGGGATCGCCACCTGGTCGCTGTAGAAGCCGACGAGGGCATACGGGTCGGCGTGCAGGCTCTCGGTCTCACGGGCCGCGATCGCGAAGGCGTCGGTGCGGTGACTGCTCGTCGCCGATGTTCTCAACCCGCTCCAGATGACGTTCGTCAGGGGGATGACGGCGATGATGATCAAGCTCATGGCGATCAGGAGCTCCAGCAACGTGAAGCCTGACGCGTCGGTCGCATCAGGCTGCGGGGCTCTCACAGCCGGAGGATCGGCGGACAAACGCCCTCCGAGCATCATTCTTCGTTAACAGGACCGAAACAGCACCTGCAGCGTCGGCTGAACGCGTCAAAATCGTCCGTGGGTGCTGTTACACGAAGTCTTGGACCTCAAGTCAGCGCCTGGAAATGCCGATAGCCGCGGATATGCGTACTGCCCGAAAGGATTCACGGATGACCAAGTCGCTCGAGATCGTCGTGGCCGATGATGATCCGGTCCTTCGGGCTCTGCTCCAGATGAAACTGGAGGGTGAGGGCCACCGCGTGCGCCTCGCCAGCGACGGTGACGAAGCGATGCAAATGGCGACTACTGACCCCCCCGGCCTGCTGGTCCTTGATGTGGTCATGCCGGGAATCGACGGGCTGGAGGTCACCCGCCGCCTCCGCGAGAAGCCCGAAACCGCGAACCTGCCGATCGTGCTCCTGACCGGCCGCGACACCGATCCCGACATCGTGGCGGGATGGAAGTCCGGTGCGAACTACTACATCACCAAGCCATTCGTGATCGAACACCTGAGATACTTCATCAAGACCATGCAGCACGCGGCGGAGCCCGACGAGCGCTGGGACGACAATTTCGGGTAAGGCGCCGCCCTCGTAGGATGGGCGCTCCATGGATGGAGGGAGGCGGGCAGTGAGCAAGGCAGCTGCCGGTGCGGTTCCGGTGCTGTGGTTGACGGCCGGCCTCAGTTGCGATGGTGATTCCATCGCCATGACCGCCGCCACCCAACCCAGCCTCGAGGATCTCGTGTTCGGGGCGTTCCCCGGGGTTCCCAAGGTCGACTTCCACCACCCGGTTCTGGCCTACGAGGTCGGAGCCGAGTTCCTGGCGACGTTCGAGGCCGCGCAGAGCGAGGATTTTCCCCCGTTCATCCTGGTCATCGAGGGCTCGGTGCCCAACGAAGCCAACCACCTGGAGGGCTGCTGGGCGGGCCTCGGCACCGACCCGGCCACGGGCCAGCCCATCCCCACGACGACCTGGATCGACCGGCTGGCACCCCGGGCGTGGGCCGTCATGGCGGTCGGCACATGCGCCACCTACGGCGGCATCCATGCCATGGCCGGCAACCCGACCGGCGCCATGGGCCTGGCCGACTACCTGGGCTGGGGTTGGCGCTCGCAGAGCGGCCTGCCCATCGTCAACGTGCCCGGCTGCCCGGTCCAACCCGACAACTGCACCGAGACGCTCCTGTACCTGCTGCGCCAGATGGCGGGCGCCGCCCCGCCCATCCCCCTCGACGAGGTGCTGCGGCCGAAGTGGTTGTTCTTCCAGACGCTGCACGAGGGGTGCGACCGGGCGGGGTACTACGAGCAGGGCGACTTCGCGGCCGAGTACGGGTCGCCTCGATGCATCGTCAAGCTGGGCTGTTGGGGCCCGGTGGCCGACTGCAACGTGGGCAAACGGGGCTGGATCAACGGCGTCGGCGGGTGCGCCAACGTGGGCGGGGCGTGCATCGGCTGCACCATGCCCGGATTCCCCGACAAGTTCATGCCGTTCCTCGACGAGCCGCCCGGGGCCAAGATGTCCTCCTCGGCCGTCCTGCTCTACGGCCGCACCGTGCGCGCCTTGCGCAAGGTGACCCGGAGTTCGATGAACGTGGAGCCGGAGTGGCGGCACCGGACCGACGCTGACGGGACCCCCGGGGACGCGGCCGGCCTGGCCGGGCCGCCGGGGGACGCGGGCGGCGCGGGGGACGCAGGCGGCGCGGGGGACGCAGGCGGATGACGATCATCGAGAAGTCGTGGGACCCGATCACCCGCGTGGTCGGCTCGCTCGGGATCCACGCCCGCATCGACCTCGGGACCCGCCAGGTCCTGCGCTGCCACAGCACCTCGTCGATCTTCCGGGGCTACAGCGTGTTCATGCAGGGCAAGGACCCGAGGGACGCCCACGTCATCACCAGCCGCATCTGCGGGATCTGCGGCGACAACCACGCGACCTGCTCGGTGTACACCCAGAACATGGCGTATGGGATCCAACCGCCCCACCTGGCGGAATGGATCATCAACCTGGCCGAGGCGGCCGAGTACATGTTCGACCACAACCTGTACCAGGAGAATCTGGTCGGCGTGGACTTCTGCGAACGCATGATGGCCGAGACCAACCCGTCGGTGCTGGAGTTGGCCCGGGCGACCGAGTCACCCCATGGCGGCATACACGGCCTGCGCACGATCGGCGACATCATGGCGGCCTTCAATCCCTTCGAGGGGTCGTTGTACCAAGAGGCGCTGCAGATGAGCCGCCTGACCCGGGAGATGTTCTGCCTGATGGAAGGTCGCCACGTGCACCCCTCGACGCTCTACCCGGGCGGGGTGGGCACCGTGCCGAGCGTGCAGCTGTTCAACGACTACCTGGTGCGGTTGGTGCGCTACACCGAGTTCCTGAAGCGGATGGTGCCGTTGCACGACGACCTGTTCGATTTCTTCTACCAGGCACTCCCGGGCTACGAGGAGGTGGGGCGGCGGCGGATAACACTCTTCTCGTGGGGTTCGTTCCAGGACCCCGAGTCGTGCGATTTCACGTATTCCGCCATGTCGGACTGGGGAAAGAAGATGTTCGTGTCGCCGGGCATCGTGCTCGACGGAGCCTTGATCACCTCCGATTTGGTGGATATCAATCTGGGTTTGCGAATTCTGCTCGGCAGCTCCTTCTATGAGGACTGGCAGGACCAGCAGACATTCGTCACCCACGACCCCTTGGGCAACCCGATCGACCAGCGCCACCCGTGGAATCAGACCACGCTCCCCCGGCCCCAGAAACGGGACTTCGACGGGCGCTACACCTGGGTCATGTCGCCGCGGTGGCTCCACGGCGGCGAACACCTGGCGCTCGATACCGGTGGGGGGGCGCTGGGCCGGCTCTGGGTGACCGCCCTGGCGGGGACCGTGTCGACACCGTACGTACACGCCACTGGGTCGTCGGTGCGGATATCACTTCCGCGGACGGCGCACCTGCCCGACACCGTATTCGAGTGGCGGATCCCGCAGTGGTCGAATGCGCTCGAGCGCAACCGGGCCCGGACCTATTTTCAGGCCTACAGCGCCGCGATGGCGTTTCACTTTCTCGACAAGGCAATGGCCGAGGTGAATGCCGGGCGTCTGGACACATGGACGCCATTCACGGTGCCGGACGATGCTATTGCCTGCGGATTTCATGAGGCGGTACGGGGAGGCCTTTCCCACCATATGGTCATCCGCGACGGGAAAATAGCGAACTACCACCCGTATCCGCCGACCTGTTGGAATACCAGCCCCCGCGATTCGTTCGGTACGCCGGGACCGTGCGAGGACGCAGTCGAGGGGACGCCGATCTTCGAGGAGAGCGGCGCGGACGACTTCAAGGGGATCGACGTCATGCGGGTCGTGCGGAGTTTCGACCCCTGCCTGCCGTGCGGCGTTCACCTCTACACCGGCGGTGGGCGGCACCGACAAGTCGACCACCTGCCACTCTTGGGAGGGTAGGTGAGCGCGGGCGATCGGCTGGACGACGACATCGAGTCGTTGGAGCAGCGACTGGCCGACATGGCCTCGACTGGCGGCGACGCGGCCGAGGCGGACGAGGCGGTCGAGGTCCTGGCCCGTTTGGCCGAGGCGGTGTTTCCCGGCCGGGTGGCCATGGGCGATCCCAGCCGGATCCTGTGGCCCGAAGCACGACCGAAGACGGGGAAGCCCCGTCTCGGCACCACTGATCCCCGGGAACAACTCGAACACCAGATACGCCAGTCCGAGGCCCGATTCCGCTCGCTCGTCGAACAGCTTCCCGCCGTGGTCTTCTACGCCGCTCTGGGCGACGAGGAGAACGAGGTCTACGTGAGCCCCCAGATCGAGAGCCTGCTCGGGTTCACCCAGGAGGAGTGGCTGACCAACCCGCTGCTCTGGTATTCGCAGCTGCACCCCGACGACCACGTGGCGCTGATCGAGGCGTTCACCAAGGGGGTGCAGACCGGCGACCCGTTCCGGGCCGAGGTGAGGTTCTTCTCCCGCGACGGCGAGGAGGTGTGGATCCTCGGCGAGGCCCGGCTGATCCGCGACGAGGCGCAGCGGCCCGCGTACTTCCAGGGCGTGGGCTTCGACATCACCCTCACGAAGCGGGCCCAGGACGCGATGGCCCAGGCGGAGCGGGCCAAGGCGGAAACGGCCCAGACGAGGGCCGAGGCGCTCGCCACCCACAACGTCCGGTTGCAGGAGCTCAACCAGGAGATGCGAATGGCCAAGGAGGCGGCGGAGGCCGCGGCCCAGGCCCGCTCGACGTTCCTCACCACCATGAGCCACGAACTGCGAACGCCGCTCAACTCGGTGATCGTCCTGGCCGGGCTCCTGGCCGACGAGGAGCTGACCGCGGCCCAGAACGACATGGTGCGCCGGATGCGGCTGGCGTCGGACAACCTGCTGGAGCTGATCAACGACGTGTTGGAGTTCAGCCGCCTGCGCGCCGGCCAGGTCGAGCTCGATCAACGGACCTTCGACCTCGTGGCGTGGATCGAGGACACCCTCGAGATCGTTGCGCCCCGAGCGGCGGAGAAGGGTTTGGAACTGCGGCTGGTCGTCGCGGGCGGCGTCCCCCAGACCCTGACTGCCGATCAGAGCCGGCTCCGCCAGGTCCTGATCAACCTCCTGGCCAACGCCGTGAAGTTCACCACGCAGGGCTCTGTGGAGGTGCGGGTGTCGGCACAACGGGTGCCCGAGGCGTCGTCCCCGGCGGGGGGCTTGGTGTCCCCGGCGGGGGGCTTGGCCGCGGGTGGCTTGGCCGCGGGTGCATTGCGGGCGGGGGGCTGGGAGTTCGAGTGCGCCGTGCGGGACACGGGAATCGGGATTCGCTCGGAGGACGCGGCCGGATTGTTCGACGAATTCCGGCAGGCCGACAGCGGCATCTCCCGGGAGTTCGGCGGCACCGGCTTGGGCCTGGCCATCAGCCGGCGGCTGTGCGAGCTCCTCGGCGGCCGGATCTGGGTCGAGCAGGAGGAGGGGGACGGGGCGACCGTGGCATTCACATGGCTGGCCGAGGCCGACGACGACCCGTTGACACCCGCGTCGGGGTATCGGGTCACGGTCGGGACGGCTCCGGCCGGCGCCTCCGGCGCGAGTGCGGGTGCGGTTGTGGCTGCGGGTGCGGGTGCGGGTGCGGTTGTGGGTGGCGGTTCGGGTGGCGCTTCGTTCGGGGGTGTGGGGGCGGCGCCGGCGGGTGCCACGGGTCGACCGCCGCCGCCTCCCTCGTCGCTGCGCATCCTGGTCGCCGAGGACAACCTGATGAACCAGCAGGTCGCCCTGCTGCTGCTGTCGGCCCTCGGCTACCGGGCCGACTTGGCCGGCAACGGCGACGAGGCCATCGCCGCGGTGCGGACCCGGCCCTACGACATAGTCCTCATGGACGTCGCCATGCCCGGTACCGACGGCCTCAGCGCCACCCGCGCCATCCGCCACTTGGGCTCCGACGTGTACCAGCCCTACATCGTGGCGTTGACCGCCCACGCCTTCCCCGGCGACGCCGAGACCTGCATCGCGGCAGGGATGGACGACTATGTCGCCAAGCCGGTCGACCGGGCGCAGCTGGCTCGGGCCCTCGATGCCGGTGCCCGACGGGCCGCCGCCAACCGCGACGTCGCCAACGGGGACGCCGGTCTCGCCGGTTTCGACGGGGCCGCATCCGGCAATGCCGCCAGCACCGCTGCGACCGCCGCGACCGTGATCGAGACCGCGACCGAGACCGCGACCGAGACCGCGACCGAGACCGCGAACACCCCCGCGACCGTCGCACCTTGCGATACGACCGCCGACGACCGGGATGGCGACTTCGATCCCAGCCTCCCAGACCAGCTCCTGGCAGAGTTCGGGCCGGAACCCTTCAGCCGGTTGGTCGGGATCTTCCAGTCGGAGGCGATCCGGTTGGTCGGGGCGGCCACGACCGCGGTCGCCATTGGAGACGTGAGTCAAGCCGAAAAAACAGCCCACACCCTCAAATCGAGTGCCGCCAACTTGGGCGCCCAGGGGCTCTACGAGAGTTGCGGCCGGCTCGAGGCTCTGGCCCGTTCCGGTTCACTCGACGGCGCCGAGCTCTTGACCGCCAGGATGGAAGGGCAGCTCACCACCGCATTGCGACGGCTCGACGAAATCGTGCGGGGCGTCGGCCACCCCTGACCGGCTCGCTACGGAATGCCGGGGGCCGCCGTCCTCGGATGTCGCCGCCTATTGGCCAGGTCAGCCATGGCATCGACGTCTCGCTGCGAAAACCGGCGGTGACCCCCGAAAGTGCGGATGCACGGGATCCGGCCGTCCTTGGCCCATTGCTGAATCGTCCTGGGCGGTACGCCCAGGCGCCGGGCGGCCTCGCCCCGACTCAGGTACCTCTGCTCGGACTCCTCGGCCTGTCCGGGCTCATCTGTCGCCGCGGTAACCAACTTCGTGTGGACCTTTCTCCTGTCGAGCTCACATCGCGGCCTCGTCCGAGAAGCTGCGATCACGGTCAGGAGGAAGGTATGGGATGATCGCGAAAATTGCGCGTATGAAGCGCGTTCGGTCGCGCCGCGGACAGAAGGGACGGTCCGGGCGTTACGGGACGGTCGAGGCCGGGGCGGTGCTCGGCGTGTCGCTGGGCGTGGCGCCCTGCTCACATTGGGGGAAGGGGAAGGAGATCGAGTTCACGATGTCCTTGACCGTCTGCAGTTGGGCCAGGTCGGCGAGATTGGCATCGACCCCGAGGGCGTGTTGGGCGTCGAGCGTCAGGTGGACCTGGACCAGATAGCGCTGCGCCGCCGTGGCTCCCGGCGGGGCCGTGCCCCCTGGTGGCGCCGTCGAGCCGGCGCTGGCACTCGAGGTCGATGTGGCCGTCGTCGAGGTCGACGTGGCGCGCGACGTGGAGGGTGATGAGGACGTTCCCGACTGGCTGAACGTCACCAGGTCGCCGGTGACACCGCAGACGACCACCACCGTGGAGCTGTCCTGGCGGTAGCCCGACCGGCCCCGACCGAGCTGGCTGGCCGTGGCCGCGGTGGTCACCACGACACTGTCGGCACCGGTCCCCGAGTGAAACACGACGCTGGTGGGCGGCAGCTCCGACTGGGTCCAGCCGTCGGGGTACAGGGCGGAGAAGTTGTGCTGGCTGGAGCTGTACGGCGAGAACTTCCCCTCGGCGCTCAGCACCGGGTTGTCGGTGATGTACCCGGTCTGGGTGGCGCCCTTTACCTGGTAGAACCCGGATCCGCCGTCACCGGTGTGGCTGAGCACCGTGAGGGTGACCCCCTGGGCGGCGGTGCCGACCACCGCCGCCGTCTTGGCGGGGGCCGCCCGCAGATTGAGGCCGATCGGGCTCAACACGGTCCGGGGGCCGCTGGTCTGGATCGGGATGGTCGTGGACGATCCGTTGGCCGGGGTGGTGGACCCCGACGATGTCGGTGTCGGCACCGCCGTGGTCGGCGATGCGGCCGGTTTCTTGGACCCGCGGCAACCGACGAGGACGACGATCGCGGTGGCCAGGAGCGCCCGACGCAGCATGGTCCGTTCCACTGTCAACCCCCCGGTTCGTGGCCCACAACCTATCCCCTGGCAACAGGCGGGCACCGGCGATGGTGTCGCCCCGACCGGGAGTATCGTGGGCTCCTTGGCCATACCTCGGCCGATGGCCCAGCACCCCGGCGATCTCCGCGATCGCCCTGCGCCGGTCGGGGCGGAGGCGACACCCCCCGCTCCGGTGATCGAAGCACGCGGCGTGGCCGTCTCCTACGGGCCTCGCCCGGTGTGGGTCGGGGCGACGTTCACCGTCGAGCCTGGCGAGTTCGTCGCCGTCCTCGGGCCCAACGGGGCCGGCAAATCGACCCTCGCCCGGCTCCTCCTCGGCCTCGTGGCGCCTGCGGCCGGCGAGCTCACGGTCCTCGGGCGACCTCCGAGTCGCGGCAATCCGGCCATCGGGTACGTTCCCCAGCGCCGTCCCCTGGACCCCGAGCTGCGGCTCATGGGTACCGAACTGGTCAAGCTGGGCCTGGTCGGCCACAAATGGGGCCCCGGCCTCCCCCGCCGCAAGGACCGCGCCGAACTGGCGGCCAAGGTCGCGGCCGCGGTCGCCGCGGTGGGCGCCACCGACTTCGCCCGTCACCCCGTCGGCACCCTCTCGGGCGGCGAACTCCAACGCCTCCTCCTCGCCGAGGCCATCATCTCCGACCCCCGAATCCTCCTGCTCGACGAACCCCTGGCCAGCCTCGACCTGCGCAACCAAGCTGCCGTCGCCCGCCTGGTCTCGGATCTGGCGCGCTCGCGCAACATGGCCGTCCTCCTGATCGCCCACGACGTCAACCCCCTCCTGCCGGTGCTCGACAAGGTCATCTACGTGGCCCGGGGCCGGGTCACCATCGGGCGTCCCGAGGCCGTCATCACGACCGAACGGTTGTCCGCCCTCTACGACGCCCCGGTCGAGGTGCTGCGCGACAGCCGGGGCCGGCTGTTCGTGGTCGGACTCGAGGACGAGGCGTCGCACCCCCACGACTGCCCACCCCACGAGGTGTGCTGACCGGCTCAGGGCCGGGCATTCAGGGCCAGACGGAGATCTCGGTGAGGTTGGCGGCCGAGGCGCCGCTGGTGGAGCGCACCCGGATGTAACGGGCGGTCGTGGCGCCCGCCGGCTTGACCGGGGAAAAGCCTCCCGATGTGTTGCCCAGCGGGTTCCAGGCCTTGGCGTCGGTGCTGCTCTCGATGGCCAGGGCGCTGCTCCCGCCGCGAACCACCACCAACCCGATCGACGTGGGGCGGGCCAGATCCACGTAGACCGAGTCGCCCGCCACGCTCCCCGGTGTGAACAGGTCCCCGTCGGTCAGCCGGCACGGGTTCACCGGGGCAGGCGGCTGCGCCGCGGTCGAGGCGAAGCACTGCGCCCCGCGTGACGGAGGTGAGGCGTGTCCCTGGAACGGTGCCGTCTGGGAGCGGTAAGTGAACACGAAGTCCGTGCCGGGACCCTTCTGCCGGGTGCTGGCGTCCACCTCGGCTTCACCCGAGCGGTCCTCGAGCCACCGCGAATCGACCGAAGCCCCGGGCGATGCGCCGGCGACGGTCGCGACGGCCTGTTGGGTCGTTCGATCGACGAACTGCACGGAGTACGACGGCGAAGCGCCGTACCCGCTGGCCGGCAATGGTGTCCAGCCGACACCGACGGCCGGGCGGCCGTCGGTCATCTGTATCGGCCCGCCCCACGCCCGCAGGGCCGGGATGGCGAGGGTGGTGCGCTGGATGCGAAAACGCACCGTCGTCGCCGCTCTGGCCGGCCCGCCCGACGATGGGGGCAAGAGGGTGGTGAGGTCGAAGCTGTCGGCGTTGCCGACCGAACCCTGGGTGTCGCGGCCGGTCAGATCGAACGAGAAACCGCCGCTCGGCCCCGACGTCGCCTTGCGGGCCCTGGCGCATACCGCAGGGCCATTGGACAGAAAACAAGCGGCGCCCAGCGTCGCCAGCGCCAGGGTCAGGCCCCCCAGGGCCTCCCCGAAATCGACCTCCTTGAACAAGCGCAAGGGTGCGCCGGCGACGGGACGACCCTCGGCGTCGACCACCGTCCCCGTCAGGTGGATCGTCGCATCGGAAGCCACCTTGGAGACCGTGCATCCTGCGCCGATGAGTGCGACCGCCAGTCCCAGGACCACCCACGAGCGTCTGGACACACCCCGCCGACATCGCACGTCCAAACCTAACCGGCGGCCGCGACGGTGGGACCGCGATGCGACTGGCGGGAGTACAAACCGTTGTATCCACGACGGTTTGTACTCCGGCCTGGCCGGCTGGCCGCCTGGCCGGGCGCCGGACCGGCCGCCGGGGCGGTTCGGTCCAGCTACTCCGTCTGGGCGGCGATCCAGCGCATGGCCGGGAGGCTGGGCAGGAACGTGTAGGCCCCGCCCCGAGTGACCACGAAACGCTTGAAGCCCCGCAGCACCAGCGGGTCCGCCCCTTGGCGCGGCCAGGTGAAGCTGCTGGTGGCGGGGTCGTTGGCGCCCAGCAGGGGGTCGTTGGTCCCGGTGATCCGCGGGTCCTGGAAGCCCAGGTTGATCCAGTCGTACTGCATGGCCTCGAACTGGGCCGCCAGGCTGGCGCACAGGAAGTTGCCGAGCAGGCCCCTTGGGGTGTCACGGGTGGCGGCGTCACCGGGGTCCCATCGCGGGCCGTAGGGGATCCCCCGCCGGATCAAGGACCGGCTGCGGTTGGACGACCGCTGCACGATGTGCGCGCCGCGCGGGTTGGTCCGGCGGATGTGGGCCCCGATGGGGCAGATGACGCCGTCGGGGTCACCGTCGACGTAGTCGAAGTCGTTCAGATGTACGTCGTCACGGAATGCCTCGGCCTGCGCAGCAGTCGGCGCCAGCGAAAGGGGTACGCCGCTGCGCCACCGGCCGCACAACTTGGCGGCCGTCAGTTCCCGGTCCAGGCCGTGTTTCGCCTCGACCGCCGCCAGGAAGCCCTCGAAACCGGCCACGTCCTGGCCCAGCACGCGGAAGGCGTTGAAGGTGCCGTTGTGGCCCAGCACCTTCGGTTGGGGGACGTTCCAGCTGACGTGGGGAATGGCGCTCGGGTACCCCAGCAGGACCACCCCGACAGGGGCCATCGGCAGCTGGTCGGGAGACGCAGACGGATCGTGCACGTCGACGAAGCGGGGCTGGGAGATGCCGTCGGCGTAGCCAAAGTGCACCAGGCGCCGCCTCGTCACCGGGTCGTACAAGACCTCCCCGTCGAAGGTCTCGTCCGACAGCCGGGAGAACGCCCGGCCCCCGGCCGCCGCCATGACCTCCTCCGCCACGCCGTCGACGTCGGAGCGGGTCCAGCCGTGAATGGTCACCACCAGGTGGACCCTTCGCGTCTCCGCCAGGCCCCCTACCCAGCCCGCGGGCGCGCTGTCGCCGACATCACCGAGGCGCGACGCCCGGGCGGCCATGCCGTCCCTGAACTCGGGCGGGAAGGTGTCGAGACTGGCGGCCGGGACGCCGAAGGCGGCCAGGCCGGCGAAGGTGAACCCGACGTTGAGACACCACTGGTACCCGGCCTCCTTCGGCGGGCGGTCGCCTGACGTCACGTCGGGCGTCGATCGGTCGCCGTCGACCATGAGGCCCAGCGCCCGGCGGGCGGCGAACCGGTCGTCCACCGTGAGCACCAGGTGGCGCACCGCCCGGTAGCGATCCCCGTAGGCGCGCAGGATGTTGCCCTGGACCTCCCGCATCACACACGGAAGCGACTCGGCGGCGGGGGCACCCGAAGCGGCCCCCGAGTCGGGACCCGGACCGCCTGAACGACCCGGACCGCCTGAACGGCCGCCCGACGCCGTCGCCGGCCGGGCTACCACCCGATGCCCAAGCCGTCGCGTATCTGGGCGACCGAGTACCCGGGGTAACCGCGGTAGATCCCCATCTGGACATTGGGGTTCTGATGCAGCAGGACGAGCGTCCGCCGCCGCAGCGCCACCAGGTCAGAGGTGACGTCGGTGGCCAGCTCAGGCATCTGGAGCGCGTCGTGGCGCCGGACCCAGTCGATGAACGCGTCGACATTGCTGCCGCACGGTGTCGGGGCGGGGTCCTTGACGAACTCCATTATCCCGTCGAAGGCCTGGCCGATGACCCCGATGAAGTCGCGGATGTAACCCACGAAGTCGCCGTCGAATATCGAGAACATGCACAGGTTGCCCTCGACCACATCGAAGCGGGCGAAATGAACGGTCCCGACATTGTTGAGCCCGACGAGTATCTGATCGGTCTGGTCAAACAGCATTTTGCCCAATTGCCCGCGGAACGCGACCTGGGGGAACTTCAGCGGCATTACCAGGTTCATCGGTGTCTGCAGATTGTCCGAAGGCGCCAGCGAAGACTTCCGCGGCACCTCGACTGGTCCCTCGACGCGCGACCAGAACGCCGTGAGCAGCGATCCGAACAACACCGAGGGGCGCTGCATGGGGTTGCCGAGGTAGAAGCGGAACCGGGCCCAGGCCTTCCCCACCCCGGAAGCAGGCCCCATGGGCGTCGAGCCTAGGGTCGCCTTCGACACCGGGCAATGTTTCCGGCAAAACCTATCCTTCCGTCTAATTGTTTTGCCGGTTACCTGATCGCGCGGAACCGGATGGATACAGTTTCTATGGTGCCCGTTCAGGCAAATCAAAACGGCGAGGCGCCGGATGCGGACGAGTTGGTTGACGCCCTGATCAAGGCCTGTCCGGCATACCGGCCCGGGACCCGCCCGATTCACGCTCCCGGAATCGCTGCGACCGGGTGGTTCAGCGCGACCCCCGTTGCCTCATCACTTACCATTGCGCCTCACTTCGCGGGCCCGCCGGTGGCGGTGACCGTGCGGTTCTCCAACGGAACAGGCGATGGCTGCGATCCGGACTCGACGCCTGTGGTCCGGGGCATGGCCGTCAAGTTCCAGCCGGGCACCGACGACGAGACCGACCTGGTCGCCATGAGCCTGCCGATGTTCTTCGTCGAAGATGTGCCGCAGTTCCGTGAGTTCGTCGCCGCCGCCATCGCGGTGGCGCCCAAGCTACGGACCCGCTGGCAGCTCCTCCGGGAGAAGCTCCGCCTGGACACGCCGTACCCGTCGCCGACCCTCGCGCCAGGGTCCGAAACGTCGACCGATCAGGCGGTCTTCGACTTCGCGGTGGCCCACCCCAAGGCCTGCCCGGCGGTGGCCTACCTCGGGGGCAAGTTCGTGCCCGAGAGCTACACCACCTGCGCCTACCACGCCGTGCACGCCTTCACCCTCACGGCGCCCGACGGCACCGAGCGATCCGTCCGCTTCCACTGGGAGCCGGTCGAAGGCGTCCGGTCGGCCGCGCCCACCGTCACCGGCAACTTCCTGCGCGGCGGCCTGCAGGACTGGATCACCAATGGCCGGGCCGAGTTCGTCCTGCGGGCCCAGGTGGCCGAACAGGGTGACTCCACGGCCGATCCCACCCGACCGTGGCCCAGTCGCCGGCCACGGGTCGTGCTGGGCCACCTCCGGCTGACCGACATCCCGAAGGACCAGTTCCACGGCGGGGAACTCCTCGACTTCAACCCGACCCGCTTGGTCCGCGGCATAGGAATGTCTGACGACCCCACCCTCGCCGTGCGCGGCGGGGTATACCGACAATCATTTGACCGCCGCCGCGTCGTCGCCGAGGGGGCGGACAAGACAGCAGCCCACTGAGCCTCCAGCCCCGGGGCGCCAGAACCGACTCGTACATAGGGAGACTCGGGACATCGCCAGTTCTTCCGCCAGCCCCGAATCCACATCGGACGGGCCCGCCGCTTCGGCGACGCGGGCTCCCCGGCCGGGCGCGGCGCGCTCGCTGGCCGAAGCCCCGAACGACGCCGAGCCCGAAACCGTCCGCACGACCGACCGCACGACCGACACCGAAGCCTTGTCCAAGTCCTCGCACCACACCTCGAACCAGACCTCGCAGCAACCGCCGCCGGACCAGCCGCGATGGTTGCCGCGCGACGGGGACGAGGTGGCGCCGCGTCTCGCTCTCACGAGGCGGCGGATCGTCCTCACGGCGCTGAGCCTGGTCGAGGAACACGGGCTGGACGCGCTCACCATGCGCCGGGTGGCGTCGGCCCTGCATGTGACACCGATGTCGCTCTACAACCACGTCTCGGACAAGGGTGAGCTGGTCGACCTGATGGTCGACTTCCTCATCGGCAACGTCGTCGCCGAGTCGGCTCTGGACAGCGGCGAT
The DNA here is from genome assembly GCA_030838045.1 of Acidimicrobiaceae bacterium. Lineage (GTDB taxonomy): Bacteria > Actinomycetota > Acidimicrobiia > Acidimicrobiales > Palsa-688 > JALYXV01. The sequence continues at coordinate 20,496 of JAUTXN010000141.1, forward strand.
TGGGAGGCCAAGCTCCGGGCCCAGGCCCGGCGCAACCACGACATGTGGCGGGCCCATCCCGGCATCGTCCGGGTGTACGCCGAAGGCGTGACGATGGGCCCCAACGGTCTGGCCAACACCGAGCACGCCCTGGGAATCCTGCGCGATGCGGGCTTCAGTGACGCGGAGGCGGGTGCCGCCTTCATGCTGCTGTACCGCTGGAGCATGGCCACGCTGCTGGTCGGGCGGACCCGGCCGGTCAGCCGGCATGTCGAACCGCCGCCCGCGCCGCGCACGAAAGAGGACCGATTGCGAGCGTATTTCTCGGCCGTGCGGCTCGAGGAAATCCCCAACATCGAGGCGACAGTGATGCACCTGTCGGGCTCGTCGATCGAGTTCGGCCTCGACATCATCATCGGGGGGCTGAAGGAGCGGCTGGAGAAGAACGCCCGAGCCCGAGCCGAAGCGGAGACGAATGAGGCGCCCGAAGACGCGAGCTGACAGTACGCTTGGGCTGGCGACACTCATCACAGGAGGTGGAATGCCGAGCGATCGCGTCCCCCACCAGATTCCAATTTTCCAGGATCCGGCCGACGAGCGCCGCCACCGCAAGCAGCGCTTGGCCGCTGGTTTCCGCCTCTTCGGGCACTTCGGCTTCGACGAAGGCGTGGCGGGCCACATCACCGCCCGCGACCCCGAGCGCAGCGATCATTTCTGGGTCAACCCATTCGGGATGCACTTCAGCCAGATCCGTGTCCGGGACCTCATCTTGGTCAACCACGACGGCCAGGTCGTCGAAGGCGACTGGCCGGTCAACCAGGCTGCGTTCTGCATCCATTCCCAGGTCCACGCGGCCCGGCCCGATGTGGTGGCGGCCGCCCACTCGCACTCCATCCACGGCAAGGCATTCTCGGCCCTGCACCGCCGTCTCGAGCCCATCACCCAGGACGCCTGCTCGTTCTTCGACGACCACGAGGTGTTCGACGACTACGCCGGCGTGGTGGTCGACATCGAGGAGGGCAAGCGCATCGCCCACGCCCTGGGCGACTACAAGGCGTGCATCCTGAGCAACCACGGTCTGCTCACCGTCGGCCACTCAGTCGACGAGGCGGTGTGGTGGTTCGTCGCCATGGAGCGCTGCTGTCACGCCCAGCTGCTCGCCATGGCCGCGGGCAGCCACCGGACGATCGACGACGAGACCGCCCGCCTCACCCGGACCCAGATCGGTAGCCACTTGGCTGGTTGGTTCTCATTCCAACCCTTGTACGACTGGATCGTGACCCGCCAACCCGACCTCTTGGAGGAGTAGGGCCCCTCTGAATTGCTGGCCGGGGCCAACCGGGCATGCTCCGGCGGCCTCGATCGGGCGGTGCCGACCATCAGCATGGACCGGCCGCCCGCCACTGAGCGGGAAACTGGCCACGAAGTCCTACCCTAAAGCGTTGTAAGTTAAGCGCCATGGCCCGCAGGATCGAGATCGAGCTGACTAGCGCGCGGCCCGATGGAAGCTGGACCTGGCGGGCCGCCGGTGCCCTGAAGCCCCGCGGCGTACTCGACGGCACCCTCCTCAGCCAGGGCGCCAAGGCGGGCGACGTGCTGCGGGTGGACGCCGAGTTCGAGATGGACGGCATCACCATCGTGGCCGTACTGCCACCAAAAGAGAAGAAACCCGAACCGGGACGCGTCGAGATCATCGGCCCCCCCCGGGCGGCGACCCCCGACGTCACAACCAGCCTGACCCGACCCCTGCGCGACGGTGACGACGGCTCCCGACGCCCCCGGCGAGACGGTGGTCCGGCGCGCAACGGTGCCGCTCCCGCGGGCCGCGGCGGCCCCCGAGAGGGTGGGGAAAACCCCGACCGGCCGCGACCGGCGAGATCCGAGGGATCCGACCGCGGTGCGGGAGGACCCCGGCCGCCCCGCCAGGATCGGGCGCGCATCGACCGAGGCTCCCGGCCCGGCGGACCTATTACCACCGGCGGAGCCCCCGGCGGCGCCGAGCGTCGCCCCGGCGGTCCCTCCGCCCGAGGCCAGCGGCCGCCCCGGCCTCCCCGCGACCAACCGGCCGGCTTCGGCGGCAGTCCCGAGTCGCCAAACACGCAGCCCGATGCCCGCGCAAGCGGCGGCGGCCCAGGTACCCGATCCGGCGGTGGCCCAGGTACCCGGTCTGGCGGCGGTGCCGGCGGCTCCGGTGGGACCGGCAGCGGTTCTGGTCATTCTGGCGGCGGTTCCGGCGGCGGGCGTGGTGCCGGCATTCCGGGCGCCGTGGCCGCGACCGGCGGACCTGGTACGTCACCAGGTGGGCCGGCGCGACCGAAGCCCCGGCGGCTCAATCCTGGTAGCACCCACCGCAACGCCCTGCTCGAGTCCCTGCCCCCCGAGCACCGGCCCATCGCGGAGCAGGTCGTCCGGGGCGGCATCCCTTCGGTACGGGCGGCCATCCATCTGGAGGGCGAGAAGGCCGCGGCCGAGGGGCGCCCGGCACCCAACGCCGATGCCCTGCTCGGCATCGCCGAGCAACTCCTCCCCAAGGTCAAGGCGGCCGAGTGGCGCGACCGGGCCGAGGCGGCAGCCAAGCTGGCCGACGAGCTCCCCTTGCGCGACCTGCGCTCCATCCTCGACGGGGCCAGTTCGGCTCGCGACGACGAGGCGCGCGACCTGGCAGCCAACCTGCGCGAAACCCTGGAACGCCGGGTGGAGGCGCTGCGGACCGGCTGGATCGACGAGATCCAGTCCAACCTGGTCGAGACTCGCGTCGTTCGGGCGCTGCGGCTCTCGGCCCGGCCGCCCGACGCCACGACCCGGCTCCCCGCCGACCTGGCCACCCAGTTGACCGAAGCGGCGGGAAAAGCCATGAGCGCCGACACCCCGAGTGAGCGCTGGGCGGCCATGCTCGAAGCGGTCGCCGCCTCCCCCGTTCGGCGCCAGGTGAAGCCCGGAGGGCTGCCGGCCGACGCCACCGAAGCATTGCTTCAGGCGGCCCGCCAGCAGTCGGGGCGGATCCCCGCCCTGGCGCCCATGCTGGGCATTTCGATGCCGCCGCCGCCGGGGCCGATCCGCCGCAGCCCCGCTCCCGCTCCCGAAGCCGGTCGTCAGGCGACCTGAGGGGTACCGGCGTCGGCCGGCTGCGGCTCGTTAGGTTCGCGCCCCTCACGCTCCGGTTCCGGCTGCACCCGCATCGGCTCCGCCGGTTCCGGTTCCCCCCGCATCGGCTCCGCCGGTTCCAGCTCCCCCCGCGCCGGCTCCGCCGGCTCCGGCTCCCCCCGCGTCGGCTCCGCCGGTTCCGGTTCCGGTTCCGGTTCCGTCGGTTCCGGTTCCGGTTCCGGCTCCGCCGGTTCCTCCGGCATCGGCTCCGCCGTCGGAGCAGGCTCACGGCCCGCCCGGCGGCGCGCCGGCGGCCACGACTCGACCAGCGCCAGGACGAAGACGAGGGCGATCGTGGCGTAGGCCGCGCCGCCCACTCCGTAGAGCCGGAATCCGATGAGGCCGACGATCAGCACCAGCGCCGGTCCGACTCGGACGGTACGACGGTCGACCCGGCGCCGGACGACCAGTATTTCGACCAGTTGCACCGCGACGAGCAGCCCCGCCACGGTGGCGATCACGGTCTTGTCGGTGTCGGCGGCCGCCAGCAGTACCGCCGGAAGGCCCCCGAGGATTGCGCCGAGAAGGGGCACGGCGCTGAGCGTCCCGAGAATCAGCCCGAGGATGAACGGGGCGGGCAGGTCGAGCAGGTAGAAGGCGAGGGTGCCCACCGCCGTGACCACGATCACCTGCGCCAGCGTGATGAGTACGTAGTTTCGGGCGCGGGTAGAGGCCCGCGAAAACGCCCGGGCGAACTGCGCCTTGCGATCAGGATCGCTGATCTGATCCAACGCCCCGGCCAGGAAACGCGGCCCGTAGCCGAGGAAGAACAGCAGGAGCACACCGTTCACGAAATACACTGGTGCGGTACCGGCGGCTTTCGACACCGCCGCACTGGCACTGAATCGTTTGTCGATTTCGGCGACGAACGAGTTCACCCGCTCGGCCAACCGGAACTGGGCCGCCACTTCATAACGCCGCTCGAGTTGGACGGCGGCCGATGGAAGCGATGTGCGGACGTGGCCCACCTCGGCCCGCAGGCTGGCCATGATCCCGAGCCAGGTCCCCACACCGATGATCATCACGGCGAGGATCGTGACCAGTAGCGCGATGCCCCGGCGCATCCATTTGTCGAGCGCGTCGATGATCGCGGAGAGCAACCAGGCCACGATGAGCGTCGCGAACGCCCAGCCGATGGTGCGCCGGGCCGCCACGAACACATTGCCCGCGACGATCGCCGTTCCGATGGCCGCGATGACGAGCAGCGTCGAGCCGAGCGTTGGCTTGACGCGCAGTGTGCCAACCGGAGCCGGTTCGGCTGGGTCGTCTCCGGACACCGGTCTACAGTAACCCGATGGCCGTGCCCGACCCTGGGAGTCCGAGGACCCTGGTGCTCGAACCGCAGGCGTTCGCCTATATCGTCGGAGGCCTCCTCCTGAGCGCCGCGGTGTTCGCGGTGTTCCGGGCCGCTGCCTCGGCGATCACCACCATCGCGGTGGGCGTGATCCTGGCCCTGGCCCTGGATCCGGTCGTTGCGACCGTCCGCCGGCGATGGGGCTGGCGACGCCCGCACGCCGTTCTGTTCGTGATGGGTGGGGTGTTCACACTGGTCGCACTGCTGGTCGTGGTCATGGGGCCGAAGGCCGCCAACCAGGCCCGCAAACTGTCCTCCGATCTCCCAAAGACCGTCCGCCAGTTCTACGACCTACCCGCGGTCGGGCCCTGGTTGCAACACCACGATGCTGCGGGCAAGGTCGACGACGCGGTTCAGAAGCTGCCGTCGCAGATAAGCGACCAGAGCATCACCACGACCGTGGAACGGTTGATCGGTGGTGTGCTCTCGGCCCTGCTGGTGGTTACCGTCGCCTTGGCCGTCCTCCTCGACGGTGAATACCTGATCCTCCTGGTGCGCCGGCTCCTGCCGGTGAAATGGCTCGACCGGGCCGATGAGGTCGGGCGGGTGTTCTATGTCGCCATCGCCCACTATTTCGGTGGATCACTCGCCGTGGCCGCCCTCATGGGGGTTGTGGTGCTCACGCTGTGCCTGTCGTTCGGAATACCACTGGCACCGCTGGCCGCCATCTGGGCCATGTTCACCGACCTCATACCGCAGGTCGGCGGACTGCTCGGTGGGGCCCTCCTCGGCTTGCTGGCGCTCACGAGGGGGCCGTTCGTCTTCGTGGCCGTGGTGGGGCTGTACGTCGTCTACATGAACCTCGAGAACCACATCATCAGCCCCGCCATCATCGGGCCCGCGGTCGACGTGACACCACCGACGACGATGCTGGCGGCGCTCATCGGCGGTGCGGCCGCAGGCGTGCCGGGGGCATTGGTCGCCACGCCGCTCGTCGGTGCCATGAAACAGCTCTACATGGAGTTCCGATGGGGCCGGAAGCCCTTTGTATCGGATTCGCCCAGCCTTTTGAGCCGGGCGCGAAGACTGGCGAGGCGGGGGCACGCTGAAGGTTCCTGAATTGGCCGTTCGGAGGTGACCGCTGGACCACCCTGCGACCGAACGCCACCCTGAAGGGACAGCCCATCAGGAGGTACATCGTGTCGACCAGCACAACACCCACTGCGCTTCGGCCATGGCAGGGAACCGTGCACGCCAGCATCATGCGAGTCACTGTCGACGTGGTGGAAACGGTCCAGTACGACAATGGCCAGTTCACGCGGAGCAACCACGTGGTCGGTGGCCTCAGCTCGCAGGCCATCGTGCAGCTCGACGACCAGGCCCGACGCGACCTGCTCTCGGAGCTGCAAACCGAACTGAGCACCGCGCCCCCCGGGGCCGACGTCGAGGCGCTGAAGGTATTCGTCGACGTGCTGGAATCGTCGCTCCAGCCCACGCCTTCGCATCGCTTCGATGCCGCTCGCTTCGGCCCGATCACCAACGACGAGTCGACCGGGACACTGTTCGGTCATCTGGTCCTCGGCGTAGACACGGCCGCCACGGTGCACGACCGGGCCCACCGGCTCAACTATGAGCAGCATCCGGTTGTGCTGCCTCCGGGGAAGTACCGCACCTTGTCACCGGCCGACCGGGCGTCGCTGGCAGAAGCGCTGCGGACCCGTCCTCCCGACGACGCCCGGTGGCAGCAGATCCGCGCCGACGCCGAGGCACCACACTCCGACTGATCGGGCGGCGGTTCCCCGCCGGGGCGAGGGTCGGCCACTACTGTCTTCGGGTGATGGTCGACTACCTGGTGGCCAACCGTGTGGCGGTCATCACGATCGGGCGGCCCGAGGCTCGCAACGCCGTCGACGGCGCCGTGGCGACGGGGATCGAGAACGCCATCGACCGCATGGAGGCCGACCCCGAATGCTGGGCCGGAATCCTCACCGGCGATGGTCCGGTGTTCTGCGCCGGGGCGGACCTGAAAGCCATCGCCTCGGGCCACGCCGCGGGCCTGCGGACAGAGCGGGGCGGCTTCGCCGGGTTGGTCAGCCGGGAGCGGGCCAAGCCGCTCATCGCGGCGGTGGACGGGCCGGCACTGGCGGGCGGTTTCGAGATGGTCCTGGCCTGCGACCTGGTCGTGGCGTCGCGCCGCGCCGTCTTCGGGCTGCCGGAGGTGAAGCGTTCCCTGGTCGCGGCGGGGGGCGGCCTGTTCCGCCTTCCCCGCACGGTCGGCCCGAAGGTCGCCATGGAGCTGATTCTTACGGGTGACCCCATCGCGGCCGAACTGGCCTACGAGCTGGGCCTGGTCAACATCCTGGTCGACCCGGGCGAGGCCCTCGAAGGGGCCCGGTCACTGGCGGCGCGGATCGTCGCCAACGCCCCCCACGCGGTGTGGGCCAGCCGCAGCGTCGCCGCCCAGGCGATGAGCGAGGACGACGTCACCCTTTGGAGACTCACCGCCGATGCCTTCGCCAAGGTGGGCAAGACCGACGACTTCGTGGAAGGCCCAAGGGCATTCATCGAAAAACGCCCCGCCAAATGGCAGGGCCGCTGAGCACCGCCCACTCCCGTGGCGTTCTCGGGCTTTGACGGCGCGGTAGCGCTGGTTGACCCTCCACAACGCCATCGCCGCAGATCGCCAGAGGTCGGGCGGGAATCCGGCCTCGGTCAGGCGAAGGTGGGGAGAATGCCGTGCTCGTGGAGGAATTCGGCCAAGCCCTCGACCAGCGGCAGCGAGGCCACGTGGACCAGGGGGATCCACGCCGCCTCGGCCGCGTCGTCCCCGGCGCGCGGCGGGTCGGTGGAGAGCACCGTGACCATGAAGTCGAGGATCAGGTAGTGGTGGTCGTCGCTGATGCGTTCCACCCACCCGACGAACTGGTCGCACATCGCCTCGAGGTTGGTCTCCTCGGCCAGTTCGCGCACGACCGCCTCGGCCAGCGTCTCGCCTCGTTCGACCCGGCCCCCCGGGACCGACCAGCGGCCACCCGCCGGGCCATGGCCGCGGCGGATCATCAGGAGCTGGTCGTCGGCCACCGCGAGGGCGCCGACACAGACCTCGGGGCGATCAGGCATCGCCTTTGAGCCGCCGGTGCATGACGAGCAGCCGGGCGGTGAAACCTGATTCCTCGAAGAAGTTCTTGGTGGCCCGGGCGCCCGGCAGGGCGAGGGCGTCGGCCCCAGAACAGCCATGTTCCTCGAACCAGGCGATGACCAGGTTGGTCATGGCCTCCCCCACCCCGACGGAACGAGCATCCAGCTCGACGAACAGGTCCTCGATCACCCCCAGCCGTTCGCCGTCGGGAAGGTCGTCGACCCGGGCGGCGGCGTAGCCGATCACGAAGTCGTCGATGGTCCCGACCCATACGGTGCGGTCCGGGTCGCCTATCTCGCGGTGCAGTGACTGCTCGACGGGGTCGCGCCAGGCCTCACGGAGGAACAGGAGGCTGGCGCCCCGGAACTGGAGGAGCTCCTCCTTGGCCTGCAGGTACAGCTCCGCCAGCCGGGCCACGTCGTCGGCCGTGGCCAGCCGCGCCCCCTCCACCGGCTCAGGACCGCCCGGTCTGGAGCTGTGCGATCTTGGTCAGGATTGTGCGCCGGCCCCGGCCTGCGGCCTCGTACGTGCGGACCGCCTCAAGTTCGGGCGGGGCCAAGCCGGCCAGGCGTTGCACGACCTGCGATGCCGAGAGTGAGTCATAACCGGGGATGGCCAGCTCGGCGCTGTCGAGGACGAAGCCGTCGGCCGCCGAGACGCCGTGGCCACCGTTGGCCGAGAGCGGGGCGGGATCCAGCCGGAAGCCCGCCCCCCCCAGAGGCCCGTCCGTTGCGACCTCGTGGTCGTCCGGGGCGGGCGCATCGTGGCCGGAATCGTCGGCGGCGACGTTGCGGCCGAGGTCCTCACGGGCCTCCTGGGCGGCCCGCTGGCGGGTCTCAGGGGCGGCCATCGGCGGCTCCTGGGCTACGGGCGCCGTGGCGCGGGCGTCGGGCGGAGGCGGTCCGGGGAGCAGACCGAAGCTCACGAGGGCCTCGGAGACCACCTTTTGACCGTGGCGGCTGGCGTGTTCGCCGACCATCTTGGCGATACCGACTTGGTGGCCGACGCGGTTACGGCCGTTGACCACCCAATCGGGAATGGCGTCCTTGGCAGCCAAGGCCAGCCCCACCGGGCCGAAGAACGCCAGGTCGAGGACCTGCTTGATGGGTGATCGGTCGTGGCTCACGTCGGGTCTCGGTACGTCACCTTACGGAGGTCAGACGCAGTCCCGGCAAACCATGGCGTCGCGGTCGGCCAACTGGCTGGGATGCTTCACGAGGAAGCACGACTGGCACACGAACTCGCCCGGCTGCTTGGGCAGCACCTTGAGGGGGCTGTCGGGGCGGTCGTCGCTGTCCGGGGAATCCTCGTCGTCGTCATCCTCGTCGTCGGCCACGACCAGCCGTTCCTTCAGGATCACGTCCAGGCTGGCCTCGACGTCGTCGGAGTCGGCTTCCTCCTCGTCGTCGTCTTCTTCTTCCTCTTCGCGCACCGGCGCCACGTGCACCGGTCGGGGCGGCTCGGCCAGGACGACATCCACCTCGTCCAGCACCTCGTCGTCGAGGACCTCGTCATCATCATCGTCGTCGAGCGGCTCGTCATCGAGGTCGACCTCGTCGAGATCCCCGTCCAGATCTTCCAGTTCTGCCTCGTCGGGATCCTCAGGAGCCTCGCCGTCGTCGGAGGGGAGATCCTCGTCGAGGTCGTCGTCTGCCTTGCCCATTCGCATCCTTCGGCCGCGGTCGGTGCGGGATGATAGGCCGACCCGAGTGGGCTTGGGGACACGGGCGGTGAGTTACCCGGTCAGGGGGCCGGCGGAACGGTCGTCGTAGCCTGCGGAACGGGGGTTCCATCGGCGCCCGAGCTGGCCCCGCCGCCGGTGTCAAAGGTGGCCTGGACATCGTCCACCCGCCAGTGCCCCGCCACCTTGAGCAGGGTCAGCTGGACGTAGGGCTCCAGCGAATGGGTCCCGGTCAGGCTGGTGACGGTGATCTGGGCCAGGACGACGGTCGTGGCCTTACCGGCGTCGACCGGACCCACCCAGACCCCTTGGATGGAGCCGGTCCCCCGGTTGTGCTCGGCGATGTACGCCTGTTCGAATCCCGTGAAACCGGACTCGAACTGGTTCTGGAACGAGCCCGTGGAGTTGGCCAGGACCGATTTCTTCCAGACGTCGAGGTGCTGGTAGTCGTAGGAGGTGAGCGCCGCGATGGTCTTGCCCGAGACGTCGCGCAGTTCGGTGGTGCGGTCCCGTTCCGCCTGGAGGGCGCTGCGCTGCTGAAGAGCCACGACGGCGAACACCAACGCCGCCAGGGCGAGGACCACGCAGCCGACCAGTGACCATCGCGCCGCCAGGCTGCCCGAGGCGGGGACGAGGACGGTTTCGGTGCGGTCGGCGGCCGGGACGGCTGGTTCGGGGTCGAGCGGCTCGGCCGACAGCTCGGCGAATGTCGCCTCGACCTCAGCCGCCTCCTCGGAGGGGGTGGTGCTGGCGGATCGCCCGATGATCGTCCCACCGGCGCGTCCGCTCACCGGTTCGGTCATGGCGCCGACCGCGGCATCCGCCCGCGAGCTGCGACCGCCAGGGCGAACAGGACCACGCACACGCCGGTGACGGCATCGGCGGCCGGCCCGGGAAGATCCCCGGAAAGGAGGGTGAACCGGGCCGAGATGTTGGTCGGCCGGTAGTCGGCGGCCACGGGGCGCAGCGCGCTGGTGCAACTCGGGATGGCCGCCGGGGCGGGGAACGTGTGGACCGGGTTGTACAGCACCGCCGGGTTGTTGCTGTTCAGCGTCAGGCCGACCCGAAGCCATGCCCCCTTCAAGCCCGTACCCGAGGGACCCGAATCGAAGTCCACGCTGTCGTTGATGCCCGCGAACGCCTTGGGGCCGACGTCGAGCAGGGTGCTCAACTCCTTCAGCTTCCTCGGCGTGGACGTGAGGTCGAGCACGGGGTTCAGGCCCTTCAGGGTGCAGTCGAGGTTGCCTTGGGCAGCGGCCACCAAGTTAGCGACGGACAGGAAGAGGGGGTTGGCGGTGTCCAGCAGGTGGTTGGTGGTGGGCTGGATGGACTGGAGCGTGGCCGCCACCTGGGTCAGGTCCACCAACGACTGGTCGAGCGAGCCCCGGTGCTCCGTCACGGTGTGCACCAGCTTGGTGCTGTTGGCGAGCAACTGGTCGATGGCGCCCGTCCGGGTCACCAATGCGCCCGAAAGGCGGTCGCCCGACTGGATCAGCGAGCGCAGCGAGTCGGAGGTCCCCGCCAACGCCACCGAGAGGTTGGCCACCAGCGACTGGAGCTGGTCCGCGGGGATCGATTTCAGCAAGCCGGTCGCGGACTGCAGCAGCTCGGAGAACTGCACCGGCGTGGTGGTGTAGCCGAACTCCGGGTGGGCGTCGTCCTTGTGGGCCGGGATCTTGAACCCGGTCTGGTAGTAGGGCCCGTGGTTGCCGGTGTAGCCCGCGGGCGGCTGGAAGTTGATGTACTGCTCGCCGATGGTCGACTTGAGATCAAGATGGGCGACCGACCCCTCGGGGATGAACCGGCCTTTGATCATCGCCAGGCGCACGACGGCCCCGCCGTCGGCCGGGTCGCGCGACACGCTCGAAACCTCGCCGTAGGGGACGCCCAGGTAGTCGACCTCGTCGTGGGCCACCAGCCCGTTGGCGTCGGTGAAGGCGGCGCTCAGCTGGTAGGGGTGGGTGATCTCACCCACGGTGATGACGGCCCGGGTGGCCTCGAAGAGCAGCACTGCGAAGAGCAAGACGAAGAAGATCAAGTTGAGCCGGACCCGGGCCCTCCTCACTTGAGACTCACTTGGGTGACCTCGGGTCAAGGAGGAACGGGACGACCCGCAGATAGATCCCGCCATAGTTGCCGTAGATGCCCTTGGGGAAGTCGACCGAGAACCGTTGCAGCCAGTCGAGCAGGACCTGGAGGTCGCCCAACGAGCCCACGATGGTGGCGGTGACCGCGTCGACCTGTTTGATCTCCCGGTCGATGTCGGCCTGGTACTTGTTGAGGCTGTAGTCGGCCGCCTCGGCCAGGTGGGTCAGCGAGGCCAGGGCGGTGACCGCCTGATTGCGGTCCTTGGCGAGCAGTGTCGTCGTGGCGGCCAGATTGCTCAGCAGGTTGGACAGATCCGGGGCCCCCGCCGCCAACGTCTGGGTGGCGTGATCGAGGCTGTCGATCACCTGGCCGATCTCCTTGGTCCGGGTGGCCAAGGTGCCCGAGATCTGATTGAGGTCGCCGATCAGCACCCCCAGCTGCGGCCCCCGGCCGCCGAAGCCTTGGGCGCCGGTGGCCACGATCGTCTGGACATCGGTCGCCGTGACCGCGCCCAGCAGTTTGACGGCGGTGTCGGCGACGACCTCGAGCTCGGGTTGCTGGACCGAGTTCGGGACCTTGTCGCCGTTTTGCAGGAACGGTGCTTGGCTCGGAGCGGCCAGTGGTCGCAGCTCGACGAACCGCTCGCCCAGCAGCGAGGTGGTGCGCAGGATGGCCTCGGAGTTCTTGGGGATCCGCACGCTGTTGTTGATACGGAGCTTGACTTCGGACTGGAAGTCCTTGGTCAGGGTGATCTTGGTGACCGTGCCCACCCGGAGGTCCGCCACCTGCACGCCGCCGCGGCTCTGCAGGTCGCCCGAATCGGAGAAGTAGGCCGTGACCGTGTAGCCGCCGCTACTGCAGGCCGACAGGAGGGTAGCAACCAGGATCGCGGCCAATACCAGGGCCGTCCGGCGACCGTTGTGTTCAAAACGCGATGGTATAGCTACGCGTTTTGAACACAATGAACTCGGGGGGCTCACCACAGTTCCCCCAAGGCGTCGTGGGCCCACCCGGCGAGGGTCGCCACGGGACCGCGCTGGGGGGCGGGGGGCGCCGAGGCGACCATGCCGTAGCCAGCCACCTGCGGCGCCGCGGCGCTGCCGCTACCGATGAGGCTGAGCACCGCCGCCAGAGGGCTGGCGGGTTGCGGCGTGGCGTCGAGGGCCTTCTTGCCCGTGGCCGGCGCCTTGGTCGTCGGGGTGGTGCGGGCGGCGCTGCCCGCCGGGCCGTTGGCCTTGGCCGCGGGGCCCGCACCCGCGGCCGGCGCCACCGGTGCGGCGGCGCCCGCGGCCGGGGCCGGGGTCTGGCCCAGGGGGAGCTGGATGCTCCCCGGGGCACATTGGGGCAGCACGTCGAGCAGCGGGATGGCGAGGCACAGCGGCAACCCCAGCGCCTGCAGCAACCCGTTGACCGTCGACCCGAGGCTGTCGCGAAGGTCGATGCGGTGGTAGGTGGGGTTGTAGGCGGCGACGAAGCCCGCCTTGCCGTCCAGGTTGGGCCCGGCGACCAGTTGGGGCAGCGACGACAAGAGGGTCGAGACGTTGTTGAGATTGCCGTCCAGGGTCTGCACCAGGTCGGAGAGCGACTTGATGTCCTCCTGCAACGGCGCGGCGTGCTTGGTGACCAGGTCGAGGGCGTTGGTCGACACGCTGGCCAGGCTGGTGATGAGGCTGGCGATGGTGCCCCGCTCCTGGGCCAGGAGCGAAGTGGTCTGGGCGAAGAGGTCCATCACCTGGCCGAGCTGCGACTCCCGGGTGTCGAGCACGGTGGTGAACTGCTGGAGGTTGTCGATTAGGGCGACGAGCTGCTGGTCCTTGTCGGCCAGGGTGTTGGTGATGCCCGCCAGGCTGCGGATGGCGTCGTTGACGTTCTGCCCGTTTCCGGTCAGGTCGTCGTTGAGGTTCGTGATCAGCTTGCCGGTGGCCTGGGGATCCAGCGACTTGAGCAGGTCGTTCACCGCCGAGAGGGCCTCGTCGGGCTCGACGGGGACCGAGGTGCGGTCGACGGGGATGATTCGTTGGTCCGCCGCGGCCGGATCGAGCCGGGGCTGGCCCTGCACCCAGGCGGGGAACAGCTGGACGTAGCGGGCGCCGAGCAGCGATTGGGGCACGATGACGGCCTTCACGTCCCGGGGCAGGGGGACGTCCTTGCGGACCGAGAACGACACGCGGACCTGGTTGTCGTTGATGACCTTCAGCGACTGGACATGGCCCACCGTCATGCCCAGCACCTTCACCTCGTTCTGGGAGTACAGCGACACCGTGTTGCGGAAGATGGCGACCAGATGGTCGCTGGCAGTGCCGCCGAAGCTGCAGCTCGTGAGGAGGGCGGCGAGGAGGAGCGTTGCCAGGCTTGACGCGGCGAGGCGCTTGGCCCGACCCGCGGCCCTCTTGAAAGGCAGCACGGGGCGCCGTTGGGTACCGGGGCGGCCCTTTTCCCCGGTCATGGTCTTCATGGCGCCGGCACCGCCAGGGGGAGGTGGAGGGCGCCGAGGGCTTTGATCAAGGCGGTGCACAGGGCGTCGAGCGGCGAACCGTCGGGTGTCCCCTTCAGGGCGGCGACGCAGCCCAGGACGTCGAAGCCGATCGTCTTGATGTACACGTCCTGCCACGGGCCGTGTGACGTGGCCAGGGCCATCGAGTTCACGCCCGGGCCCAGGGCGGCCAGGATCTTGTTGATGTCCGACTCGTGGGCCGCGATGGAGCCGAGCGTCGGGTGCAGGCGGGTCAGGATGGCGTCGAGTGTCGCCTTGTTGGTCGCGATGAGCCGGTCGAGCTGGGCCACGGCGCCGTTGGCCGCCGTGAGACCGACGGCGATGTCGTTGCGGCGCTGCTGGAGGTTGAGCAGGATGCCCTGGCTCTGGTCTATGAGGCTGACCAGGACCTGATCCTTGGCGTTCAGCTGCTTGGACAAGGTAGCGGCCCGGTCCAGCAGCTCGCGGACCTGGGCGTCGCGGGCATTCAGGGTGTCGGAGATCTGGGTCACCGAGGTCAGGAGCGTGGTGATCTGCTCACGCTTGCCCTGGGTGACGCCGGCCAGTTCCTTGATCAACTGGTTGAGCTTGGCGGTGTCGGTGGCCTGGATGTTGGTGGTGGCCTTGGTGAACAGGCTGAAGATGTCGAAGGGGATCTCGGTGCGGTCGATCGGGATGACCCGGGCCGAGGGCGCCAGCTGGTCGAGGAACGGCGCCGTGGCGGCGCCGGTCAGGCGCACCGCCCGGGCGCCGAGCAGCGTCTCGAGGACGATGTGGGCCTGGGTAGAGGGGCCCAGGTGGACGCCGTTGTGCACGTTGAGGCTGACGCGGACGCAGCCCGCCTCGGCCCCCTGGATGCCGATGAAGTTGGGGTCGGGGGATTTTCGGGCGCACGGGCCGGCCTGGTGGACCGCCTCGACCTTGGTGACCCGGCCCACCCGGACGCCGGCCAGGAGGACGTAGTCGTTGGTCGAGATGCCGCCCGAGTCGACGAAGATGGCCTCGACGGAGTAGCCGTGCTCGAGCAGGTGCTTGACGCCGATGGCCAGCGCCCCGCCCACGATGAGCACGATCACCAGCACCGAGGCGATGCCGACGACGAAGGGGTTGCGGTCCCGAAAGGACTTGACCGCCATGGCTCAGCCCCCTCCCCCGGCAGCGGGACTCGACCCGGCGCCCGCCAGGGCCCCGAGGAAGTCGTAGATGCCCTGGCCGGGCGCGGTACTGGCGGCCGGGTTCGAGGCGTTGGCGTTGGCGCTGGCGTTCGGGTTGGCGGCGGCGTTCGGGTTGGCGGCGGTCGTGGTGTTGCCGGAGGGGGCGGCGTTGGGGTTTGCGGCCGCGGCCGCGGCGGCGGCCGCTTGGCTGGCGGCGCCGGCCGGGCCGGGGTTGTTGAGCGGGGTGTTGCAGGGGATGGCGGCGTCGACGCCCGGCAGCAGCTGGACCGATAGGCAGGGCGCCGTGAGGGCGAGGAACTGGCCCACGTTGCCCAGCGCCAGGAGGCTGCGGGAGGCGTTGGGGAAGCCCGACAGCACCGCGTTGATGGTGGGCAGGCGGCCCACGACCACGTTGAGCACCGTGTTCAGGTTGGTGAGGATGCGGTCGATCTGGGCCCGGTTGGCCGACAGCAGCCGGTCGAGGTTGGTCGACACCGTGCCCAGGTTGGTGATGGCGTCGTCGACGATCTTGGTGTTGCCGCTGAACGTCGAGGAGATGGCGACCAGGTTGTCGAGGACGGTCTTGATCTCCTGGTCGCGGTTCGAGACCGTCGCGGCCACCGTATTGACGTTGCCGACCAGGCGACCGATGGCGTCGTCGTGGGTCGCCAGGCTGGCGGTGACGTTGGCCAGGTTGTCAAGCGCCTGGGTCAGGTTCTGCTCGTTGCCCGATAGTGCCCCCGACACCGCGTCGACGAACTGGTTGATCTGACCCGGGTCGAGGACGTTGATGATGGGACCCAGCCGGTTGAACAGCTCGCCGATGTCGACCACCGAGATGGTGTTGGTGATGCGGTCACCGCTGCGCAGCACCGTCGGGGCGGCGTGGGCCGCGTCGGGTGGGGTGAGGTAGAGGTAACGCTGGCCGAGGAGGTTGCGCCAGCGGATCGACGCCTCGGTGTTCTTGGGCAGGCGGATGGTCTTGTGCACCGAGAAGCGCACCTGGGCCCGGCCGGTCCCATTGTTGGGCCCGTCGACCACCTTGACGGAGCTGACCTTGCCGACGATCACGCCCGCGACCTTCACCGAGTCGCCCGTGTTCAGCCCGGTCACGTCGTCGAAGTTGGCCGACAAGCTGTAGTCGCGATGGAGGAACCAGAGATGGCTGGGGCGGATGTTTCCGATGGTGAAGGCCAGGTAGACGGTAAGGGCCAGGCACACAGCCACGAAGGCCAGCAGTTTGGTCCCCGCGAAGCGGGTCACTTGAGCAGCCCCCCGACCAGCTTCAGGAGGTTGTTGACCCCTTTGACGACCTGGGGCAGGCCGGGGTTGTTGGCTCCGTTCGGGGCGTTCGGGGCGGTGCCCGCGGTGCCCGTGGCGGCGGTCCCCGCCTTGCTGGTCGGGGCGGCTGTTCCCGAGGCCCCCGTCGCCTTGGGCGTGGCCCCGGTGGTGTTGGCGGCCGCGGCCGCGGCCGCCGCCGCCGCGGCCGCCTTCGACGCCGGCTGGCCGGTCGGGGTGCACGGGGCGACCTGGCCGAACGGACACCCGCCGCCGAGCACCAGCTTGATGGCGCCCAGCACCGTTCCCGGGCCGTAGGGGACGTGGCCGATTTCGGTCAGCATCTGCACGAACTGGCGGATTCCGACGACCGTTGGGTCGACCTCGCTCAAGCGGGGCACGAGCGTGCTCAGGACCTGGCCGCCTTCGAGGATCAGCTTGTCCTGGGCCGCCCGGTTGGCGTCGAGCAGGTTGGCCGTGTCGTTCGACAGTCGGGACAGGTTGCCGAGGATGCTGGTGATCTCGTCGCCGCGGGCGTTCACCTGGGGCAGGACGATGTTGAGCGACTTGGCCAGGGCCACCACGTTGGGGGAGTCGTTGGCGATCGAGGCGCTGAGCAGGGCGAAATCCGACAGGAGTTGCTGGGTGTCGAGGTCATGGGCGACGGCCACATCGGCCAGCTGCTGGAAGTTGCCCAGCTGGCGGTTGATGGCGGGTCCCTCGCCCCGTCCCGCCTCGGCCAGGGTGTCGAGCACGACCGTCAGCTGGTTGGGATCGATCTTGGCCAGGATGGGATAGGCGGCGGCCAGCACGTCCTCGAGCTCGGTGCCCCGGGTGGGCGCGGTCTGGGTGATGGTGTCGCCGTCTTTGTAGAACGGCCCGGTCAGCTCGACCTGGGTGTCGTTCGGGACGATGTCCACGAACTTCTCGCCGAAGAGGGTCTTGGGCTTGATCCGCGCCGACGAGTCCTTGGGTACCTGCTGGTCGCGGGAGATGACCATCTTGACGCGGGCCTGCCCGTTGACGAGCTTCACCGACTTGACCGAGCCGATCGTGACACCGTGGATCTTGACGTCGGACTTGGCTTGGAGCCCCTGACCGGCGGCGTCGAAGGTGGCATACAGGCTGCGGAGGGACTTGAAGCGGTCGCCGTTGGTGTACAGGACGCCGACGTAGACGGCGGCCGAGAACAACATCAGCGCGATGGCGCCGGTCAGGGCGTGGATGACTCGGTCTTTGTCCACGGCGCGCCCTACCCCGCGATCTTCACGGTGTTGGTGCCGCCCCAGAACAGGATGGACAAGATGAGGTTCAGGATGACAACGGTCACGATGCTGGCCCGGATGGCCCGCCCGACCGCCACCCCCACGCCCGCCGGGCCGCCCTTGGCGGTGAAGCCGTAGTAGCAGTGGATCATCGCCACGACCACGGCGAACAGCGTCGCCTTGCAGACGCTGTAGAAGATGTCGATCGGGGGCAGGTACTTGCGGAAGTAGTGGTGGTACACGCCCGGGGACATCCCGAAGAACTTGGTGCTGACCAGCTCGGTGGCGAAGAAGCTGGCGATGAGCGACAGCAGGTACAGCGGGATGATGCACAGGGCGGCAGCGATGACCCGGGTCGAGACCAGGTAGACCAGGCTGGGGACGGACATGACCTCGAGGGCGTCGATCTCGTCGGAAATCCGCATGGCCCCGAGCTCGGCGGTGAAACCGGCCCCGACCTGGGCGGCGAAGGCCACGCCGGCGATCAGCGGGGTGATCTCGCGGGTGTTGGCGAAGGCGCCGATGAGACCGGTGAACGACTGGGCCCCGATGGCCTGGAGGCCCTTGAAACCCTGGAGCCCCACCTCGGTGCCGGTAAAGAAAGACATCGAGAAGATGACGAAGATCATCCCGCCGCCGACGATCAGGGCGCCCGCTCCGATCGCGATGTCGCTCATGAGCGAGAACACGATGCTCATGTAGCGCCGCCGGATCACCTTGCCGGTGAGGATGTCGCCGATGATCCGGAGATAGAACGACAGCTGCCGTCCGGCCTCCTCCAGGAGCCCGGCGGCACCGGCCAGAGGCCCCGATGAGCGAAGGCGGGTGGCCACGGCCTACAGCTTCTGGGGTACCAAGGCGAAGTACAGCGTGGTCATGACGAAGTTGGCGAAGAAGATCAAGATGAACGCCACGACGACGGCCTGATTGACGGCGTCGCCCACGCCCTTCGGGCCGCCCTTGCAGTACAACCCCTTGTAGCACGCGACCATGGCCGCGATCAGCCCGAACACGAACGCCTTGGCCAGTGCCGACCACAGGTCGGCCAGCTGGGCCAGGGTGGTGAAACCCGAGAAGTAGGCGCCCGCGGTCACGTGCTGGACCTGCACGTTGAAGACGAATCCGCCCGCGAGGCCGGCGACGCCGACCAGGGAGACGAGGAGGAGGCTGACGGTCGCCGCGGCCCACAGGCGGGGTGTGACCAGGCGGTGGATGGGATTGATGCCCATGACCTCCATGGCCGCGATCTCGTCTCGGATTTTGCGCGAGCCGATGTCGGCGGTCATGGCCGAGCCGCCCGCGCCCGCGATCATGAGGGCGGCGGCCACCGGCGACGCCTCCCGGACGATGGCCAGCAGCATGACGGCTCCGGTGGCGGACTGGGCCCCGAGTTGCTGGTTGAGCGATCCCACGTCAAGGGCGATCACCATCCCGAAGGGGATGGCGATCAGGATCACCGGCAGGCTGGTCACCTTGGCGATGAACCAGCACTGGTCGATGTACTCCCGCTTCCAGTCGCGGACCCGGAAGGTGGCACGGAGGCCCTCGAGGGCGACGGCGAACATGTTTCCGGTTTCCCGGACGAGGGTCTGAGGCTTGTTGACGAACGTCGATGCCATCAGCGGACCT
>JAUTXN010000155.1 GCA_030838045.1 Acidimicrobiaceae bacterium
ACTTCCCGCAACAACTGTGCGCCTTCGGGGCCCGGGTGGCTGGCCAGCCACGCCCCGTTGAGCGCACCGACCGAACTCCCCACGATCAGGTCGGGCAGGATACCCGCCGCCCCCAGCACTTCGACCATCCCGGCTTGTACCGCACCGAGGCTGGCGCCTCCTGCGAGCACGAACGCGGTCGTCATCGAGTCAGAAGTTACTCCTGAGGAAAGAACTGCGCGACCAGCCGCTTGGGCAGGTCGTCGCTCAAGGGAGCGTCGGACAGCAGCATCCGGTGGTGGATGATGGCGAAACCCACCTCGGCCAGCAGTTCCGCGTCCCCCGCCTGCAGTTGGCCGTCATCGATGGCACCCCGGATCCGGTCCAGCAGATCCTCCTTGCGGCACCCCACGAACTGTGCCCGGACCCCGGCGCCCAACTCCTTGTTGCGGACCATCTCGCCGGCAACGGCCGCCATCAGGCCGCCTTCCATCCCCCGCATCTTGTTCAACGTCTGCGTGAAGATGACCTCCAGGTCCGCCCGGATGTCGTCGCTGTGCGGCCAGTCGATCTTGTTCGACACCAGGTCGTGAATGGAATCGACGACCAAGTCGGTCTTGCAGTCCCACCGCCGGTAGATGGCCGCCTTGCCGACCCCGGCTTTGTTGGCGACCCCCTCCATGCTCATGCGGTCGAAGCCCTCCTCGACCAGCAGCTCGAGTGCCGCCTGCCGGATGGCCGCATCTACATGAGGGTCGCGGGGACGCCCGTGGCGCGCCTCGCGTACTGCGGTCACCGGGCCCATCTCGCACCTACCTGTCGTGCTGATTGCACGTTTCTCACCGTCGACATCCTCCCACCAGTTTGGCTCCCGCCGCTGTCATTCCCATCTGGTCGCAACCGGCCTGGCGGATGCTCGGTGTCGACAAACACCGAGCATCCACCGGCCGCCCAACATGAACCTCAGGCTCCGAGCCACCCCGGCACCAGTTCGGGCGCCCCCGGCGCGTCGTCACCCGAACCCGCACCGTCACCCGAACCAGCACCAGCACCAGCACCCGCACCCGCACCCGCACCCGCACCGCCGCCGACACCGGCGCCCGCACCCGCACCCGCACCGCCGGCACCAGCGCCCGCACCGTTCGACGAGCCCGCATCCACGACCGCGCCCGTAGGCACCGCCCCTGCACCGGACCCGGCCGCACCAGCGGCGCCCACCGCGGTAGCCGCATCGACAGCCACACCGGACTCCGCCAGCACCGGAACCTCCGACTCGTCCACCGCCCGAGCGGGCAGGAACACCAGCACGATCAGCGCCCCGGCCAGCGTCACACCGGCGGCAATCAGCATCGCAGGCCGCATGGCACCCACGAAACCATGACGGGCAGCCGCAGCCAGCGCCTGGCCGGCCTCGCCCCCGACCTGCTGCCCCGCGGTAACCGCGCCGCCGACCGAGTCACGAGCCGCGCTCACCGCGCTCGCCGACAACCCGCCGTGGTTCAGCGCCGAGCTGATCCGGGTGGCATAGCCCGACGACACCACGCTGCCGAGAACGGCCACCCCGAGGGCACCGCCGACCTGACGGGTGGTGTCGTTGACGGCAGAACCAACCCCGGCCTTGGCCCGAGGCAGTGAGCCCATGATCGACTCGGTCGCGGGCGCCATCGTCAACGACATGCCCAAGCCGAGCACGAGCAGCGCCACCAGGACCCCGACATACGCCGAGGACACGGTCAACCCGGCAAAGAGGAACAGCCCCAGCGCCGCGATCACCAACCCGCCCGCCACGACGACCTTGGACCCGAACCAGCGCACCAGCGTGCTCGACGCCGGAGCGGCCACGAACAACACCGCCGCGATCGGCGCGATACGCAGTCCCGCTTCCAGCGGCGAGTACCCCCGCACGTTTTGCAGGTACTGCGTGATCAGGAAGAACGACCCGAACATCGAGAAGAACACCAGCGTGATGGCCGAACTGGCGGCGCTGAAACGAGGATTCTCGAACACTCGCACGTCCAGCATGGGATGGTCGCTGCGCCGCTCCCAGGCGATGAACACCCCGATCACGACGGCCGCGACCACATACGCACCCAGGATTGGGGCGGACAGCCACCCATGCGACGGCGCCTCGATGAGACCCCACAACAGAGCGGTCAGGCCCACGATCGATAGGCCCGCGCCCACCGGGTCGAGCTTGGGCTTCGACGGGTCACGGGAGTCGGTGATGAGGTACCAACCGCCGATGAGCGCGACGACCACGACCGGCACATTGACCAGGAACACCGAACCCCACCAGAAGTGCTGCAGCAGCCAGCCGCCGGCAATGGGGCCCACGGCGATGCCCATGCCCGACACTCCGGCCCAGATCCCGATGGCCTTGGCCCGCTCGGATGGGTTGGTGAAGGTGTTGGTCAGGATCGAAAGGGTGGCGGGCATGATGATGGCCCCCCCGATGCCCATCAGCGAGCGGGTGGCGATCAAAGCGCTCGCCGACCCCGAGAACGCCGACAACACCGACCCCACTCCGAAGATCATCAACCCCAGGCTGAGCGCCTTCTTGCGGCCGAAACGGTCGCCCAGGCTGCCCGCGGTGAGCAGCAACCCGGCGAACACCAGCGTGTAGGCATCGACGATCCACTGCAACTGGCTGGCCGTGGCGTGCAAGTCCCGCACGAGCGTGGGCAGCGCCACGTTCAAGATGGTGTTGTCAACGCCGATCACGAGGAGGCTGAAGCACAACACGGCGAGGGTCCACCAGCGGCGGCTGTAGGCGAGAGCCGAAGCTTCCATGTCCGCGGGTCCTTTCTATCGATACGGAACGTTCTCGTTCCACAATACTCGCAACGAAACGGTACCGTCCCGTATTCCAAATCATCTGGGGAAATGCGGCCGGTTCCCGCCGGACCGCCGCGGTGCCCGAGCCCGAGGCGCGCCAGCCCCGAGCCGGTACCGCCGAACGGTTACGATCCTCGCTCGGGCATCAACCGGGGGTCCCGCCATTGGTGTTGAGCGCACTCAGGTTCGCGGCCCTGGCGGCAACGAACCCCCGCAGCGCCGACGATCTCACCGCGATCGTCTTCATCGACATCGCCATCATCGTGGCGGTGGCCCGCCTGGCCGGCGCCCTGTTCAAGAAGATCCGCCAGCCGGCCGTCGTGGGCGAGATCCTGGCCG
>JAUTXN010000172.1 GCA_030838045.1 Acidimicrobiaceae bacterium
TTCGCTCTGGTAGACGCCCAGGTTGCCGGACTTCAGGGCATTGTCGGCGTTCTGGAAGTGCGTCTGGGCGTCGGCCAGCAGCTGCGCCACCGTCGCCGGCACCGGCGCCGTCGTGGGCGGTGACCCCGCCGCCGTGGTCGGCGGGGTCGTGGTCGTCGAAGGGGTGGTGGTCGGGGTCGTCCCGCCCGAGGGGGCGGGGCTGGTGCTGCCACCCGGCGGGGGCGTCGTGCCGCCCGGCAGCGAGCAGAACGGCGCCCCGAACGGGGTCGCGCACAGCGCCGAGTTGAGGGTCCCTCCGTGATACGCGGCCCCGCCGTATACGACGATCACGTCATCGAGGCGGGGCACGGGGTTGCCCTGGGCCTGGACGTACAGCGGCTGCACGTAGATGAGGGTCTGGTTGACGGGGACGGTGATGACGTTGCCCAGCTCGACCTGGCTCCCGTTGGTGTTGAGCAGGGTGATCTCTTTGGAGATGTCGGGGTTGGCGTTGATGGCGGCGTTGATCAGCGCCGGGCCGTCGACCTGCTGGCCCGAAGGCGTGACGAAGACATCGAGATGCCCGTAGTTGGACGGGTCCCCCTTGGCGGTCATGAACGCCGACAGGTTCTGCTGCTTGTCCGACGCCGACACGGGCACGAACGGCTGCAGGATAAGGAACGCCTGGTCCGCCTGCTGGGGCAGCGTGAGCAGCTGGAACGTGGGCTGCATCCGCTGCTGACGGGTCGTGACGACCTGCCCGGCGGCGTTGGTCGACGAGCTGGGCTGGGTGACATTCGACGGGGGTCCCGAACCCGGGTCCTGGGAGATGGTCCAGGCGTTGGCCTGGGTGTAGAAGTCGTCCGGTGTGGTCAGGTGGTAGCGGCCGTACATGTTGGTCTGGACCCGGAACAGGTCCTCGGGGTAGCGCATGTGCGCCCGCAGGCCCGGGTCCATGTCCTTGCCGGGCGTGAACAGTTCGGGGAACGCCTTCTGGTAGGTCTTGATGATCGGGTCGGTCGAGTCGACGACGTAGAACTTCATCGTGCCGTTGTAGGCGTCGATGACAACCTTCACCGAGTTGCGGACATAGTTGAAGTCGCCGTTGAGCCCACTCTGCCCGGAGATCCGGTCGGTGCTGGCCGTCTGCGAATAGGGATAACGGTTGGTGACCGTATAGGCGTCCTGGACCCAGTAGATCTTCCCGTTGTAGGCCACTGCGTAGGGGTCGGAGTCGTACTTGAGGAACGGTGCCGCCTTGCGGACCCGGTCGGCGATGCTGCGCACGTAGAGGATGCGTGACTTGGAGGTCACGAGGCCCGAGATCACCGGGTTCGGGTCACCGAAGCGCAGGGCGAACGCGAAGCGCCGGAAGATCGACCCCATCGCGACGCCGCCGGTACCCGCGTACTTGCTGGTCAGGTTCTGGCCCGTCGTCCGGTCCTGGTAGTCGAGCTCCTGCTGGGCCGAGTCGACGATGACGTAGTTGCTCTGCTTCTCGCCGTAGTACACCTTGG
The DNA here is from genome assembly GCA_030838045.1 of Acidimicrobiaceae bacterium. Classification (GTDB taxonomy): domain Bacteria; phylum Actinomycetota; class Acidimicrobiia; order Acidimicrobiales; family Palsa-688; genus JALYXV01. Next base: position 1,497 of record JAUTXN010000172.1, read on the forward strand.
CGCCCGTGTCGTCGAGCGTCGGTGCGCCGGCCGCCGACTGAGGCGGGATGTCGGAGATGACGAAGTTCGGGGTGCCGTCGGACGGGTTGATCCCGGTCTGGTTGGCGGGCGACATCGCCGCGCCGTAGCCGTGGGTGTAGAGGAGGTGCTGGTTGACGAAGCCCGCGGGCACGTCAGGCGACTTGATCTCGCGCACCGCGGTGAGCGTCTGGGTCAGGGCCCCGCCGAGGCTGTAGCGGTCGACGTCGAGATCGTTGAACTGGTAGTAGGACCGGATCTCCTGCAGCTTGTTGAAGGCGTCCTTCACGAAGGCAGGGTCGAGGAGCCGGACGTTGCTCAGGTTGGCCAGGTTGCTGGAGTCGGCGGCGAAGTCGGCGGCGCTCAGCGTTCCGATGCCTTGGAACTGGTGGGTCGTGACATTGTTCAGGCCGTATGCCACCCGGGTGGCGGTGATGTTGCGCTGGATGTACGGCTTCTCCTTCACGATCTCGGCCGGCTTGACCCGCAGCGCCTGGATGACCGCCGGGTATATGCCGCCGACGACAACCCAAACCAGTCCCCACAGGCTCACGGCGATGATCGGGAGCGTCCAGCCCTTTTGGTAGATGTTGTAAATGAACAGCCCGGCCGCGAAGATCGCGATCACGATCAGTAACGTCTTCGCCGGCAGATCGGCATGGACGCTGGTGTATGTGGCTCCGTTAACGACGTGCTTGGTGGACAGGGCGAGCTCGAAACGCTCGAACCAGTAGCCCAGCGCCTTCACCAGCGCCAGCCCGCCGAGCAACACCGAAATGTGAGCCTTGACCTGGGGCGTGACCCGCTGGATCGGCGACTGCACCCGAATCCCGCCGTTCAGGTAATGGAACACGACCGTCACGACCAGCGTGATCACGATGGCCACGAACAACCAGTCGATGAAGAACTTGATGAAAGGCAGCTGGAAAACGTAGAAGCCCACGTCGCGGCCGAACTGCGGGTCCTTGACCCCGAACGACGTGGAATGGCGGAACAACAGCCAGTTGTTCCACTGCGACCGGGTTCCAATACCGGCGAAGAGGGCGAAGATGGCGGCGACGACGATCCGGACCTTGCCCGCGTGGAGCCCGACCGCCTCGCGGTAGCGCTGCACCAGTTCGTCCTCTGGTCCGGTGGGCCGGAAGCGCGGTGCGATCTTGTCGGCGATCGCCAGGTTGCCCAACATGAGGGCGAAGAACAGCAGGCAGAAGACCACCGCCAGGAGTACCTGGACCACCAACACGCCCCGGAAGACGCTGGTGAACTTCAGCTCCTTGAACCACAGGTAGTCGGTGTAGAAGCTGGCGATGCTGCGCAGCGAGGCGAAGAGGATGAACAGGACGACGGCGGCGACGATGATGATCCGCCCGCGGATCGCCCGGCGCGACCGCTTCGGGAGATCTGCGGGGACTCGCATGCGAGGGGCAGCCTACGGCATGACCGATGGGTCGGTCAGGCAGCCAGACGAGCGTCGGATCTCGCCACCGGGCCCCGCTCATCGACGAGCCCGCCAGGTTCTGCAGCCACGGAACGGTTCAGGTGGGCTGGGGAATCAGCAGGCAGCGGCAGCCGGCATGAGCGGGCGGGTGACGCTGCCCGGTCGGGAACGGCTCGCCCTTCGGCTGCGCGCCCGCCAGCGCATTGTCGTCGCAATCGGGGCACGGGCCGTCGATGTCCTCGACCAGCCAGCGCAGCGGGGTTGCCGTCGGCGTGGCGGCGTAGGCGCCGGTGGCAAAGGCGGCCGCGATGTGGTCCGACGCCACGACTTCGACTCGTTTGGTCTTCCACTCCCGATAGGCGCCGCCGACCGCTTCGGCCAGGACGACCGGGTCGTTGCCCTCGCCCTCGGCCAGGACGCTTCCCAGCCGGCGGCGCAGCGGATCCACGATCGCTTCGGCGAGATCCTCGGTCGCCGGTTCGACTCCGCCGAGATGCTCGGAGGTTTTGAGCCCCGGTACGAGCCAGGTGGTGAACGCCACGCCGGCGGTCACGGCCTCGCTCAGGAAGGGTCGTGCGGCTTCCCGGAAGCGGGCGGCGTGGGCGTCGCGGGACGGCAGGACGACCGCGGCTGCCTTTTGCGAGGAGCGCAGGCCGCGGAGTCGGTCGAGCAGGTCGTTTTGATCGTCCTGCAGGGCCCGCTTGAGTCGCCGGGTCAGGTTGGCTTCGAGGGTGCCGGTGATTTCGTCCCGTCGTTGCAGCAGCGCCTCGTCGCTGTCGGGGATGGGCGGGTCCTCGGCCAGGACCTCCCGGGCGTGGGCCACCGCCTTGTCCCGATCGGCTCGGATCCGGGCGAACAATGACTCGACGTTGTTGGCCGTAGGGGCGTTGCGCTCGGGTGCCTCCGGGGCGCTGTCGGCCGGAGGTGACGGAGGGGATTTTGACGCCCGCGCCGAGGGTGGGGCGGCTTCCACCGGCGCCGGCTCGGCGGGTGCTGGCGCGGGGGACGTGGCCGGAGGCGATATTGAGTTCGTTTCGGCTGCGACCGGAGGCGTCGGTGTCGGCGTCGGTGTCGGCGTCGGAGGCGGCTCCGAGGCGGTCGCCGGAGTAGGCGCTGTCGGAGCGGCGGGCGCCGGAGTGGGCGCCGCAGCGGCTGATGCCGAGGATTCGTTCGGCGCCGGGACCGCGGACGCCGGAGACGGAGACGGAGTGTCGACGGCGGGCGCGGGCGATGGCGGCGGCGGGCTGGCCCCGGAGGGAGGTGCCGGAGTGGCGGGGGCTGTCACAGACGGTGAATGAGACGAGCTGGCCGCCCCGGAACCGGCCGTCGCAGGGCTGGCGGCGGCAGCGCTCGGCGCCGGCTGCTGCCGCGCCGGCGAGCTTGCATGGGAGGGCGTTGGACCGTCCGGGAGTTGGGGCTGCTGCGGCTCGGAACCGGTGCCGCTCGAAACGACCCGCAACGAAGGCGACGAGCGCGGGTCGGACGAGCTGATGTCGGAGGCGCCCTCGGCGGCCGGGGTGCTACCCGACGCCGCGCTGGGCGGGCGGACTAAAGGGGGCGGCTCACTGGGGTTGGCGCCGGCCGGTCGAAGTCGCTTCTGGATGATCGGCATCGTGGGGTTGGTCGGTTCTTCGTCCTCGAGGCCGTCGGGCTCGTCCAACGCCAGCGGGCGGTGACGGACGGCGTCGGCGGCCGCCCGGGCCTCCACTTCCGCTCGGGCCAGGTCGGCCGTGGCCTCCTCGAGGGTTCGGCGCACCACCTCGTACGACGCGAGAAGCCGTTCGCGTCCGGCTCGGAGTTGCTCGACCTGGGCGACGGCGACGTTGCGCTTCTTGGACAGCGCCGTGAGGATCTTCTCGCGGGTGGCCTGGGCGCCCTCGATCAGGGCGTTGCGCTCGGCCTCGGCTTGGGCCCGCATGGCCTTGGTCTGCTGGCGGGCCTGGTCCACGAGCCGCTCGGCTTCGGACTTGGCCGTTTCCTTGAGGCGCCCGGCGACCGCCTCCGCTTCCTCGGTCCGTCGAGCCAAGACGGTCTCGGCCTGGCTGCGCAACACTTCCGCCTGCTGATGCGCTTCCTTCAGTATCCGGGAGGCATTTTCCTCAGCCCGGGTTTTGATGTCGCCTGCTGCTTCGTGGGCGCTCTTGAGGATGTGGGCGGTCTCGTCCCCGACGGCGCCGATGAGCGTCTCTTCGTCAAACGACGGATGGGCGGCGCGGTACTCGGCGTCGCGACGGGCGTCTTCGAGGGCCGCCTGACGTTCGTGCAGGGCGACAATCTCGGCGGCCACCTTGACGAGGAACGCCCGGACCTCGTCAGGGTCGAATCCCCGGCGGGCGGGACCAAAGTTTTGCTGCGCGATGAGGTCCGCAGACAGAGACCCCTCCACATTCACCATGGTCTGAGCGTACGACGCGCCAAGCGCGAGATGAGGGACCCCTCCGGGCTCCCCATCACCGGCCGGCGAGAATGTTGTTCAGGGCCTGGATGAGCGGGTCGAGCAGCGGGTTGAGGATGGCTCCGAGCGGTCCCGGCAGCACGGGGACGGGCAGCTGCAGCAGCGGCGGCGGGATGGTCGTGGTCGGCGTCGCGGGGCGCGGTTGACGGGGATTGGCCGGCGTCGTCGTGGTGGTGCGGGTCGTGGGCGTGGTGGGCCGGCTGGGCCGGGTGGTGGGCGTGCTCGGCGACGAAGGTGGCGGCGGGATGGCGATCTGCGACGCCGGCGCTCCGGTGAAGGGCAGAGCCGCCCGGCCGATGGCGGCCAGGACGTCGTTCAGAACACCGGTCAGGTCCGCCACGCCCTGGTCGATGGCCACGAACCCCCAGGGTGCCCCCTGGGCCGAGAATGCGAGCTCGTTGGTGAGGCGGTCAGTGAAGGTGCCGTGGGTGCCGCGCAGGGCGATGACCGAAGCGATCAGGTAGTCCCCCGGTTTGGCGGCCCGGGCAGCAGCGGCGGCCGGCGCGTGCTGGACGCCGTCGAACGCCGACACGAAGTCCGCCCGGTCACTGAGCTCGGGTATGAGCTGCTGGTAAAACGCCGCATCTTTCCCCTGGTTGGCCGGAACCTGGGCGTTGAAGCCGGTGGCCGCGGCACCGAGTTGGGTCGAAATGGCCTCCGCCGATGCCAGGTAGAGGTGGTCCCAGGCATCGCTGTCCTGGTACTGCAGGGGCGAGGTCTGGACCGGGAGGCGAGTCTGGGGCGTCAGGGTGATCTGTCTGGGGGCGGCAATGGGCGTCGGCGGGTTGCCCGCGATGTCCAGGTGGGATGTGGCCTGGTACACCTTGACGGTCATGCCGGTCGCGACGGTGCCGACGGTGAGCTGAGCCACACCCGCGGGGACAACGAGGGTCGATTCCTGGGCCGACACCTGTACGGCCCGGCCGATCGCCTGGATCAAGATGGCGCCCGACGCGAGTCGGGGCGTCTTGCCGATGACGAGTTGCGTGCCGGTTCGCAGCTGGAGCACGCCGCTCGGGAGCAGTCGGACGGCGGCTTCACCGGCCGTCACCTGGACCGTGTCACCGGCCTTGAGGACATCGCCGCTGTGGGCGGCGTGGGCCTGGCCTTTGGGCGGAGTGACCTGAGCCTGGCCGTCAATGGTGATGCGGGCCAGGCCGGTGCTGGAATGACCGCAGCCCGCGAGACCGACCGTGACGATGGTCGCCAGCAGGCCGGCAGCGACGGAGACGCGGTGGGTGCTTCGGGCCTTGAATGCCGCGGTCTGGCGGGCGGCGGTCCTTTGGGCGGCGGTCTGACGGGCGGCGGTCTGGCGGGCGGCGGTCTGGCGGGCGGTCATCAGTTGGCCGAACTCTTCACTCGGCGGCGCTCCATCTCAGTGCGCTCAGGGTTGCGCTGCGCCTCGCGCTGAGGATCGCGAGGATCGTCCTGCCTGCCGTCGTGCTCCTCGCTCGGGTCGGGCTCCATGTCGGGTGGCAGCGGCAGGACGATGGTGAAGGTCGAACCCCGGCCCGACAGCGACGTGCACTTCACGACACCACCGTGGCCCTCGACGACCCGCTGCACCAGGCTGAGTCCGAGCCCCAACCCGCCGAACTGGCGGGTATCGGAACTGTCGCCCTGGACGAACTCGCCGAACGCCGTGGCCTGCTCCTCGGGTGTCATGCCCTTGCCTCGGTCCATCACCGAAATCTCGAGCACGGGCACCGAACCGGGTCCGTCGGGACTCGGAGTGGACGACCCTGGGCCCGAGAACCGGGCGGGCTCCTGCGGCGGACGACCCGTCGTCACGACTGCCGTCACCGTGACCTGGGCCCCCCCGGGTGAGAACTTGACGGCGTTGTCGAGCAGCTCGTCGATCGCCAGAGCCAGCCACCGCCGGTCTCCATTGATCTCAGGGATCCGCCG
>JAUTXN010000273.1 GCA_030838045.1 Acidimicrobiaceae bacterium
CCATTCCCGGTCTATCGGACCGTTGAGCAAGGTCACTCCGTGCGAGTCCAACGCCGCGCATACTGCATCGGTGTCATCGACCCAGATGGTGAGCATGCAGCGAGACCCCGCCGCGTGGCCGGCGACGGTGCCGGGCTCGATGAGGTCGCGCGCCGACGGACGATCGAGCAGGTTGATGATCGTGTTCCCGAAGTTGAATGCCGCGGAGCTCTCGTCTTCGAAGATCACTTGAAGGCCGAACACGTCTTGATAAAATGTCCTTGAGCGCTGCAGGTCCTCGACGAACAAGGTGATTGCACCGACATTCTTCAGCGATGCACTCATTTCTGTACCCTTCGACATCGATCGTCAGCCTCTTTCGAGGTTATCAGCGGGTGCATTGAGTCGTCAGCCCGCGGTCGACTGCGAGCGGGTGAGCTCGGCCCGTCGACGCTTGAGGCTGTAGCAGCCCCGCCAAGGCGGCTTGCGCCCGCTGACGGTAGGGAACGGCTCCCTGGGCCTCGGCCCGCGAGACGGTCTCGCTTCGTTCTCGGCCAGTAGCCCGGGTTGGAGCGACGTGTTCAGACGCGCACCGCGTTTGTTGATGTATGTGGCGCTGTACATGACCAGGGCCACGGCGTGCGGATGGCCGAGCCCCGTTACCAGCCCCGAGCTGCGGGGCGATCCGATCGGCGACTACTCCGAACATCTGTGGGCGCGTAAAAACGAGTGCGCTTCCCCGGGAATGGGGAAGCGCACTCGGTGCTACCGGGAACTGGTGCCTAGCGAGAGACGTTCTCCCTGATCGTGAAGGTTCCCTGGTCGAGAAGGACGTTCGGAATTGGCGGTGTGTGCCAAGAGTTCCGATAATGCGGAGTTTCACAGTCGTTGTCCTCCTCGTGGACGGGCCGGTCCATCGGGCGGTGTCGGGCGCTGTATTCGACTCTCCGTCGACCGCTGATCACAGTATGGGCTTCGCCGTCGGGTCGCGGCAGGGGTCGTCTTGCCCATTTCACGGTGTCGTCGGTCATCCTTGTGTGGGTATTTTTGACCCGTCGTGCCTCGTTGACATCCGTCGCCTCGGCGGCTCGGCGCCCGGCGGCCCGGCGGTGTACAAATGCGATAGCACTTGGGCCCGCCGGGCATGCGACGACGGCTGCCCTTTCTGGCGGCTTGGGTTGGAAGGCAATTGAAAGCGGGGACCCCGGCTCTGGGGTCCCCGCTTCAAATCGTTGCTATTCGTCGAGTGCTGCGTGGGCTGCGGCGCCCTATCAGGCCGCCGTTTGCCCTGTTGCGGCTCGCTCCGCCAGGATCTCCCGGAGGGACCGGGATGCCGGTGTCGGATCGGCTGGGCGCTCGTAGGTGGGTGCCGGTTGGGCTGGGGACTCGTAGTCTTCCCACACCGGGGACGCGGTCTGGGGGGCGTAGGCCGGCTGCTTGGCCTGGGCGGCTGCATTGAACCAGCGGTCGGCGTCGGATCGGTCGTCGGTCTGTGTCGCTGCCAACCGGTGTGATCGACCCTGGTCGGCCGGTCGCGCAGCGACCTGGCGGTTCGGGCTGTATTGGTAGTTGGTGACGAGGCTGACCAACAGCACGGCGGCGCCGGCGCCGATGTAGAAGATGGTCAGGCCCCGAGCGCTATGGGAGAACCCGAGGGCGAACGGTGCTGCGACGAGGAGGGCAACGGCCAGGTAGTCGCCGGCCGAGTGGACCTTGAAGGGCAGCACCTTGATGATGCCGAGCGGGTAGCGGGTCAACATGCTGACGACGAGGACGACGGCACCAATCACGACACCGGCAGCCACCGCTTTGCCGGGGCCGCCGGCAACGAGTGCTACGACGATCAGACTGAGGGCGACGGCATAGTCCGCGATTGCGTGAAGCCAAGCGGGAATGAATCGGACAAGCGACAATCTCCTACTCCTTTACTGGAAGGCCAGATCACCCCCAGTTCGAGGCCGGCGACCGGTCCGGATGTCGCGAGCCGCTCGTCGTGGCACTACGAGAACGCACGACGCAAGGTTCTGGTCGGAAGAGCCCGCGGCGTCGGCCGCCGATGACGAGAGCGAGGAGCACGCGGCCGTTGCACGCCGTTCGACCTGCCTCCGCTCGTACCGCGGGTGGCGGGCATACGATCGGCGGGTGATCTTCATTACCGCGAAATTCCGTGTCCGACCCGAGCATGCGGACGACTGGGCCGAGATCACCAAAGCATTCACCGACGCCACCCGGGCCGAACCTGGCAACTTGTGGTTCGACTGGTCGCGCAGCCTGGACGACCCGACGGAGTACGTGCTGGTGGAGGCCTTTCAAGACGGCGATGCGGGAGCGGCGCACGTGAAGTCGGATCACTTCACGGCGGCCACGGCAAAGCTTCCCGCCTACCTGGTCGAGACGCCTCGGATCGTCAGCCAGATGATCGACCAAACCGACTGGTCGGAGCTCGGCGAGATGCGGGTCGAGTGAGCTGCGCCTGGCGAGCGCCGCCGACCGGGTCGCGGGAAGCCGGTAACTCCGACGGAGGCGGACCCCCGTCCGATGCTTTGGTCGTCGGCGGCAATGCAGATCTGGTCGTTGTGGATGCGACCGTGGCCCCGGGTCCATCATGGACGAGTGCCCAGCATCGGTCTCGCCTGCCTCGTGGTCCGTGAGTACGACGAGGCCATCGGCTTCTACGTGGGCGCACTCGGCTTCGACCTGGTCGAAGACTCCCTCTTCGACGGAGACAAGCGGTGGGTCGTCGTCGCGCCGCCGGGTGGTCGCGGCACGGCGTTACTCCTTGCCCGCGCCGCGACGAGCGCCCAACAGGACCGGATCGGAGATCAGACCGGCGGTCGGGTCTCCTTCTTTCTCTATACCGACGCCTTCGACGCCGACCACGAGCGGATGATGGCGGCGGGAGTGACGTTCGCCGAAGAGCCTCGTCACGAGGCATATGGGACGGTCGCGGTATTCGAGGATCTCTACGGCAACCAGTGGGACCTGATCCAGCAGACAGGCTGACGCCAGGCTCGCCCAGACTGACCCGGTGCGTGCAACCGGCCTTCGTCGGCCCGATTGATAGGGGGATGCGACTGACCAGGTTGTGGCGTCACCGGACTGGAGGCGTCAGGTTGACGACGACTGAGCGGGTGGGTCCCAGGACGAATCGTCTCGATGTATTCTCCCGGCTGGCGTCTTGAGGTCATAGCACGAGACAACGCTTCGGGCGGAATTGGCCCCGGCCAGGTCTCTGAGCAGTGGGAGAGGCGGGTCGGTGGCGAAGAGAACACCCGAGAGCAGCCAGTATCGGCAGTCACGTGTGGCGAGACACGGCGGCTGGATCGTACTCGCCGGCCTCGGTCTCACGATTGCCTGCGCCGGTTGCGCAGCACGGCATAGTACTGGCAGTGCCGCGCCCACGACCGCCTTCAATCCGCTGACTACGGTCGGCACCAATCCCGAGGCGACCACCGCCACCACCCGGCGCCAGTCAGAGCCAGCTCAGACTCTGCCGTCGAACTCGTTACCACTCGACTCGACGGACACCTGCGATTCGTCGCTCGACAAGGCGATAACCCGGAAGCTCGCGTATCAGCCCTCGAACCACATGAAGGTCGGCCGTCCCACGCGGGTAATGGTTGTCCTGGGCACGAACGCTCTTCCCACTGACGTCATCACCGGGTCAGACAGCACAACCATCGTGCCGATTCAGACGACCTGCGAAGTTCAGGTCCAACTCACCGGGGCACCCGGGATATTCCTGATATCGCCCGCTGGCTTTGAATCCCAATCGTTCATTGACGGCCCCGTACTGATATGGACCTGGCAGGTAACTCCGGAGAAGCCTGGGAACGGTCTGAAGCTCGAACTCAAAGTACAATCCGTGTTTCGGTCCTCGGGAGGCGCAACTCTGCCCGGCAAGGTCCTGGCCTACGACGCTTCTATTAGCGTAGACGCGGCCGGCTCGTCATCGGGTAACCAGGCCTCGAAGTTCCTCAACGCACCGATCATCTCTGCATTGGTGGCCTCGATTTCAGCGGCGATCCTGATTGCGATCTTCCCCTCAATTCGAAATACGATATTCAACAGGATCGCCTGGATTCGTCGCCGTCGGGGGACAACCCACGGCGAAGGAGATTCTGAGGACAATGGGGATAGGGATCTCTGACGACTCACCTGTCGGACTCATACAGCCGATACGGGCGATACCGGATGGGCAAATGCTCCCTCGGGGTTCTTACACGGGACCAAAGAGGCGATCGAGTAGATCTCCGACGTCATCGACCTTGGTGAACTGACCCAGGTTCAACACACGAATGTCTGGGCGTTCGAGCTTCACCCCCATGGCGTCGCCTTTCGCATGCTTACCGACTCGCGATCCCTGGTCTGGAAGGAGGCTCGCCGGACCACCTGCGCGGCAAACCTGAGAAGATCCGCGGGCTGTACCAAGTGTTCGAGCGAATCATTGCGGCGTGTGGCCCGTATGGGATGACGGTCACGAAGACGGCAATCTCTTTCAAGGGGTCCGTCCGTGGATTCGCATGTGCCACCCCGCGCTCGACCAGCCTCGCCGGCTTCCTCGACCTCATGAAAGAAGTACACGAGCCGCCCTTCACGCGGGTGGCGCCGTACACATCGCGGCTGTGGGTGCATCGATTCGTCGTCGAAACCGTCGAACAATTCAATGACGAGTTCGCGGCACGAGTCAGGGAGGCCTACCTGGTCGGCGAAGGAGATCATCGCTCATGAGGCGTAGAGGTCGCGCCGACATCGGTCTCCATGATCTACTCGACCCGGAGAGGATGCCCGGTGGAATGCGATTCGACCGGCGCGTCTAGCACGTCGATGAGGTCGCGGCCATCATTGGTCACGAAGCAGTCCGAGAGATCGGTGATGGTCGGATAGGACCTCGGCGCGCGCAGAACTGGAAGGCATCTGTGACGAAATGCGTCGCCTCTCGCCGACCGGGTGACTGATGTTCGAGCCCCAGGGGAGCCGCGTTAGCGATGACAAGTGAGCCGAGACGGCCGCAGCAGTGCCGACGACCGCCAATACCCGACCCCTACTACGCGGGTGGTTCGCCGATCGGGCTGTCACCGTTGGCGCCCCAGTTGGTGGTGGTGGTGCCGCCCCCGGAGAGGTTGACGTACCAGGTGCCGGCGGAGGGTCGGAACACCGCGATGTCGGTCCTGCCGTCGCCGTCGAAGTCATTCGGTGCGTGCGCGGCGGGGGTGACGATGACGCTTTCATTGGCGTCGTTGCAACCCGAAATCACGCTGGCATTGTTGGCGTCGCCGTTGTAGCTGGCGACGAAGCGGTAAGTCCCGGTCGCCGTGGGGGCGAACGTTGGCGAGGTGTAGTTGCCGTTACCGGCAGTGACGGGCACCGTCGACGTGAAGGTGGCGGTGCCGGTGCAGGTGGCGTTGTTGGGGCCGAACGAAGTGAAGGTGATGGTCCCGGTCGGGTTGGCCCCGCCCGACAGGGTGGCGGTATCGGTGATGGTCCCGCCCACCGGCACTGATGCCGAGGCGACCGTGCTGATGGCCGGAGTGGCCGGGGTCACCACGACGCTCTCATTGGCGGCCCCGCAGGGGCTGTTGACGTTGTTGTTGTTGGTGTCACCGCTGTAGGCGGCGACCCAGTTGTACGTGCCGGGCGTGGTCACCGTGAACGGAGGCGAGGGGTACACACCGTTGCCGCTGACAGGAACAGTCGAGGTGAAAACCGGCGTGCCCGTGCACGTGGAGTTGTTGGGGCCGAACAGCGTGAAGGTGATGGTCCCACTCAGGTTGAACCCGCCCGAAAGGGTGGCGGCGTCGGAGATCGTGCCACCCGCGGGAACGCTCGGCGACGCCGTAGTCACGATCGCCGGTGCGGACTTGGCCACGACCGCGCTCTCGTTTGGGCTGCCGCACGCGGAGGTGGCGGGATTGTTGGTGGCGTCGCCGTTGTAGGTGGCCACGAACCGATAGGTCCCGGCCGAGGTGGGCGTGAAGGCGGTCGAGTTGTAGGTCCCGTTGCCCGCCACCGATGTGTTCGAGGTGAACGTCGCAGCACCGGTGCAGGTCGGGTTGCTTGGCCCGTACACCGTGAAGGTGATCGTCCCCGTGGGCGCCGCCCCGCCGGACAGGACGGCCGCGTCCGAGATGGTGCCCCCTATCGGGACGGGACTCGAAGCGGTGGTCACGATGGTCGGGTTGGCCTTGCTGACCGTGCTGGTCTCGTTGGCTGCCCCGCAGGCACTCGTCACGGTGGCGTTGTTGGCGTCGCCGGTGTAGGCGGCTACCCAGTTGTACGAGCCGGCGGCGGACGGGGTGAACGGCCCCGAGGCGTAGGTGCCGTTGCCCGCCACGGTCACCGGCGCCGAGGTGAACGCCCCTGTCCCGGTGCACGTCGGGTTGCTCGGCCCGAACACTTTGAAGGTGATGGTGCCCGTCGGGTTGAAGCCACCTGAGAGGACTGCCGCGTCCGAGATCGACCCGCCGATGCTGATTGCGCCCGAAGCCGTCGTCACGATGGTCGGTGTGGCCTGCGAGACCGTCGAAGTCTCACCGGCGTCTCCACATGCCGTTGTGGCTGGGGCGTTGTTGGCGTCGCCGCTGTAGGCCGCCACCCACCGGTAGGAGCCGGACGCGGTCGGGGCGAATGCCCCGGACGTATAGCTCCCGGTGCCGCTGTTCACCGGGACCGTCATGGAGAACGTCGCGGCGCCGGTGCAGGTGGCGTTGTTGGGGCCGAATAGTGTGAAGGTGATCGTGCCCGTCGGAGCCGGCCCGGGAGGAACGGCTGCCGACAGGGTGGCGGTGTCGGTGATCGGGTTGCCCACGTTGTTCGTCGCTGTGGCAGTGGTCGTGATCCCGAGGTGGGCTAGTGCCACGGTGACGAAGGACGACCCGCTGCCGGTCCCGTTGTTTCCGTTGATCGTGGCGGTGCCGGCCGCGAACCCGATCTGGGCGGTCTGGACGGTGTTCGGCGCTGACGTCCCCGCCGGTTTGGTCGGCGCCTTCACGGCATTGAAGGTGAAGTCGATCCGGCACACCGAGTTGTTCGTGCCTGGGGGGCCGAGCACGATTGAACCCCCGTTGGGGGCGAACGTGACCTGGCCGGTGGATGGGTCGATGACGGCGATGATGAAGGTCTGGCCGGCGCACGCTGTCCCGACCTCACCGGTACCGGTCGGGCTGAGCTGAAAGACCCCGGGGTCGGCGAAGCCTGCCGGACAGTCTCCGGAGCCGACGACGGAAGTAGTGCCACATGCGGGCACCATGTTGAGCGCGGTGATGTTCACGTTGCCGGAGCTCTCCGGCGACGTCGAGTTGTTGAAGACCTGGATCGAGGCCGGCAGGCCCGTTTGACCCACGGCCACGCTGCTCGGAAGAGTCGGGGTGACGCCGAAGCCGACGCCCGCGAAGGCTGCCGGTATGGCGACGACGAAGGGGACGGCAGCTACGACGAGCGCCAACAGGCCCTGAATAATTCGCCGGTCGCGTCCCGCTTTGGCGCAATATGACCGTTCCGCTCGCCCCGTTGCTCGGCCACAATGCCCAGGCTGCCCCACGGTGCTACCCCCTCACGCGCCGGTCATTGACTCGGTGCTGTCGGGCCTGAGGATATCTCTCAGGCAGGACCG
>JAUTXN010000254.1 GCA_030838045.1 Acidimicrobiaceae bacterium
CGTCGCGCATTCCGCCGTGGACTTCGTGGGCGCCGGTGGCGGCGGACCAGTAGATGGAGCCGCCTTGGAAGAGTTGGTAGCGGCCGAGGGTGTCGGCGGTGGGGAGGGCGTCGCTGGTGGGGTAGCCGAGGAACCCGCCGCCGCCGCCGGTCGCGTTCCACTCGCTCAAGATCGGCTCCTGAACCTGGTGGGAGGTTATGCCCGACCAGATCCGGACGGAGAGTCCCTCGACGGTCGTTATCCCATAACCCATGCTTGGATTTCTCGAGGTCAGCACCGCAATGACGTAGTCCCGGCCGCTCCCCGCGATATGGCCGATGCTGTTGATTTCCCAGCCCCCACTTACGGGAAGCCAACCATTCTTGAGCGCGACCGTCGTGCCGGCCGGTACCCCGCCCGAGACGCCCCAACGCTGTGCTGGTGTGACGTTCTGCATCAGGCCGTGCAAGTAGGCCCGTTGGGATGCTCCGAGAACCGCATTGGGATACGCGACGGTCCGCATCAGCTGCACTTGATCCTCGACCGTTGTTCTGGTGAGGCCCCACAGGCCACCGGATCCCGGCACCGTGTTGGCCATCCCGATCAGACTGTTGAACTGCGCGACGCCGGGACCGCCGCCGACCTCGTTCCACAGCGCCGTCGCGGCGGTGTTGTCGCTGAACTCGATCATCCGGGCAGCCGTCGCCTGCTCCGACGAGGTCAAACCACGACCTGCGACCTGCGTTCTTCGCAGCAGGGTCGCCAGGATGTCGACCTTGACGATGCTGGCGGTCACGTAGGAGTTCTGCGGAGCCAGGCTGTACGTGGCGCCCGTACCGGCGTCGAAGACCGCGGCCGATGCCAGACTCGAACGGGTCGAAAGGAAGGACTGAAGCGTCGCCGCGAAAGGAAATGCCTGCGACGTCAGTGCCTGGGCGTTGGGAGCCAGCAGGGCCGGTTGGATCGCTTCGGGACCAGCGACACTGACCGACACCGACCAGCTACCCGTGAGCTTGTCGCCTGGCGCGACGCCGGCAGGAAGGCTCGCCGGAATGGCGTCGGACGCCCGGACACCGCTGAAGGCGACACGATCGCAGGAGATGGTGCCCGAGGCTCGGCCGCCAGTGACCGTGGCGCCGGTTCGAGAATCGGTTGCCCGGTAGGCGACACTCACCCGCACGCCGTCGGGGAGTGGGGGAGTGGCGGTCCCGGAGGGAAAGGAGAGCGACATCTCACCCAAATCGGTGCACGACACGGTTCGTTGTCCGGCACCCGCTCCCGATGGTGCTGGTGCTGCGGCCGCCGATGACGCACCGAAGGCCCAGATCACCGCGGCCGCGATCGTCGCTGCAACCGCGGCTCGTTGGGTTGGAGCGCTCATATAGCAGAAACCTAGCCCGAACCCCAGGCGGTGGAGGGTTGCGTTGTTCCCACGGTCCGGCGGAGGGTGCAGGCTAGGATCACCAGAATCGTGGTGGGAGACGAGCCGGTTTCGGCTTCGACGGCGCAACCGGCGCAACCGGCGCAACCGGCGAATTGCCTGTCGGTCGTCATGCCCTGTTACAACGAGGCGGCCACGATCGAGCAGGTTGCGGCCAATGTCCTGGCGTCACCGCTGACCGCCGAACTCATCATCGTCGACGACGGATCGACCGATGCCACGCTCGACATCGCGCGCAACATCGGAGACCCGCGGGTGCGGATCTTCGCGCAGCGTCCTAACCAGGGAAAGGGCGCGGCGCTTCGGCGAGGCTTCGCAGAGGCAACCTCGCCGTTCGTCATCGTGCAGGACGCCGACCTCGAGTACGACCCGAAGGAATACGAGCGAGTTCTCGCCCCGATCCTCGAGGGCCGCGCCGATGTGGTCTACGGATCGCGCTTCCTAGGTGACCGGCCTCACCGCGTCCTCTACTACTGGCACGCGGTCGGTAATCGGGTCCTCACGACCGCTTCCAACATGTTCACCAACTTGAACCTGTCCGACA
Organism: Acidimicrobiaceae bacterium; assembly: GCA_030838045.1. Lineage (GTDB taxonomy): Bacteria > Actinomycetota > Acidimicrobiia > Acidimicrobiales > Palsa-688 > JALYXV01. Next base: position 1,965 of record JAUTXN010000254.1, read on the forward strand.
TGGAGACGTGTTACAAGGCCTTCCGCCGGGAGGTCATTCAGAGCTTCGTGATCGAAGAAGATCGGTTCGGGTTCGAACCTGAAATCACCGCCAAGGTGGCTCGGGGTGGCTGGAGCATCTACGAGGTTGGCATTTCTTATGCCGGCCGCACGTACGAAGAAGGAAAGAAAGTCGGGTGGAAGGACGGGTTCCGGGCGATCTATTGCATCGTCCGCTACTCCGCCCTCTACGAGCACCTCTGGGGCCGGCGGGATGGACGGCTCGGCCGGCGAGTCTCCACGGCCGCGACCTTGTCCGCGCCCACGCCGCGGCCCGACATGGCACCCGACTCGCGGTCTGACTCGCCGCCTGATGCGCGGTCTGACTCGCGGTCTGACTCACAGCCCGACTCACGGCCGGCCGTGGCGGCTGATGGCGGGGCCGCGGCCGCGCCCACCTCCGATGACCGCACCGACCGGGTGCCGAAGGGACTTTCCGCGTCGGCGTGAAGGGTTTCACCCGCGTCTGGCTCGTGACCTTCCTGCTCCTGCTGCTGTTTGGAGGGGCCTGGATCCTGGCGACCCCGATGAGCGGGCCGCCCGACGAGCCGACCCACATCATGAGAGCCGACGCGATTGATCATGGTCAGCTCATCGGCGCTGACCAGGGAGCGGGTCAACCGAAGGCCGTCACCGCAGTGCGCGTTCCCCAGGACCTCACCGAACTCCAGCGGCTGTCGTCATGCTTTGCCGGAAAGCCCACGACGCCCGCCGGATGCGTGCAGGCCATCGGAGGCTCGCAGAATGACGTGCCGACGAGGATCTATGTCGGCCGGTACCCGCCCCTGTACTACTTCATCGTCGGCCTCCCCAGCTTGGTGCTGTCCACGCCGGGCGTCGTGTACTGGATGCGGCTGTTCAGCTTGACCGCTTCCGCGATCTTCCTGTCGCTCGCCCTCGCGGCGGCCTGGCGGTGGTCGCGGTCGAGACTGCTGATCGCGGCCGTGGCGGTCGCGATCACCCCCATGGCGATCTACGTGGCGAGCTCGGTCAACCCCAACGGGATGGAGATCTCGGTCGCCATCTGCCTGTGGGTCACGTTGCTGCTCCTCGTGGAACACGCCGAGGCGCCACCGCGGCCGCTCATCGCCGCCGCGGGCGTCAGCGCCATCGTCTTCCCCCACATGCGGGCGCTGTCGCCCGTGTGGGAGGTCGTGATCGCAGTAACGATCGCCGGGCTGGCCTGGGGCAACGGTCTCGGATCGCTGCTTCATCGTCGCGAGATACGACGATGGATAGTGGCGTCGTGCGTCTCGGTGGGCATCGCCATCGCCTGGGTGGTCGCCGCCGGCTCCCTGCACCAACTGCCGAATACTCCTGTGCCCGCGGGCACGACCACGGGGCACCTCCTGGCGCTCGTGGCCGGCCAGACCGGTGGCTACCTCCAGCAGTTCATCGGTGTTTTCGGAGCCCTCGACACGGCATCGCCCCTCGTGACCTACCTGGCGTGGATCGGCACGACCTTCGTCCTCCTCGTGCTGGGCTTTGCCGTGGCCAACCTTCGGGTGGCGTTCTGGCTGGTCGTGACGATCGCGTCGTCGTTGGTCATCCCAGCGATCCTGGAGCTCCACGAAGCGCGGACCAATGGCCTGATCGGTCAGGGTCGCTACTACCTGCCGATGGCGGTCGGAGCGGTCCTCGTTGCCGGTGTTTCGGCCGGACGGGTCTTGTCGGATGCGCCGGTGACGCGTCGGGTCGGGCCGATCATGATCGGCATGGTTGCGGTTGGCCACGCCAGCGCATTTGCCTGGACGTTGCACCGCTACATCGTCGGGTCCCGGGGCCCGCTCAATCCCCTGGCTCGAGTGCCGTCAGGTTGGGCACCTCCGGTCAACCCGCTGGCGTTGGACCTGCTGGTCGCCGTGATCGCCACGGCGTTCGCCGCCTGGGTGATCCGCCTGACGATGACCGAAGGGTCCGAAGCGTTTGACCGCACTGCGGTCCATGTCGCAGGCGACCAGGTCGCGACCGAGTCGGAAACGACGCTTCAGGGCTGACAGCAGCCTTACTTCAGGATCACCTTGGTGGTGTTGGTGGCCTGGTCCCACTCGATGGCGCCGCCTTGGAACTCACTGCGTTGCCCGGTGGCGATGGTGGTCACGTCGCTGGTCGGGAAGTGCAGCGCTGATCCCGTTCCGCCTTCCTTGGTGTAACGCTGGAGTATGGGTCCATGGACCTCGTGGGCGCCGGTGGCGGGCAGCCAGAAGATGTAGCCGCCCTGGAACTGCTGGGACCGTCCGGCGCCATCGGGGGTGACGAGGGCGTCGGTGAGGGGGTAGCCGAGAAAGCCCGTCGTCCCACCGTTGGAGTTCCAGTTGTCACGCACCGCGCCGTGGATCTCGTGGGCGCCGGTCGGGGCCGACCAGATGATCGTCCCGCCTTGGAACTGCTGAGACCGACCGGCGCCGCCGGAGGTGACGACGGGGTCGCCGAGGGGGAAGCCGAGGAAGCCTGCCACGGCGCCGTTGAATCTCCAGTTGTCGCGGATTGCGCCGTGGACTTCGTGGGCGCCGGTTGCGGCCGACCAGAGGATGGTGCCGCCTTGGAACTGCTCCACCCGACCGGCTCCGTCGGGGGTGACGAGGGCATCGGTGAGGGGGTAGCCGAGGAAGCCGTTCTCGTATCCGAGGGATTGCCACTCGTCGCGTACCGCGCCGTGGACTTCGTGGGCTCCGGATGCCGCTGACCAGTAGATCGAGCCGCCTTGGAACGCTTGGTAGCGGCCCGCCTTGTCGGCGGTGAGGAGCGCGTCGGTGAATGGGTAGCCGAGGAAGCCGGTCGCGCCTCCATTGGCCTTCCACGTGTCCCTGATCGCGCCATGCACCTCATGGGCGCCCGTTGACTGGGTCCAGTAGATCGAGCCCCCTTCGTAGTCGCGGAAGCGCCCCATTCCGACTCCTGCGTCCAGTTCCGCGCCGATCGGCCACCCGAGGAAGCTGCGTTCGGCACCCAGCGCGTACCACTTGCCGTCGATCGGAGTCGAGCAACTCCCCGGGAGGCACGGGGCGCTGTGTTGCGCCGTGTTGGGGTCGACCTTGACATCAGTGGTGCACGTCGCGTCGAACATCCAGGGCGGGTTGCAGGTGACGACCCGGCAAACGATCGGACCGGAACAGGCAATTTCCTGGTGGCATTGCCCGTACCGGAACTGGTTGCAACAGGACTTCCGCTGGTCGCAGCTCCCGGTGGCGCAATGGCAGGTACAGGTCTGGCCACATTGCATGTTGCAGTCGATGTAGTAGCGCGCCGTATTGCCACAGCAGAGGCCGGAGTTGTCGGCTTTCCACCAACCTCCGGGAAAGGATCCCGGCGGGCATCGGTTCGTGCCCGACACAGTGCAACACATTGCGGTGTAGCCGGTGGCGCAGGTCGAGTCGGGACCGCAGACCGTGGCATAGGCGGTGCCGGGCCGCAACAGGTAACGCAGAGGAGCGACGGCCATCGCGGAGCCGGCCACGGCGACACGAACGATGAAGCTCCGGCGGGTCGTCAGGTTGGCCAGAAGCGACGAACTGGCCTCCACCAAGCGGTTGCTCAAGACGCCTCGACTTCTATCCGGGTGAGGGTCTCGTTGACCCGCTTCACGATCGTGATTCGATTCGCGTAGCTACCAAGCACGACATACAAACAGAACGCGCGGCCCTTTTCGACGAAGAAGCGCTGCCAACCGGCCTGCCCCTTCAGCGTGCGCTGGAGGCGTTGGGGGCTGAAGGCGTCAACGCTCACCTGGCGCGTCAGCCCGGCGCTGGCAAACAGGGCAGTCCGAACGCTGTCGGGATGATATTCGATCAATGCGATGAACGCGTTCGTAGGCCGCATGAGTTCGACCGCACTACTGCCGAAGTCGCCGCGTTGCTCGGGAAGGGGGAAGTCGGCGGCGTGAAGCACCGGGAAGGCCGAGAAGGTCCGGGTGTCCGACGGCACAGCGTGGGCTTGCACGCCCGTCGGGCCGGAGTCGTCCGCTATGCGGATCCGGGCATCCCAACCATCGGGTGGATCAAGTGCCAGGCCGTGAGCCGAGATCTTCATGGCTTCACCACCAGCGCGACGGCGAGGGCCGCCACTGCGCCCTGGACACCGACAGTGGCCCGCGACGCCAGGGAAGCCCGGCGCTGCATCCGCCGGTGGAATTCCCGCAGTCGGGCAGGGGTTGCGATGCCGGCGGTCGCCACGATCGGCAGGGCCCGTGCGAGCCCGAACACCCCGCCAATAACGGCTGCCCCTGGCCAGGATGCGGTCAAGAAGGCGAGGACGAGCATCAAGTAGACGATCGCGCTGGTGACGATGGTGACGACTCCGACTCCGAGCTGGACACCGAAACCGAGTCCGTACACCCAGCCCCGATAGCGGTGCAGCCAGTCTTCGTTGACCTGGCGTCGCACCGTGGGCACCCTCAGGCCAGCGACACCGAGATCGATGGTGGCGCCAATGGCGGCGCTCAGAGCCAGGGCCACCAGCACCCCGGGCCGGTCCACGCCGCCGTGGCCGAGGACGACCGCGCCAAGGAGGCCTGAGGTCGCCCCCAATAGGGCGCCGCCGACGACTGAGCCGGCGACATAGGCCGCCACGGTAAGGCCCCAGTTCTGGTTGCGAGCCCGCTCAACGAGCGGGACGATGCTGGCCAGCATCGATTCTCCTCACGGCGACCAACTGGACCGTAGGCCGGCGGTGACCGCAACAGTGGCCCCTATCAGCACGAAGAGGATCGTTGGCGGGGTCATCGGCGCTCGTCGGACACGGGCGGCGCGGTCGGGTAGAGCGTCGGGTCGCCGGGAAGCACGCCCGCCGCCATGAGCTCGGCGTCGATTCGTGCCGCCCCGGCCGGCTCGTCATCCTGATGGCGGGCGGTTCGGGCCATCCGGTCCTCATTGGCCCGGGCGACCAGGCTCACGACCTGCTCCCATGTCGACGCGGTCCCTTCACCGACGACGCGGCGGTTGGGTCCACTCACGTGCACGAAGTAGGGCGAACCGGGAACCTCGTAGTCCTGCCACGCCTGGGTCGACATCACGACGGTTCGGCCTGCGGGGGCCAAATCGCGAACCGCCGCCTGGCTCTCGTCGCCCGGCGACTTCGTGACCGCGACCACGCGCGTTCGAGTCGGCAAGCCCAGGTTGTCCGTGCGTCCCAGGGCCTGCCAGAAACCGGCGCAGGTCAGACAGCCACTGCTCAGGAACGCCAGCAGCGTGTCGTGGCCGGTACCGGACACTCCGATGGCGGCGGCCTCGCCGCGAGGGGTGAGTCCGGACACGTCCTGGGCCGCGCTTCCGGTGGAGCCACCGACCGAGAGATCGACTGGAGTAGTCACTCCGATGTCGCCGTCGCGATCGGCCCCGAGCTCGTGGAGCTGGCGCAAGATCTCGGCGTGGCTCCGGAGGAGTCCGACGACGAGCAGGCCAAGGAGGAGGATCGCCGCCCCCTCGACCACGATCAATGCCGTCACCGCGACCTCACCAGCGCGCTGGTCCTCGGCAGGATCGCCAATGCGGCGTATGCGAACCAGACGCAGCAGCCGGTCAGAAAAAGGAACGGAATGCCCGCGAGCGGCTGGTCGCGCAGCGCCGTGAGCAAGGGTCCGGCTGGCCGCACGACCGACAGCAGCGCCACGGCGGACGCGGCAACGGTTACGACGAGATGCGTGGCTGTGGGCGGCGTATCGGGCGCACCGAAGCATCCACACGAGCTCAGCGATCCGACTTTGGCCTTCGCGAGGATTACGACACCCGTGAATCCGAGGTACGAGAGGGCGAGGAGCAGCGATGCCAGGGAGTTGCCGGACAAGATGACGAAGCAGCCAATGGCGACCTCGCCCGCCGCGAGCAGCCGAATCGTGGCCGACCCAGCCGAAATGCCCAAGGCTCGTGCGGCACGTACGGTGCTGGCGGGCCGCCTGATCTTTGCCGCACCTCCAATGCCGAGCAAGACTGCGAAAGCGGTTACTGGACCTTGGAGCAATAGCACTGCCCCAACCATACAATCTCCCCACAGTAGATTTTCACGGCATGGAAATCTGTGGCCGAATCGGCAAACGTTGCGGACTCCAGCTTTTCGCGGTCCTTTTGTTGCTTCCGGTCCTCACCGCGTGCGGGTCGGCGAAGAAGGCGGTCACGGGTCCGAGCGCCGGAGAGGTGGGCAGCACGACCAGCGCCACTCCCAGTCCGTCGACTACCCAGCCCGCCGCGCCGAGTGAGGTGATCCCGGGGGGCTGCCCATCGGGCATCGGTGCGGCCGCCCAGCAGCCCGACCAAGCAGCCCAGTGCCTGTACCGTGCCTGGGAGGCTGGCGATCGTGCCCAAGCTGCGGTGTTCGCATCACTCGATGTGGTCGCGAACCTCTTTGCGACACCGTGGACGGCTCCCCTCGGATCCTTCCTCGGATGCGCGGCTCAAAGCGACGGCGGCCAGCAGTGCCATTTCGAACACCATGGCGGTCGGTATGAGTTCGAGACCCGCCGCTCAGAGGGCGGCTGGCGCGTGACGGAGGTGCAACGGCCGGCAGGTGCCTGATTTGACCGCATCGAGCGCTACGCGGAGCCAGGTTCTCGCCCAAATATCATGACGCCATTCTGTCGGTGCTGGCAGGTATGCTCTGCGGCGAGCCGCACCAAATCCGGGAAAATCATCCGGTGGGTGCTTCGGAAGAGGGTGGTATGAACCCGAAGATCAGTTGGCGGAATCTGGTGTTCGCGGTGGTTGTGCTCGCTGGCTGTTCAGCCGGGACGACCACGACGGTGAAGGCGGGCCCGGTCTCAACTCCGGCTTGGACGACGGTTCACTTCGGTGCAGTCAGCTTCGACGTCCCGTCGGCGTGGCCGGTGTATGACCTGACCAAGGACCCGAAGCGCTGCGTCCGCTTCGATGTCAATGCCGTATATCTCGGTGCCCAGGGCTCGGCGCCCAGCTGTCCGGCGCGGCTGCTCGGCCGGGCCGACGCGGTGCAGATCGAGCCGGTCGGGCCGACGGCATCCGGTCAGCTGCTGCCCGCCACCAGCACGTCGAACGCCAGAGGCCAAGTGCTCGAAGAGCAGCCCGACTCGGCCACGACGCGCAGCATCGTCGCCGCTTTCCCCAAGCTCGGCGTGGTCGTGAAGGCTTCGTTCCCGAAGGATCCGTCGGTGGCCCAGCGCATCATCGACAGCGTGGACGCGGGTTGAGGTGGGACGCGAGATGAACCGGAACGTCGGTCAGCGGTCCCGGCTGCCGCGCCGGGCAGGGCCTGAGTCTCGGAGCACGCGCTCGTGAAGCGGCGACTGATCGCGCTGCTGCTCGGCGGGCTGGTCAGCACCATGACAATGGTTGTCGCCAGCCCGCCCGCGCAGGCGGCCGTGCCCTACAGCGGGCCGGGGTTCGACGCCTGCACCGCGCCGTCGACCAGCACGATGTCGGCATGGCTGGCATCGCCCTACCGGAGCCTCGGCATCTACATCGGTGGTGCCAACCGGGCCTGCGGCGATGGGAATCTTTCCGCGTCGTGGGTCTCGACTGTCGAGGGCATGGGTTGGCGGCTCGCCCCCCTGTACGTGGGGCTGCAGGCGCCGTGCGTCGACCAGCAAGGCCTGGCCACGATCGATCCCGCCCAGGCGTCGATCCAGGGGACCCAGGCGGCGGACGACGCAGTCCTTCGGGCCCAAAACTTCGGACTCGGCGCTGGCACCCCGATCTACTTCGACATGGAGGCGTATGCCGCCGGATGCTCGGCTGACGTCCTGGCCTTCGTCAATGCCTGGACCGTCGAGTTGCATGCCAAGAACTACCTCTCGGGGATCTACGGCAGTGCCTCGTCGGCGATCGTGGATGAGGCGTCGGTGTACGGCACCGCGGGCCAGGTCGACGACATCTGGTTCGCTCGGTGGAACAATGTTCCGAATATCTATGGCGAGCCGTACGTCTCGAACACCAAGTGGACCAATCGACAGCGCATACACCAGTTCCTGAATAGCCAGGATCAGACCTTCGGTGGGGTCACGATAAATATCGATCTCGATACCTCCGATGGAGGATTCGCCGGTATCTGCGGCGGCCAGGCCCCGACATGCTCCACGCCGATACAGGCGCACTACGCCCAGCTCGGTGGCGCCGGCTCATTTCTGGGGGCTCCCGTGGGCGCTGAGGTATGGCTTTCCGATGGCGTGGGAAAGTACCAATCCTTCGCAAACGGTTATATCTACTGGTCGCCGTTCACTGGCGCCCATGAGATCCATGGTTCCATTCTCAGCCTGTACGCCGCGACCGGTTTCGAACGAGGTCCGTTGGGTTATCCGATCACCGACGCTGCGAAGACAGCCGACGGGTCCGGACGGTACAACCATTTCCAGAACGGCTCCATTTACTGGTCGCCGGCCACGGGAACCTACGAAGTCCACGGATCGATCAGGTCGAAATACGGCTCGCTCGGTTGGGAGCAGAGTTTTCTTGGCTTTCCCACCAGCAGCACGTTGGTGACTGCAACCCAGAGCGGTCGTTACAACCTGTTCCAGGGCGGTGCCATCTATTGGTCGGCTGCCACCGATGCCCACGAGGTGCACGGGTCCATCAGGGACAAGTGGGCATCGCTCGGGTGGGAACTGGGATTCCTGGGCTACCCGGTCACCGATGCCGCCAAGACGGCGGCTGGGACCGGCCGCTACAACCATTTCCAGGGCGGGTCGATCTACTGGTCGCCAGCCTCGGGCACCCACGAGGTACATGGCGCGATACGTGACGAGTGGGCCGCTCGAGATTGGGAACAGGGTCTTCTCGGGTTCCCGGTGAGCGACACTCTGCTGACGGCGCGAGCGGACGGACGGTACAGCGCATTCCAGGGCGGCGCGATCTACTGGTCGCCCGTCAGCGGCGCCCACGAGGTGCACGGCCCGATCTTCGACAAATGGGCCTCCCTCGGTTGGGAACTCGGGCCGATGGGCTACCCGACCGCCGACCAAGCGGGCGTCGGTGATGGGGTCGGCCAGTTCGGACAGTTCCAGAACGGATCGATCTACTGGACCGCCCAAGGCGGAGCGGCCGAGGTCCATGGTGCCATCTGGAATACCTACCTCGGGGGCGGCGGCCCTGGCTCATCGCTTGGTTACCCGACAGGCGACCCGATCGCGACGACGTTCGGTGCCCAGAGCAACTTCCAGCACGGCACGATCGTGTGGTGCCGCTTCAGCGGCGCCACCGTGGTCAACGGCAGTTGTTGAGCGCCCCAGCCGGACCGGCCATCACCTGCGACGCCTGACCAGGCGTCGCAGGTGATGGCGGAACCCGACCGTGCGGCGCTCCAGGAGGCGTAGGGCCCGACGAAGGGTCACCCCCGTGCCATCACGACGCTGTGACTCGAGGCCTCGACGCAGCAGGTTGGCGACTCGGGTGGCGACCGGAGGGAGGGTCACCGCCCGATTCGCCACAGGCGACTCCTCGATCGGAGGCGCGGGCGTGAGTCTGTAGGGCTCGAGTTGGCCCGCAACCGGCGGCTCGTCAAGTGCGACAGGGAGCCAATCGATCGTCGGCCTTCGTTTCTCGCCCCGGCCCGTCTGCTCGATGGTGCGTTCCAGCATCGCAAGGTATCGCCGTCCCTGGACATGCGGCGACCACTCAAGCAGAGCCGACCTACGAGCCCGGGCCCCTACCCGAGCGAGGTGGTCGGGATCGAGGATGAGCCGATCGATGGCCTCACCCCAATCCGTTGGAGTCGCGGCCAAGAAACCGGTTACTCCAGGGTCGATGACCTCCCGAAAGGGCTGTGTCGGGCTGGCGATTGTGGGGGTGGCGACCAACGAGGCCTCGAGCCATTTGATGGCGCTCTTGGCTTCGTTGAAGCGGCTGCCGAGTTCCAGAGGAACGAGGTTGAGGTCGACGTTGCGCAGCATCGCGGGAAGCTCGGTCCACGGCATCATCGGCCACCTGCGAATCCGGTCGCGATGGCGGGCAACCTCAGGCGACGTCTTGAGGTGCCCGACCAACCACAGCTCGAGGTCGAGGTGACGGTCCATGGCGTCGAGCACCGTGGCCTCGATTTCGGCCCAGTCCCGATCATGCGTTGTCGTACCGCTGAAGTAGCCGATGCGCGGTGGACCCTCGGCGCGCCGCGACCGCAGGGCCTGATCGGACATCCTCCCGAGCAGGAGGCCGACGCCGTTGGAGAAGCGTTCCACCGGCATGCCGGTCACAGCCGCCGCGTGGCGGCACAACTGATCGGTGCTGCCCACGAAGGCGTCGCATGCCTCCATCGTCGTCCGGTAGCGGCGAACCCCTTGGAGCCACAGCTCGGCCTCGGCGGGGGGCAGGATCGACAGTGCCGGGATCTCCTGGGCCAGATCCGGGTCGAAGATCAGGTCGTCGACATCGAACAAAACGGGACATCCCCGGTCTCGGGTAGTGGCGATGAGATCGAGAACATTGGTGGTCGCGGGCACCCGGTAGAACACCGCGGCGTCGGCCGAGGCCAGTAACGCGGGCAGCGCCGGGTCCCGGTAGTACACGACGGAGGTCTCGACACCGAGCAGGGCCAACCCCTCGGCCGGCAGCCGGGCTCGATAGCGCAGCGGGGCGCCCTCGATCCCGACCGCGAACACGACGTTTCGTATGCCCGGCGGGCACGCCCCGGAGTGAGGCTGACGCTCGCGGTCGGCGGCGCGACGGTCGATCAACTTCTGGTAGCGCGCCTCATTGGCGCTGACCTGGTCCTGGATCGACCGGACCGCGACCGCGGCCGCTCCGTTGCGCAGTTGAGCCAGCAGTGCGGGATCGTCAAGCAGGCGGCCGATGGCATGGGCCAAGGCGACGGGATCGGCCGCCGGTACGACGAGCCCGTTGTGGCCGTCGACCACGACTTCTTCGGGGCCGAGTGTGTCGCTGGTCACGACGGGCACACCGCACAGCAAGGCCTCGCGGGTGAGGATCGAGAAGGTCTCCCGCATGACTGAGGGCACGACGAGCACGTCGGCACCGGACAACACCGCGGTCAGATCGTCCTCGGCGAAGGGCGCCTTCACGTCGATCGGCAGGCCTGACGGCACCATGGCCGGATCAAGGCCATACGCGGTCATCCTCCAACCGCGGCGATCCGACAGCTCAG
>JAUTXN010000100.1 GCA_030838045.1 Acidimicrobiaceae bacterium
AGCACCACCTCGACGTCGATCCCGGCCCCCACGACCACGGTGTCGCCCCAGGTCATCGACGCCCTGGTGCGCTCCGTCCAGAACGATCTGGCCCAAGTCGACGCCATCGCGGGCTACGACCAGGACAAGGGCATCGTGACCGCCAACGAGGCCAATGCGGCCAGCGCCGACTCCAGCGTCGACGCGGCCACGCGCGCCGAACGCGACGCCACCGCCCGGGTGGCTTCGGGTGAGGCATCCGTCGCCGATACCCAGCGTCGCCTCGCGGCCCTCGCCGTGGCCCTCTACGTCCGATCGGACATGGGCCAGTCCGCCAAGATCGCCGACCCCTCCGTCGACGCCATGGTCAACCGGGGCGTGGTGCTCGGCATCCTCATCTCCCACGGCCGCGACCAGGTGGCACAGGCCAAGCGCCGGCTGCAGGACGACCGGGTCGTCCTGAGGGTGGCCCAGCAGCGGGCCGCCAGCGCCCGGGCATTCCAGGCCGTGGCGCACCAGGTCCTGAGCAAGAGCGCCGTCGCGCTGGCCAACGCCAAGCTGGCGGCCGCGGGCCGGGCCGTGAAACCGACGACCGGCACACCGCTGCCCACCATCATGGGTCCCGCCGCCCTGAACGCCGGCGAGCTGGCCGGGTGGTACGCCGCCACGCACTACCAGGCCAACACGACGGTACCCATGCCGACGCTGGCCGGGTACTACCTGAGCAACGGCACGACGGTGGGGTTGCGGGGTGACATCGCGTTCGCCCAATCGATCGTGGAGACGGGCTACTTCACGTTCCCCGCAGGTGGCCAGCTGCTCGGAACCGACAACAACTTCGCGGGGATCGGGGCGTGCGACTCGTGCTCGCACGGCTGGCGGTTCCCCGACGCCCAGACGGGTGTCGCCGCCCAGGAACAGCTGCTGCAGGCCTATGCCACCCCCAAGAAGATCCCGACACCGCTCGTCGGTCGGGTGAGCGTGGCGGGCTGCTGCCTGACGTGGTTGGCGCTGAGTGGGGTGTGGGCCACGGCGACCAACTACGGCTATGCCATTCTCACCGTCTACAAGCAGATGTTGGACTGGGCCATCCCCCAGCGCTTGGCGGTCGCGGGCCTCTGACCACGCCGGCACTGACCACGCCGGCACTGACCACGCCGGTACTCCGACCGGAACTCAGGGCCGCAGCACGTCGAGGTCGACCTTCCCGTGAATGCCGTTGACGTGGGCCAAACCGTCGACCTGCCAGGCGACCCAGTCCCCATGCGGCCGGCGCAGGAACCGGAGGCGCCATCGGGGCCGGTGGAGCAGCGACGTGGCCGGGTACCGCTCCGCGAAGTCCTCGCCCACGTACAGCACCGTGGGCATGTGGGTCTGCGCCTCGACCAGACTGAGGAACGTCGTGAGCTCACGGTCCACCATCGCCCGATCGGGGCGTTGGCGACAGTTGCCGGCCAGTTCGAGGTCGACGGCCGGCGCCAGCTCGCCGTGCCCGTCAGGGGGAAGCGCCCGCAGGAAGTTGGCGGCCTGGGTGGCTCCTGGCGTGCAGAGCGTGAAGTAGTGATAGGCGCCACGATCGACGCCGGCCGCGGCCGCCCCCGCCCAGTTGGCGGCGAAATAGGCGTCGGTGAAATCACCGCCCTCGGTCGCCTTGATGTACGCGAACCGGATGCCATCACGCCGAACGGCGTTCCAGTCGATCCCACCCTGGTGGTTGGAGACGTCGATGCCATAGCGCTCGCCCGAGTGAATTCCCGGGCGGTACGTCGGGAGCCACACGTAGCGCCCGACCGCGGCCGCGACCACGAGGACCGCCAGCGTCGCGGCCGCGACGACCAACCATCGCCGGCCCCGCCCCACGCGCCCCTCGCCCCCGCCTCTCGCCCTAGGCCAGCTGCTCGACGAAGCGCTCCAGTTGGCGCAGGTTGCGGCACTCGAACACGCCGTCACAGAACACGCCGTACTGGCTGACGATCGAATCACCGGTGTCCCAGTACGAACGGGGTTCGGGGTTGAGCCAGTACAGGTGACGGGCCCGCTTGGCCAGTTCCTGGACGACCCAGGCCTGGGAGGCGTGGTAGTTGTTGCGGGCGTCGCCGAGGAGGATGACCGACGTCCGGGGCGTCACCTGCTGGCCCCAGCGGGTCCAGAACGTCTCCAGTGCGTGGCCGTAGTCCGAGTGACCATCGACCCAGATGACGTCGGCCTCGGTGTTGACCCGGTGCACCGCGTGGCTGATGTCTTCCACGCCGTCGAAAAATGACGTGACCTCGTCGATCCCGTCGATGAACACGAAGCTGCGCACCCGGCTGAACTGGCCGCTGATGGCGTGCACCAGCTGCAGAGTGAAGCGGGCGAACGCCGCCACCGACCCGGAGATGTCGGCGATCACCACGATCTCGGGCTTGGCCGGCCGGGGGTACCGGAACTTGGGCTCGGCCGGTACGCCGCCGTAGGACAGGGAGTGGCGGACCGTGTTGCGAAAGTCGAGCGGGCCCTTGCGGCCGTGGCGCCGCTTGCGGGCCAGGCGAACCGCCAGGCGCCTCGTGAGGGGCTGGATGGCTCGGCGCAGCGACGCCAGCTCATCCTGGGTGGCGTGCATGAAGTCGACGTCCTCGGGGAGGGGCTTGCGCAGCGTCTTGGCCATTGCCTGGGCGCCCCGATCGGCAACCAGGCGGCGGCGAATCTCCGCTTCGATCAGGCGGCGCAGGCGGGCGATGCGGGCGTCGAACTCCTCCCGGACCAGGCGCTCCCCCAGGTCGGATAACGCCGCGTCCTCGGTGTCCTGCGAGCCGGTCCCGACTCCGACCGCGGCCGCCGACGCCGCCATGAGCCCGGTTCGGACGCCGTCCAGGTCGAGGTGGCGGAGCGTGCGGTACAGGTAGTAGGTCCCGCCGACGGGGCGGCCGGGTTCCATGCCCGCGAAACGGTCGACCGCCTGGCGGGCCAAGGCGGCCAGCAGCTCTTCGTCACCGGCCAGCAGGGCCCGGTACAGCAGCTCCAGGAGCTCCTCGGCGCTCAGGGCCGACATCTCGGCGTCGGCGTCCCGGCGCTCGGCGTCGAGCAACTCGGCCGCCCGCGCCAGCTGCCGGTCCCCCCCGCCGTCGGCGTCGTCCACCGAAACCCGGATGAAGCCCAACGGTGAGAAATAGACGTCGAAGATCGTTTCGAACGCCCGCCAATGGGCGGCGTTCTTCACCAATGTCGAACCGAGGGCGTACTTGAAGGCCACTCGGTCCTCGAGGGGAATCTGCCCGACGGCCTCCATGGCGTCGAGGTGCTCGGTCATGCTCACCGGCAGCCCCGCCGCCCGCAGCTCGCCGACGAAGCCACTGAGCACGTCGACCAGCCCGCCGCCGCTCCCCTCCTCCAGACGAGCCCCGCTCACCTCGGCGCCGGGCCCCCGAGCTCCTTGGCGGCCTTGGCGATGTCGGACTGGTACTTGAGCAGGATGTGCAGCGTCTCGCGGGCCATCTCGGCGTCGACGCTCTCCACGCCGAGCAACACCAATGTCCGGGCCCAATCCAGCGTCTCCGACACCGACGGGGCCTTCTTCAGCTCCAAACTGCGGATCGACCGCACGATACGCACGATCTGGTCTGCCAGGTGCTCGGCGATGCCGGGAATGCGCGCCAGCACGATCTCGCGCTCGCGCTCGAGGTCCGGGTAGTCGATGTGCAGGAACAGGCAACGCCGCTTCAGCGCCTCCGACAGTTCCCTGGTGTTGTTGGAGGTCAGGAACACCAACGGGATCTGCGTCGCCACCACCGTCCCCAGTTCGGGGATCGACACCTGGTAGTCGGAAAGGATCTCCAGCAGCAGCGCCTCGGTCTCCACCTCGACCCGGTCGACCTCGTCGATCAGGAGCACCACCGGGTCGGTGGCCCGGATGGCCTCCAACAACGGGCGGGTCAGGAGGAACTCCTCGGAGAAGATGTCCTCCTCGATGTCCGACCAGCTTCCGGCGCCCGCGGCGTCCTGCTCCTCGGCCACCCGCTGGGCTTGGATGCGCAGCAGCTGCTTCTTGTAGTTCCACTCGTACAGCGCCTTGGATTCGTCGAGTCCCTCGTAGCACTGCAGGCGGATCAGGCGGGCGCCGCTCATCTCGGCCACCGACTTGGCCAGCTGGGTCTTGCCCGTGCCGGCCGGCCCTTCGACCAGCACCGGCTTGGCCAACCGGTCGGCCAGGTAGACCACGCCCGCGGTCCCCTCGTCCGCCAGGTAGCGCACGTCGCGAAGGCCGTCCCGTACGGCCGTGATGGACTCGAAGCGCGGCGGACGGACGACGTCGGTCATGGTGCTTCTCTCGTAGGGGGACGCGGACGCCGGGGCACCCGCGGGGCCCGTCAGCCTACCGGTGACGCCACGCTCGCCCGGCCCGATTCCGAGAGCGCGCCGCTAGAAGGGAGGATCGCAGTCGGTGACCCCGCCGGCGGTGTTGGTCACTCGCATTGCCAGCGAGGACGGCTGCGACGGGTCGATCTTGGTCGCAGTCACGACGACAGCATTTGCCGTACCAGCCGTGAACGTCGGAACGTTCACGGCCGCGTTGACAACGCTCGTGACCACGACTGATGCCAATCCGCTATTCGTGTCCTGCACGGTCACTTGCAGTTGTACCGGCGGCCCACTGAGAAGCGCCGTGAGGTTGCACGCGGGGGAGGTCGGTGTCGGCTGACCCTGCTGGCACAGGAAGTAGTGACTGAGCGTCGGGATGTTGCCGCCCCCGTTGTAGGGCGAATGCAAACCGGTCAAGGTGGCGCCGTTCGGGCCGACCGCGATGTTGTACACGTTGTAGTTCGGTCCGCCCTTTACGTACACCACGACCGTGGTCCCGTTGAGAGGATTGGTGAAGCCGTTGGCATTGGCGATCACCACGTCGAGGAACGGGTCATTCGTCGTGACGGTGATCGCACCGACCGAACCGCTCTTGTTGCCGTCCCGGAACAGGAGCTGCGTCTGCCCCGGCGGACAGGTCACCGTGTTGCCCGCGACAGCGGTGGCCCGGGGATCGCCGGATGTGCCCGACATTGCGGACCCATTGGCCCTGGCCGGCGTGGCCATCACGCCCGCGCTCAACAGCACCAACCCGACGGCCGCAGCTGCACCAGCCGCCCGACGGACCATCTGGCCCCGAATCCTCATGGCTCCCCTTCCCACGCCGCCGAGCCGCAGCGTCGTGGCGAACCTAGCCTAAACGGCTGAAAGGGGCAATCCGGCTCAAACGGACACTAGGCTCAACAACCGCTCCCCCATTGACCGCCCATTCATTGCCTCGACCTGATAGGCGAACCGCGTCAGGTGCGGATCTGGCCGTCGCCGTGAACCAGGTATTTGTACGTCGTGAGCTCCCGCAGGCCCATGGGGCCCCGGGCGTGCAGCTTCTGGGTGCTGATCCCGATCTCGGCACCGAAGCCGAACTCCTCACCGTCGGTGAAGCGGGTCGATGCGTTGACCACCACCGCGGCGGCGTCGACCTCGTCGGTGAACCGGGTGGCGGCGGCCAGGTCACCGGTCACGATGGCCTCGGTGTGGCCGGAACCGTGGCGGGCGATGTGGTCGATGGCCCCGTCGATGTCGTCGACCACCGCCACACTCAGCTTCAGATCCAGGAATTCCTGGGAAAAGTCCTCGTCGGTGGCGGCTCCCATCCGAGAGGGGCCCACGATCTCGACCGAACGAGCGTCGCCCACCAGCTGCACGCCCTCCAATGCACTTGCGGCTCGTGGCAGGAAACGCGCGGCCACGGCCGCGTGGACCAGCAACGACTCGGCGGCGTTGCACACGCTGGGCCGCTGGGTCTTGGCGTTGACGACGATGTCGAGCGCCATGTCCAAGTCGGCCGAGGCATCGACGTACACGTGGCAGTTGCCGTCCCCGTCGATCACGTAGGGAACGGTGGCGTGTTGCAAGATGGCGGCGATCAACGACGGGCCGCCCCGCGGTATCAGGCAGTCGATCAGTCCCCGAAGGCGCATGAACTCCGTCGCCGACTCGCGACTGGTGTCCTCGACCAGGACCAGTGAATCCTCAGGTAGGCCGGCCTTGGCGAAGCCCTGGCGCAGGACCCGGGCGATCTCGGTGTTGGAGGTGATGGCGGCCGAGCTCCCCCTGAGGAATGCCGCGTTGGCCGACTTGACGCACAGCCCGGCGGCGTCGCTGGTCACGTTGGGCCGGTTCTCGTAGATGATGGCCACGACCCCGAGCGGAACCCGGACCCGCTGGATCCGCAGGCCGTTGGGCCGCCGCCACCCGTCGAGTACCTCGCCGATCGGATCGGGAAGCCCGGCCACCTGTCGCAAGCCGGCCGCCATCGACTCGATCCGGCCCGGGCTGAGCCGGAGCCGGTCGATGACCGTGGCGCTGGTGCCCGCTTCGGTGGCCCGGGCGACATCGGTGGCGTTGGCCTCCAGGATGGGGGCAACCGCCAGTTCCAGTCCGTCGGCCGCGGCCAGGAGTCCGGCGTCGCGCTCGGCGCTGCTGGTGCGCGCCAGCTGGCGGGCCGCGGCCTGAGCCCTGGTTCCCAGCTCCTTCAGTGAGGGTCCTGCCGACACGCGCCGGCCCTACATCACCTGGGAGATGCGAGCCAGGACCCAGTCGTATTTTCCCCCCATGATCGGCTGGTGGCAGAACCCGCACACCCCTTGGAGGTCGACGTTGAGCGGGGCCCCGCAGTTGGGGCATTTGCTGTTCAGCGTGCCCGCGCCCGGCTTGGTCGTGGCGTCCGACGAGCGCTGGAAGGTCCAGTCCTCCTGCCATTGCTCGACGCTCTTGTTGCCCCGGACGACCTTGCCGCTCTTGTCGTCGACGTCGTAGTCGGCGCAGGCGGCAAACACCCGGACCGTGATGGTGTCGTACGTCTGGTCGGAATGGGCCGACAGGATGCGGAGGTCGCCCACGGCCAGGTCCTCGAGCACGTTGCGCTTGTGCTCCTCGACGTACTTCTCGATCTGGACCTGGTGCTGCTGCCAGACACTGTCGGCCATGACCTGGCGGCTCATCTCCGGTTTGCGGTCCATCCAGGCTTCCTGGACGATGAAGAAGGATTTCTGGACCGACTCGAGGAACGGCTCCTGGCTGAACGCCGGGTCATGGGCCTCGATCTGGTTGAGCCCCTCGTCCACCGGCGAAGCGGCGGCATGGGCGTCCACATGGGTGCCGGGGAAGAGGTCACCCCGGACGCTGTCGATGGCCGGTTTGTCGGTTCCCGACCAGGCCGCGGGCGCCGCGGCAGCTGCGGCGGCGGCCGCGCCGGCGGCACCTGCGGCCGCGCCGGCGCCACCGATCCCCCCGCCACCGCCGTAGCCCCGGGTGGCGGCGTTGGCCGCCCCACCGGTGTGATGGCCGCTGCGCTTCACCGCCGCCACGATGGCCAGGACGATGAGCACGATCACGATGAGGACGATGAAACCGGCGATGCCGCCCCCACCGCCGCCGCCTCCGCCGCCGCCTACGAAGAAGCCGCCTCCGCCGCCGCCGCTCGACGAGCCGCCTCCCCCGCCGCTGAAGGAGTGACCGCCGCCGGCCCGGGTGGCGAACCCCTGCCAGGCGGAGAGAATCGTGGCCAGATTCACCGGGCGTCCTCGCCGTCAGCCGACGGCGAGTCGGGGGCCCCGGCCGCCCCGGCCGCTGGAGCGGCGGCGGCGGGAGCGATGGAGTTGCCGCAGTTCGGGCAGAACTTGGCGTCGGGCGCCACCTCGAAGCTGCAGTGCGGGCAGTGCACGGGCTGCGGGCCGAGGGGCTGGCCGCAGTTGAAGCAGAAGCGGGCCCCGGCGGGGTTCTCGGCGTCGCAGTTGGCGCATTTGATGACCGGAGGCGCCAACGTCTTGCCGCACGTACCGCAGAACTTGGCCGTGGCCTGGTTGACGGCGTGGCAGTTGGAACATTCGACGGTGCCCGCGCCGGCGGCCCCGCCACCAGCCGCGCCGCCTGCGTACCCCTGTCCCCCACCGGCGAACCCGGGCGCCGCGGGCGGCGGCGGTCCGGCCTGCATGGGCGCCGCCGCCTGGCCCCCCAGGCCCATGCCGGCCGCGATGAACGCACCGCCGGTGGCGCCGCCACCCTTGGCCATGCCTTCGCCCGCGCCCTTCATCATGGCGCCCGAGGCGTACTGCTGGAAGCTGCCCGCCAGCCGGGAATAGGCCGTGTCCTTGGCCAGCTCCTTCAACTGCCCCTCGTCGTCGTCGGAGAGGTTGACGTCGAAGTTGCCCATCCGGATGATGGCCAGGCCGTAGCTGGACAGCTGCTCGTTGCCCCGCTGGATGACCGTCTGCTCGATGTCGGTGGTGTAGGCGGAGAGGCCGAGGATGGGCCACCCGTTGCGCACGATCTGGGTCGTCACGTGGGTCCGCATGACCTTCAGCAGCTGGTCGCTCACCCAGGACGTGATGGCGGCGTTGTTGGTGACGTCGACCGTGCCCACGAGGCGGGTGATGAGCGCACCGGGATCGGAGACCTGCAACGAGTAGTCGCCGAACACCCGCAGGGTGACGATCATCCCCGTCTGGGGGTCCTGGACATCGTCGATGCGGCCGCCGAAGGTGTTGCCGGTGTACTCGCGGGTGCCGACGAAGTACAGCTCGGCCCGGTAGGCGTTGCCGCCGGTCGCCCAGTCGATGATGGCGCCGAGGAACGGCAGCTCATTGGCGTCGATCTGGTGGCGGCCTGGTCCGAGGGTGCCGACGACCTGGCCGGTGTTGATGAAGATCGCCAGTTCGTCGGCGTCGACGATCGCCCGCGTCATCTTCCGGATGTTGATGTCGGGCCACTTGAAGACGATCTGGCCCTTCTTGTCGTCGGGTACCGCAATGAACTCACGTCCCAAGATGGCCATGACTGGCTGTTCCTTCCCCTGGCGAGCTTGAAGCCGTCAAAAGTGTTACGGGGAAGGGTACCGGCCCTACCGAAACTGGGCACTCCACTTGTCCGGGGCAGACTGTCACCCCGCCAATGGCACCCCTCCTAATGGCACCCCTCACATGACCCTGATCATCCGCAAGGCGAGCCCCGACGACGCCCGGCCGCTGGGGGCGACGCTGGCTCGCGCCTTCGCCGACGACCCGGTCATGCGCTGGCTCCTGCCCTCGGCGCGGGCCCGGACGTTGCGCCTCCCCCGGCTGTTCGCGATGGAACTGCGGTACCTGTACGTGCCCTACGACGAGGTGTACACCACCCGCGACCTCGACGGGGCCGCGCTGTGGGCCCCGCCCGGGCAATGGCGGACACCACCGGCCAACCTGGTCCGGGCCCTGCCCCGGCTGGTCTGGACCCTCCGGGGCCACATGCCCGCCGCGGTGCAGTGCGTGAGCGCCATCGAGCGCCTCCACCCGCGGGAGGCCCACTGGTACCTCGCCGTGGTCGGGACCGATCCGGCCCGGCAACGCCACGGGGTCGGCTCGGCCCTCCTCGCCCCGGTCCTCGAGCGCTGTGATCGCGACTTCGTGCCGGCCTACCTGGAGTCGTCGAGGGAGGACAACGTGGCGTTCTACCAGCGCCTGGGCTTCGAGGTGACGGGCGCCGTCGATCTTCCCGGCGGCGGGCCCCGGGTGTGGCCCATGTGGCGCGAACCCCGGCCCTGACGGGCG
>JAUTXN010000275.1 GCA_030838045.1 Acidimicrobiaceae bacterium
GTCTTCGATGCTTCGATGATGCGGACGGCACCGACCGGTCCCGTTCCCGCAGGAATGGACGCCATCAGCCATCCATGTCCGCCGACCATCTCGATCGTGCCGATCGCGACCGCCTTGCCACCATCGGCGGGCTCCGCCAAAACGTCGTACGAGCCGGCTGGCTCCTTCGGCTGGTCGAGGTGGATGACCAAACGAGCCGGTTCGGTCGCGCTTCGGGGGAAGGCGACGAGCTGGCACGTCGAGGCGCCGTCGTCGGCCCGGATGACGACCGTCCGGGCGGCCAGCTGGTTGGCCGCCTGCGCCTGCTGGCGGACGGCGCTGTCGCGGCCCGCATCGCGGCCTTGCGACTCTGCGGCCATCACGCCGGTCACGCCCGCGACCAGGATCAGCGCCGCGGCGGCCGCCACGATCGCGGGCCGCGCCCACAGATGGCGGGGGCGCCGCGGCCGCGGCAGGGCGGCGGGAGGCTCCGGGATGGCGGCGGGCCGTACCGTCTCGGGAGGAGGCCCGGCGGCTGCGGCTGCGGCGACGGCTGCGGGTGCGACGACGGCAGAGGCTGCGGCTGCGGCTGAGCGTGGCGCCGCTTCGGCCGGCGTTCGGAATGCGCCGCTGGCGGCGAGGCGGCCCATGACTCGGGACTCGAAGCCGATCTCGGGCTCGACCGGGGGAGTGAGGAGCAACAGGTCGTCGGCCACCCGCACCAGCCCTTCGAGGTGGGCCTGGCAGCGGGCACAGGTGGTCAGGTGGGTGATGGCCGCCCCGCGTTCGTCTCCGGAGAGGAGGCCGAGGGCGAGCTCCGGAGCGATCTCACGGAACGCGTCGCAGCCGGTGTCCGTCATGGCTCGGACAACTCGGTCTCGGGTGTTTCGGGTTCCTCCGCGAGGAGGTGACGCAACTTGTGCATGGCGGTGCGGATCCTGGTCTTGGCCGTGCCGAGCGGGATCCCCTCGCACTCGCTGACCTCTTGGGCGGTTCGCCCGCACAAGCCGGCCAGGACCAGGGCCCGACGCTGGGCGTCGGGGAGTTCGGCCAGGGCGACGCGCAATCGGGTGGCGTTGTCGGCCAGTTCGGCGGCGCGGCCCGGTTCGGACTCGACACCGGTCGCCCTCAGGTCCAGGTCGGACAGGGTGGCCGGGTCGACCGGGATCGAGCGCCGGAGGCGGAGGGCGTCAATGGCCAGATTTCGGGTGATGGTGAGCAGCCACGTGGGCACCGTCCCCCGCAACGGGTCGTAGGTGGCGGCGTGCCGCCAGGCCCGGGTGAACGCTTCCTGGGCCACGTCTTCGGCCAGGGCGGGATCGGTCACGATGGAAACGGCCAGGCCATAGACCCGGGATTGGTGGCGGCGGATGAACGAGGCCGCGGCCTGTGGGTCTCCGGTGCCATATCCAGCGAGGAGTGCATCGTCGGCGGGAGCCCTGACCATCTGTCTTGATGGTACGGGTGAACGGCCCGTCGGGATTGCTATCCCACACCGAACGTCTGTTCGGGTATAGCATCCTCCTGTAGTTACAGAGGTGTAACCGTCACACCCCCTTCGTAGGGTTCTCCTCGATCAGGACAGGCCGCGACAGAAAGGCTTCCGGTGGAACGAGACAAGGCATTGGACCTGGCCCTTGGCCAGATCGAGAAGCAGTTTGGCAAGGGGTCGATCATGCGCATGGGCGAAAACACCCATATGCAGATCGAAGCCGTCTCCACGGGGGCACTGTCCCTCGACCTCGCCCTCGGGATCGGCGGACTGCCCCGAGGCCGCATCGTCGAGATCTATGGACCCGAATCGTCGGGGAAGTCCACCTTGGCCATGCACGCCGTCGCCGAGGCCCAGCGCAATGGTGGGATCTGCGCCTACATCGACGCCGAGCACGCCATGGACCCGGTGTACGCCAAAGCGATCGGCGTCAACATCGACGACCTGCTGATTTCGCAGCCCGACACCGGGGAGCAGGCGTTGGAGATCACCGACATGTTGATCCGTTCCGGCGCTTTGGACATCGTCGTCATCGACTCGGTCGCGGCCTTGACGCCCCGGGCGGAGATCGAGGGCGACATGGGCGACACCCACGTCGGCCTGCAGGCCCGGCTGATGTCGCAGGCCCTGCGCAAACTCACCGCCACTCTCAGCAAGTCCAACACCATCGCCATCTTCATCAACCAGCTCCGGGAAAAAGTGGGTGTGATCTATGGCTGCTTCTCCTACGACACCCGGGTGACGCTCGCCGATGGCCGACAGGAGCTGATCGGCAAGATCGTCAACCAGAAGCTCCCGGTCGAGGTCCTTTCCTACGACCACAAGACGGGCCAGATCGTGCCCCGCCGGGTCGTCAACTGGTTCGACAACGGCAAGACCGACGAGTTCCTGCGCTTCACGGTGGCCAAGACGGGCGGCAATGGGCGGGCCCAGTTCTCCGCTACTCGCAACCACCTGATCCGCACTCCGGGGGGATGGCGAGAGGCAGGTTCCTTGGCGGAAGGCGACCGGGTGCTGCAGTTGGCCAAGGTTCTGCTCTCCGAGTTCCAGATGGAGGTCATCCGAGGCGGTCTGATGGGCGATACCGGTCTGTCCCGAGCCAGCAACGGGATCTCCTCGCGGGCCCGATGGTGTCATGGGCCCAACCAAGTGGACTACGCCCAGTGGAAGGCTGATCTCTTCGCTAACGCTGGTGCCACCGTTTCCGCCCATACCGGCGGCGGCATCGAGGTAAGTACGGCACCGCTGACCGAGCTCGGTGCCGTACACGACGATGTCTATGTCGGCACCCCTCGCGGACGAAGCGCCAAGCGTTTCAGCGCCGACTACCTGAAGACCGTCGGCCCTCTCGGTCTGGCCATTTGGTATCAGGACGATTTCGGGTTCAGCGTGCGGTCACTGGGCAAGCAAACCCGCAGTGGAAAGATCACGGGGAGGGCCGAGGTGTGCGTCGACGCCATGGAGCCCGAGACCCAGGTGCGCGTGGCCGAGTGGCTCCGCGATACCTGGCTACTCCCGTGCACGTTGACGACTCGCGGGACGCCCCAGTCAGGTTGCATCGTTCTGACGACCGAGGCAACCGCCCGCCTGCACGCCTTGATCGCCCCCTTCGTGCATCCGTCCATGGCCTACAAGTTGCTTCCTCAATACCGAGGCCGGTTCGGGGTCGAAGCGGTCTTCGCCCCGCCCCGCCCGAGGCTCTTGCCCATGCCGATCGTCAAGATCGAGGCCAAGGCACCCAACGGGAGGCACACCCACCGCTTTGATATCGAGGTGGAGGGCAGTCACAACTATTTCGTGGATGGCGTCATGGTCCACAACAGCCCCGAAGTCACGCCGGGTGGGCGGGCCTTGAAGTTCTATTCCTCCATACGGCTTGACATCCGGCGGGTGGAGTCGATCAAGGACGGAGCCGAGATCATCGGCAACCGCACCCGGGTCAAGGTGGCCAAGAACAAGTGCGCTGCCCCGTTCAAGACCTGCGAGTTCGACATCATGTACGGCAAGGGCATCAGTCGGGAAGGGTCGATGCTGGATGTAGCCGTCGACCTGGCCATCGTCAAAAAGTCCGGTGCCTGGTACACCTACGAGGGTGAGCAGTTGGGCCAGGGTCGGGAGAACGCCAAGGGGTTCCTGGCCGACAACCTCGAGCTCATGATCGAGATCTCCGAGAAGGTCCGCCAGAAGGTCGGCATCGGCGCTGACATCGATGTGCCGCTCGGGCAGGGCGTGGGTGACGACGACCCCATCGTGATCGGGGACTGAAGCAGGAAGGCGACCGGAACAAGTCGAACCTTTGGGACCGGCAGGAACATTTGCCGCTCTTATCCGAGTTCGGCCGGCCCTGGGGATGCGACTGTGGAAGTTCTGAAGGTGTCCAGCAAGTCCAACCCCAACTCCGTTGCGGGTGCCATGGCCGGGGTGGTCCGCCAGTCGGGCTCAGTCGAGGTGCAGGTGGTGGGGGCCGGGGCCCTCAACCAGGCCATCAAGGCGGTGGCCATCGCCCGAGGCTACGTCGCTCCTTCGGGCACCGATCTCACCTGTGTTCCGACCTTCGCCGACATAGAAATCGACGGCCAGAGCCGGACCGCAATCCGGCTGCTGGTCGAGTCCCGGCCGCGAAAGCCCGAGGCGGAAGCCGGCAACGGCAAAGGTACGGCGGCCGATCGGCGCCCGGCGGTCACTCCGGGCCGGACCCCCGCGGCGGTGGCCGGCGGCGACGCCGAGTAGAGACCCGGCCCCGTCCGGGGTGCCCTGGGTCTATCGCGACCGAGCCCAGGCCGGGGAGGTCCTGGCGCAACGGCTGGTGCGGTATGTCCACGCCGATGTGACCGTGCTGGCCCTCCCCCGAGGCGGGGTTCCGGTGGCGTACCCGGTCGCCCGGGCCCTCGGCGCCTCCTTGGACATCCTGGCGGTGCGCAAACTGGGCGTGCCCGGTCACGAGGAGTTGGCCATGGGGGCGGTGGCATCGGGCGGCGTCCGCGTGCTCAACGACGACGTGGTGTCCCGCTTGGGGATCGACGCGGCGACCATCGAGGCCGTCACCAGAGCCGAGCGGGCGCGCCTGGCCGACCAGGAACGGTTCCGGGGCAGTCGTGCCCCGGCGCCCCGGGAGGGCCGTACGGTGATCCTGGTCGACGACGGATTGGCGACCGGGTCGACCATGGAAGCGGCGATCGCCTCGTGCCGGAAGGCGGATGTGGCGGGCATCGTCGTCGCGGTGCCAGTCGGGGCTCCATCCACCGTGGCCTACCTGGCGGGTTTGGCCGACGAGGTCGTGTGCCCACATACGCCGGAGCGGTTCCGTGCGGTGGGCCTCGCCTATGGCGACTTCTCGCCCGTCGACGATGAAGAGGTCCGGGTGCTGCTGAGCGTGGTCACCCGCCCCGGCGGGGAATCAGGCCCGCAGGGCTCGTAGGTAGAGGTGCCAGCCCATCGTGCGTTCCAGCCGGCGACCGGCGGTGCTCTCGGAGAGTCGTGAGCCTCCGGGGTAGAGGCGCAGATTCAAGTAGCGCACCTCGGTCGACTGGTCGCGCCACCCGGGCCCGAACAATGCCCGTAGCTCGGCGCGGCTGTACACCCGTGAGTAGGGGTTGCCCGGGCCATCGGTGTTGTTGGAAAGGAACAGCTCGCCGTTCGTCAGGTAGCGCAGGCCGTGTTCGGTGAGCAGTTGGCGCTGCCCGTCGAGCACCTCCTCGGGCTCGTGGGTGACCTTGGCCACCACTTTCGGACCACCGGGGAGGAGCAGCAGGCCCGCCGCGGCGCGCCGTACGGTCTGGATCGTCAGGTGGTAGTTCAGCGAGTGCCGGTGATACACCATCACCAGCGCGGTCCCGCCGGCGCGCAGGACCCGGCGGAACTCCCGAACCACCGATTCGACATCGCGGATGTGGTGGATGACGCCGTGGGAGAAGACCAGATCGAACGAGCAGTCGCGGAAGGGCAGGTGGGTGAGCGAGGATTTGAGGAACCGGCCGTCAAGTCCTTCGAGCTGGAAGCGGCGCCGGGCCAGGGACAACGCCGTACCGGAGAAGTCGGCGCCGGTATAGCGGGCCCCCCCGGACGCGAAGCGGGCTCCGTCGGTGCCGATGCCGCACCCTGCTTCGAGGACGTCCTTGCCCGCCCACTGGTCGAAGTGCACGACGCCGTCGATGTGGGGCTCGACGGCGAGGCGATAGGCGCTCACCTCTTCGAAGAAGCCCTTGGTACCGACCGGCGAATGGGCGAATCGGAACCCGGGCTGGTAGTCGGACCAGAACTCGGGCGTACTCGTTGGCTCTTTCGCTGAGGTCACCGGGTCGCTGAGCCTAGAGGACCCGGCGGACCCGCCCAAAGCCGACAGACAGGCTGGACTTCCCAATTCTTCCGTCGAGTCGGGCCCTTCCACAGCCGATGTCCCTTCCTCGCGAGGCGAAAAAGGGGCCACTTTCCATGGGTGTTGCAGCGAGATGGCTTTCCACGGTCGGCGCGTTGGCAGTGCTCGGTTGGGCGGCGCCGCTGATCGGCGGGGCCCTTCCCGCGGCGGGGGCGAGCGTGCCGGGCGGTTTCCCCGTCACGCCGCCGGTTGCCGTGTGCGCGAATGCCGCCTTGCTGTCCGGTCCGTCGACCGCGCCGGCCGGCTCGGTCACCGTGGCCGCGGGCGACAACAGCGCCGTCAACTGGAACCGGCCCGGGGTCACGTTCTGGTTCGCCCCCGGCACCCACACCCTGGGATCGGGCCAGTACTCCCAGATCATGCCCCCGGCCAACAGCGTCTTCGTGGGCGCCCCCGGGGCGGTCATCGACGGCCAGGGCA
>JAUTXN010000306.1 GCA_030838045.1 Acidimicrobiaceae bacterium
CCCGGCCCGAGCTTCGACCCGGCCGCGGTCACCCTTCGAGGCGTCTACCTGGCCCAACTTGCGATCGGGGTGCTGGGGGTACTCGTGGTCACCGGCGAGTACAGCACCGGCATGATCCGGGCCACCCTGGCTGCTGTGCCGCACCGGCTACCGGTTCTGTGGGCCAAGGCGCTGGTTTTTGCCGTGGTCGTTTTCGTGACCATGGCCGTCTCGAGCCTCGTTGCCTTCGAAGCGGGCGCTCGGTTCTTCGCCGGCGCCGGCATCCATATCGGCCTCGGCTCGCCGGGCGCCGCCCGGGCGGTCCTGGGAGCGGCGCTGTATCTCACGGTGATTTCCCTGCTTGGCGTGGGCTTGGGCTTCCTGATCCGCAACACCGCCGGGGCGATCGCCGCCCTCTTCGGCCTGATGCTCGTACTCCCCCCTCTCGTCAGCGCCCTGCCGCCCTCGCTCTATGCCGACGTGTACCGGTTCCTGCCGCTCATGGCTGGGTCGCAGATCACGACCACCGTTCGCGACCCGAGCCTGTTGGCCCCATGGTCAGGTATCGGGGTTTTCGCACTGTACGCCGTGGCTGCGGCGGCGGGCGGAGCGGTCGTCCTGAAACGCCGCGACGCCTGAACGTCGCGACGTCTGAGGGCGGGATACTTGAGCGCCGAGTTGGTCGGGGCCTCAACTCCATACGTGCGCTGACCGGACGGACTGCTCCGCCGACCGGGCGGCACCGCGACGGGCCGCGACCGCGAGGATCAGAAGAAGGAGCACGCCTTCGACGACCAGGCTCATGACCCCAATCGACTCGGTCCAGTTGCCCCGGTCGTCTGTGGCCAGCGGCAGGCCTGGGCCTCGCGTCAGGACGTAGCCGATCAACGGGCCGGCGGCCACGCCAAGCGACAGGAACCATCCCTTGCGGTAGGCCTTGCTGAGCAGCAAGACGGCGGCCGCAGCGGCTCCGAGCTCCAGCAGGAAGTACCCCATGCCGATGTAGCTGGGCTCCTTGTGGCCCGGGAATCCCCCCTGGTCCTTGATGTGAATGACGGCCACGGCCACACAGAGGGCGGCGGCCATGAGGCGGGGTGGTAAGGCAGCCCCGAGCCGGCTGACCCCGGTGTGGGGACGACGATCAGTTCGTACGTTTGAATCAAGGACGGCAGTCGACATGGGATGTGCTTCCTCTCGGACTAGGTGCGGTTGACAGGCTTGAATGCGTCGGCCTCGCCGGGTCGACGCGTGTGTCACCGAGCGTCTAGGGCGCCGGCTCCACGGTGTTCATGGGACTCATGATCCGCCGATCGCCCGCCCGGTACTACTGGACATTGGTCGTACGACGAACGGGCAACAACGGGCCGCCGCAGCGGCTCCGCCTCCGTCAGACGCCGAATACCGCCCGGACTTTGTCGAGAGGCTCATCGACCCAATCCGCATAATTGAGCGTCGTCATGAACGAGCGGGGCAACATCCGGTCGACGTACAAGATGCCGTTCAGGTGGTCGATTTCGTGCTGGAGGATCCGGGCATGCCATCCGCTCTGCAACGCCTCGTGGTAGTCACCCGAGGGATCCAGCCAGCGAACGCGAACGGTTTTCGCCCGCTCGACCAGGGCGCAGTAGCCGTCGACACTCAGGCAACCCTCGAAGAAGGTTCGGCGCTCATCGCCCACCGGTTCGATCTCGGGGTTGATGAGTATGTAGGGCTCCACCGCCGTGCGTTCCAGTTCGGCCAGCCGATCTTCGGACACTCGCGCATGGAACTGCGGTGGGTCCTGGATCAGCGCCACCCGCAACGAGACTCCGATCTGCGGCGCGGCCAAGCCCACCCCAGGCGTCTCCACCAGCCCCGCCCGTAGGACCTCGATCAACTCGCCCAGCTTGGGCGAGGTGAGTTTGTCGGGATCGACATGATCGGCACGGCGCCGCAAGACGGCCGCGCCGACCTGAAGGATCGTCACGGCGCCGTGCGGGAAACGGTCGGTGCTCAGGCTGGGGTGTCGCCGGCGCCGGCCTCGGGTAGATCGGCCAGCTCACCGCCCGCGCCGGGCTTGGACTGACCTCCGTCGACCACGACCTCGGCCGCCGCGGCGGGCAAGCCCAGAAGCTCGGCGGTCTCGGCGTCTTCGATCCGGCGGAACGCCCGGCGGCTCTCCGTTCGGATGAGCAGCGCCACCTCGAGATCTGGTACGGCCAGCACTTGGTCGGGGCCGCCGAGAGCAGCGGTAGCGGCCTTGAGGGCGTCGGTCAGCGACCAGCCAACCTTGAAAGTCTGGGCCATCCGCGTCGTGATGGCCTCGGCCTCGCCGCCGAGCACGGAGAACCGGTCCTCGTCCACCACTGACCCGTCGTACAGGATGTGGAAGATCTGATCCGAGCCGGTCTCGACCCCGACCTCGGCGACCAGGATCTCGACCTCCAGAGGCTTCATCTCGTGGGTGAACACGTTGCCGATGTGCTGGGCGTAGAGGTTGGCCAGCGAGCGGGCGTCGACGTCCTCACGGCTGAACTGGAAGCCCTTGACGTCGGCGTACTGGACCCCGGAGCGGCGAAGCTGGTCGAACTCGTTGTACCGACCCACGCCCGCGAACGCGATGCGGTCGTAGATCTCGCTGACCTTGTGCAACGTCTTGGACGTGTTCTCGGCGCAGATCAAAATGCCGTCGGCGTAGGTCGTGGCGATGAGCGGGCGACCGCGGGCGATGTTCTTGCGGGCGAAATCCGCCTTGTCCTTCATGAACTGCTCAGGCGCAACGTAGAACGGCATGCTCATAGTGAGAGACCCTTCCGGGACTTGCCCGCTATGACCGCGGCGAAGCGCTCCGCCACGTCAGATTCCGCCAGGCGCTCGAAGCCGGCGATGGTGATGGTCGCCACGGTTGGGTAGATGCCCCGGACGGTGTCGGGACCACCCGTGGCCGAGTCCTCGTCCGCCGCTTCATACAACGCCTGAACCGCCAGCTCCACGGCCGAGTTGCGGTCCAGGCCCTCCCGCCAGCCGAGCTTGATGGTCGTGCGGGCATCGCGGCCACCGGAGCCGTCGGCGTGAAACTCGGTCTCCTCGTAGCGACCCCCGGTCGGATCGAAGCTGAAGATGCGGCCCCGCTTCTGGCGACGGTCGTAGCCCGCGAACAGAGGTACGACCACGAAACCCTGCATGGCCATCGCCAGGTTGGACTTCAGCAGCTGCGAGAGCTGGTTGGCCTTGCCTTCCAGGCTCACCGCCGAGCCTTCGACCTTCTCGTAGTGCTCCAGTTGCAGCTGGAACACCCGAACCATCTCCATCCCAATACCTGCCGATCCAGCGAAGGCAACACCACTGTGACGGTCGGCGGGCTGGACCTTCTCCATGGCCCGGTGGGCGATGGATGAGCCGGCGGTCGCGCGCCGGTCGCCGGCCATGACGACCCCGTCCTCGTAGCGGATGGCTGCGATGGTGGTCGCGTGGGTGATTTCGACGGCCCGTTTGTCTCCCAATTGCGGCCCGGCGAAAGGGTCTTGCCCCAGCTTGCGCAGCAGGTTCAGGAAGTTAGGTCCAGGATCGTCCTCGGGGCGGAACAGCGGGAGCGTCATACAGGAAGAGCACCCTAGTGCGGTCCCGCCACAATCGATTCAGACGTCGCGCCCGCCGGCGGGAGTCCTACTGACCGCCCTTTTGCACGTAAGCCCGCACGAACTCCTCGGCGTTCTCGTCCAGTACCTCGTCGATCTCATCGAGCAGATCGTCCAACTCCGCCTTCAGCTTGTCGCCCTTTTCGGTGGAAGCCGGGGCGGCCTCTTCGGTTTCGGTCTCGGTCTCGGTCCGGCTCGGTTGCTTCTTGATTTGTTCGCGTTCAGCCATGGCCACACTCCATCTTTAAACCTCGGAACATCTAGTTGCCGAGCCGGGCTAGCAGCTCGGCTGGGCTCTCGCATCCTTCCAACAGGGCATCGACATGTGCTGCGGTTCCTCTGAGGGGTTCCATCATCGGCACGCGCCGCAGCGGATCGGTGCCTAGGTCGAAAACCAGGGAATCCCAGTTGGCCGCGGCCACCTGCGAACCCCACCGCTCGAGGCACTTGCCCCGGAAATAGGCCCGCGTCGTCGTCGGCGGCTCGGACATGGCGGCCACCACCGATTCCTCGGTGAGCAGGCGCTCCATGCCCAACCGCTCGTACAGCGACTTCTCGGGCCGTACGTCGTGGTACTGCAGGTCCATCGCGGCCAGCTTGGGATCGCGCCAGGACAGGCCATGGCGCTCCCGATAGCCGTTGATCACCCGGTACTTGGCCACCCAGTCGAGGGTGCTGGCCAGCGACATGGGATCGGATTCCAAGGCACCCAACACGTGTTCCCAGCGCCGCAGGATCTCCTGGCCGATCTCGTCACCCCCGACCGATTCCAGGCCCCGGTCCTCGGCGTATTTGCGGGCCAGGTCCAGGTGCTCCCACTGCATGTCGAGCGCCGTCATCGTCCGCCCGTCGGCCAGTTCCAGGAGCCGGGTGAGCGACAGGTCATAGGACACCCGGCGCAGGGCGATGACCGGATCGGCCAAGGTGAGGTCCCGATCGCCCGCCCGGGCGAACCAGTCGTCTTCGATCATCGACAGCACCAGGGCGGTCGTGCCCACCTTCAAGAAGGTGGAGATCTCCGACAGGTTGGCGTCGCCGACGATGACGTGCAGGCGCCGGTACTTCTGGGCGTCGCAGTGGGGTTCGTCCCGGGTGTTGACGATGGGCCGCTTGAGCGTGGTCTCGAGCCCGACCTCCTCCTCGAAGAAGTCGGCTCGTTGCGTGAGCTGGAAAGTGACCTCCATGCCCAACGTCGAGGACGCCTCGGTGCCGACCTTCCCCGCTCCCGTGAACACCTGGCGGGACACGAAGTGGGGGATGACCCGCTGCACGATGCGGGCAAACGGCACGCTGCGGTCCATCAGATAGTTCTCGTGGGTGCCGTAGGAGTTGCCCTTGCCGTCGGAGTTGTTCTTCAACACAACGATCGACTGCCCGGGCGGCAGGATCCGGCTGGCGGCGATCACCGAGCGGGCCAAGATGCGCTCCCCGGCCTTGTCGAAACGCACCGCGTCCATGGCATTGGCGCACTCGGGCGTCGAGTATTCCGGGTGGGCGTGATCCACGTAGTACCGGGCACCGTTGGTCAGCACGGCGTTGACCAGGTGGGTCTCCACCTCGGGAGGCATGGACCCCTCCCGGGCGAAGCCTCGGGCATCCTTGCCTGGGGTCTCATCCTCGAAGTCCCACGCCACCCGCCGGGCCAGTTCGGCCACGTAGGCGTTGATCAGCGCCGAGGAAGCGGCGATCGGATTGGGATCCGACGATCCTCGGATGATGATCCCGTACTCGGTTTCAAGCCCGAGCACTTTGACGATGGCCACGGAACCGACCTTAACCGCAGCGCGCGCGGAAGCGGGAGAGGGCGGGGCGGGCGACCCGCACCCGGGTCACCCCTTTCCCCGACCCTTTGCCGTTACAGGTACTGGCCAGTCGCCACTCGCTCGATCGATCTGCCACCGGTCGTCTCTTTACCCTCGGAGACCAGCGTTCGCACGTAGACGATGCGCTCGCCCTTCTTGCCCGAGATCTTCGCCCAGTCGTCCGGGTTGGTGGTGTTGGGCAGGTCCTCGTGCTCCTTGTACTCCTGCTTGATCGACGCCAGCATGTCCTCGGTCCTGATGCCCCGGCCGGTGCCCGCGATGACCCGCTTGATCGACAGCTTCTTGGCCCGACGGACGATGTTCTCGATCATGGCGCCAGAGGAGAAGTCCTTGAAGTACATCGTTTCCTTGTCACCGTTTTGGTAGGTGACTTCCAGGAAGCGGTTGTCGTCGTCGTCCCGGTACATCTCGGCCACGGTCTTCTCGATCATGACCCGCACGCACTTCTCGCGGTCGCCACCGCCCAAGCTTTCGACTTCCCCCTCGTCGAGGGGGAGGTCGGCGGTCAGGTAACGGGAGAAGATCTGCGCCGCAGCCTCTTCGTTGGGGCGCTCGATCTTGATCTTCACGTCGAGGCGCCCTGGGCGCAGGATGGCGGGGTCGATCAGATCCTCCCGGTTGGAAGCGCCGATGACGATGACGTTCTTCAGCGTCTCCACGCCGTCGATCTCGGCCAGCAACTGCGGGACGATGGTGGATTCCATGTCCGAGGAGATCCCGGTGCCTCGGGTGCGGAACAGGGAGTCCATCTCGTCGAAGAAGACGATGACGGGGAAACCCTCTTCGCTCTTCTCCCGGGCCCGCTGGAAGACCAGGCGGATCTGGCGCTCGGTCTCGCCGACGTACTTGTTGAGCAGCTCCGGGCCCTTGATGTTGAGGAAGTACGACCGGGCGTTGTCGTCGCCGGTCACCTCTGCAACCTTCTTGGCCAGCGAGTTGGCGACCGCCTTGGCGATGAGCGTCTTGCCGCAGCCCGGGGGGCCGTAGAGCAAGATGCCCTTGGGCGCCGGCAGCTTGTGCTCAAGGAACAAGTCCCGGTGCAAGAAGGGAAGCTCCACAGCGTCGGTGATGGCTTCGATCTGGCTGTCCAGGCCGCCCACGTCGGCGTAGGAGATGTCGGGCACCTCTTCGAGGACCAGCTCCTCCACCTCCGGGCGCGGCAGCTTCTCCAGCAACAGGCCGGTGCGACCGTCCATGAGGATGCTGTCACCGGAGCGAAGCTTCTCGGCCCGGAGGGTCTCGGCGATCTCAACCACGCGCTCCTCGTCGGCCCGGCCCACGATGATGGCCCGGATCCCGTCCGACAGCACCTCTTTCATGGTGACGACCTCGCCCGAGGTCTCGCTCCCCCGGGCCAGGACCACGTTGAGCGACTCGTTGAGGACAACTTCCTGCCCTCGCTCCAGCTTGCTGTCGGTCAGCTCGGGGTGCAGGGCGACGCGCATCTTGCGACCGCCCGCAAACACGTCGATGCTGCCGTCGTCGTTGGTCCCCAGGTACGTGCCGTACGCCGACGGCGGCTGGGTCAGCTTGTCGACTTCCTCTCGAAGGGACGCGATGTGTTCCCGGGCCTCGCGGAGGGTGTAGGTCAGCTTTTCGTTCTGACTGATCGCCTGCTGCAGCTGTCCCTTGGTCTCGAGCAGTTTCTCCTCGAGGGTACGGACCCGTTTCGGGCCGTC
The DNA here is from genome assembly GCA_030838045.1 of Acidimicrobiaceae bacterium. Taxonomy (GTDB): domain Bacteria; phylum Actinomycetota; class Acidimicrobiia; order Acidimicrobiales; family Palsa-688; genus JALYXV01. The sequence continues at coordinate 7,099 of JAUTXN010000306.1, forward strand.
CTGGAGCCGCTTTCGAAGGGTGTTGATCTCTTCTTCCAGGGCGCGAACCTGCTCATGCAACTCCGCTGCCTCACGTTGGTACGCGGCGAGCTGCGACGCGGTGTCCTCGGAGTCGGCCAACCAGACCACCCTCCTCTCTCGAACGACATGACGACTGCTGGGCTGAGGTGCCTTGCTGCCTTGCTGACTGCTGCTTGTTCGGACTTGCTGACTGCTGCTTGTTCGGACGACTGTCCGTGGCGACCATACCCCCTCATTCCGCGGTAGCGGCGGACTTGCCCCCGGCGTTTTCCCGGTGATGGCCGTGGAAATGGACAGTTCGGGGTATGCTGACTACGTTGAATCGGAAACCCCCCTCTGATGCTGTGAGGGCGTGACTGGAGAGGCGAAGCAGGATGAAGGTCTGGATCGATCAGGATCTGTGCACTGGCGACGGGCTGTGCGAGGAGATCGCGCCTGCCGTGTTCACGCTGCTCGATGACGGCTTGGCGTATGTCAAGGAGGGTCCCAAGGTCTTCTCGGACCCAGGTGGGGCCGAGGGCCTGGCCAACTTCCCGGACAACATGGCCGACGCGGTGATCGAGTCGGCCGAGGAATGCCCCGGCGAGTGCATCTTCATCGAGGTCGAGTAGTCGAGTAGTCGAGTAGTCGAGTAACTATGCCGTCAGACGGCGGGCTCAGTCGCATACCTGGGTGGGGTTAAATCCGTCCGGCAGGCTCGGCCGTACCGAACTGAAGGTAAATCATTGACTACTCGACTCTCGGAGGTTGAGCATGCGAGTTCCCCGGTCCGGCGCCTTGGTTGCCGCGGCAGTGTTCCTGAGCCTTGGCTTGGGTGCCTGCAGCAGCAAGTCCAGCACGACTTCGACCAGCTCCACGACGACCGCCGCGTCCGGTTCGAGTTCGTCGGCTCCGTCCCCAACGACTGGAGCCCCGTCGGCCGCGACGGGCAAGATCACGATTCAAGGGTTCAAGTTCGTACCTGACCCTTCATCGGCCAAGGTGGGCGACACCATCACTGTCACCAATGCCGACGGGACCGATCACTCGCTGACCGCCACTGACGGGTCATTCGACACCGGTGTGTTCTCCAGCGGGTCCAAGACAATCACGCTGTCCAAAGCTGGGACGTTCAGCATCCACTGCAGGATCCACAACTTCATGACTGGGACGATCACCGTCAGCTGAGCCTTGGCGGTGCCGGCGCGGTCAGCCGGCGCGGTCAGGTGGCTTGATCCGACCGGGTGTTCAGGCACGTACACCAGGCATGAGAAATCGGATCTTCGCATCGGTTGCGGCCATCAGCGTCGCCTTGGGCGGCTATCTCCATTTGCAGATCTGGAGGGGTGGGTACCAGTACGCGCCCGTCAAGGAGATGTTCCTCCTGAACGTCGGAATCTCGGGAGCGGTCGCGGTGGCCCTCCTCCTGCATCCCCGCAAGCTGACCGCGGTGGCCGGGCTGCTGCTCTCCTTCGGCAGCCTGGCCGCCTTCGCCCTCAGCCGGGGACCGGGCCTACCCACCTTGCACGGCACCTTCAAGGAGAAGGCGCTGGCGCCGCACAATGTGCATTTCCTCGGCGGCCCGGCGGCCTTGCCGCTGCTGATCGCCGAGGGGCTGGCCGTGATCTGCTGCGTCGTGGTGCTCGCCAGCCGTCGCTCCACGACTTCGGTTTCTCGGTCCGCGTCTAGATCTGCATCTGCGTCGGACTGGTCGACATCGACCTCCGGCTCTCGGCTGCGTGGGGCTGCCGCCTAGCAGCTTGGTACCGCTCACGACCAGCGCCCATCCGACCCGGGGTCGTTCAGAGCGCGTCGACGACCGTCCCGAGGCGGGGGATACGGAAGAGGGCGGGGGTATCGATGATGCGCCGGATGGCGCCGTGGGTCGAGATTCCCTCGGCCATCATGAGGCGCACCAGGTTGCCGACGACTACCGGCGCCGCGAACGACGTGCCGCTCCACTGCGCCCAGCCGTCGAAATCGTCCGGGTCGTCACCGTAGGGCCCCTCCTCCGCCGGCCCGTCGAAGACGAAAAACGTGCTCAGCAGGTCCGACCCGGGGGCGCAGGCGTCGACCCACTCCCCATAGTTGGTGAACCAGGCCGGGCCGTTCGGGCCGAGCGCTCCAACCGCCACGACGCCTGAAAGGCAGGCCGGGTAGGTCGGGCGTGATGTGGCGTCGTTACCCGCGGAGGCGACGACGTGGAGCCCGGCATGCTGGGTCTGGCGGATGGTCCATGCCATGAGAAACGGCTCGTCCAGCACGTACCCGCCGAAGGACAGGCTGAGGATGGCCCGGTCGGGATCGGAGACGGCAAGATTCAGGATTCGCCACGAGATCTTCCACTCGTCGCCGTCACCAAAGGTGCTGAGCACCCGGTGGACACTGATCTCGCAGCCCGGCGCGATCTGCGCGATCACGCCCGCGATGAAGGTGCCATGGCCCGCGGTCGGATCCAGATACTCGTCGTCGTCCTCGTCGGGAAAATCGATGTCGATGTCGGACGCGGCCGTGATTCCCGTGCCGAACATTCCTGGTCGGAACTGCTGCGCCGCCAGGCCGGTGTCGAGGACGAAAACCTCGGGACTGCCGGCCACGAGGTCGTGATGGATGCGGGCACCGAGGGCTGTGGTGTGGGTGTGCCTGGGCGGGGGCAGTGCGCTGCTGTGGGTCGGTTCGGTGTGGGCGGTGCCGGCCACGCTGCTGCCATACACCGGGCTGCCGTAGACCGGGCTGCCATACACCGGGCTGCCATACACCGGGCTGCCGTACACGGGGTTGCCTGAGACGCCCGAGTGGGAGAAGTACACGTGGTTCGGTTGGGCGACGATCCCGTAGAGCCGCAGTTCCTCGACCAGCCGGATCGGCTCGTCGATGTTGGTCAGGCGCGAGAACGGGCCGATGGTCGCTTGGTCGACCTGGGCTTCGGGGAACAGCGCCAACGCGATCGCCAAGGCCTCATCGCCTCGCGTCGTGATGACCTCGTGGGGCCGGTAGGCGAAGGGCAGGCCCTCGGTCGTTTCACCGAAGGTCACCCGCTGGGTCCAAGGACCCGATGGCGCCGGTGGCTCGGGCGGTTCGTCCGACGGGGACGTCCCGCCCCCATCACCGCCGTCGTAGCCGTCGCCTCCACCACTCCCGCCGCCGCTGCCGCTGCCGCCGCCGCTGCCGGCGGGACGCTGGTACTCCTCGGGTGCGCCCGCGTCCGAGCCCTCAGACGGCTGGTCGACCATGTCGTTCATCGCACTCCCCTTGTCACATAATCGAGTCCGACACCGTGCCTCGGATACACAAATGTGTACGATCCGGCCAGCGTGTCGCCCGCAGATGCTCTCACGACGCTTCGAGAGCTCGCAGAGCAACGCCATCGAGATCCGCTGGTAAGCCTTGACGGCGCGTGCATCATCCTCGCGGCCGCTGACGATCCTGGCGTCATGGGCGCCGCGCTCCACGTCATCGGGTTGGCCCAGCACGAACTCGGGCGCGAAGTGGAGGCGGTGGCCACGTTCCGGCGCTCCATCGCCATCACCGCCGAGATCGCCCTGACGGACTGGGAGGCCGTCTCCCGGGCCGGCCTCGCCGTCTCGCTGGTCGCACTGGGCGACGCCGCGGGCGCCGAACGCGAGATCGCCCGGGCGCAACTCATATGGTCGCATGTCAGCCGGGGCGTCGTCTCGATGCGCCATGGGGTGGTACTGCAACGAACCGGTCGTTTGGGCGAGGCACTCACCGTGTACCAGCGGGCGCTGCGCTGGCTGGACGAAGTAGGGGACGAGCCGTCGCAGGCAGTCGTGCACCTGAATCGGGGAATCCTCTACGCCTACCAGGGCAACCGTGCCGCGGGCTTGGAGAGCTTGTCGCTGGCCGAGGACATCTCACGGCGTCGAGATCTGCCCGTCCTCGTGGCAATGGCGACCCACAACCTCGGGTTCGCCCTGGGTCGCATGGGCGAACTCCCCGACGCGCTCGCCGCCTTCGCGCGCGCCGAGGACGCCTATACCGACCTCGGCAATCCCCCGCGATTGGTGGCCGTTCTCGAGGCCGACCGGTGCGAGGCCTTGCTGCTGGCGGGCTTGATCGCCGAGGCGCAGACGGCTGCCACCCGGGCCGTCGACGCGCTCGTGGCGGTAGGCGACCAAGCGCACCTGATGGAGGGCCGCCTCCTCCTGGCACGAACCTTGCTGAACGCGGGCAACTACCGCGACGCAGCCGAGGAAGCGGAGCGGGCGGCCCGGGGTTTCACCAGGGCGGGCCGCTTGCCGTGGGCCGCCCTGGCTCGTTACGTCGCCATCCAAGCCGAGGTCCTCGAGGCTCAGGAACTTGCCCTTCCTTCCCCCGGCCTCCTGCGCCGCTCCCGGCGGATCGCACAAGAACTCGATGTGCAGGGCTGGCCGGTCGAGGCCGTCCACGTCCGCACCTTCGCCGGGCGGCTCGCGTTGGCCCTCGGGCATCCCGCCATCGCTCGCGCCGAGCTGGCACGAGCGGTGGCAGCCCGCACCCGCGGCACCGCCGATCTACGGGCCCAGGCGTGGCACGCGGCAGCACTGCTGCGGCTGGCCGAAGGTGACCGGGGCGGGGCGGGGCGAGCGCTGCACCGGGGAATGGCCGTCGTCGACGAATACCGGGCATCGCTTGGCGCAACCGAGCTGCGGGCCCACGCGGCCAGCTATGGGTCGGATCTGGCCCGGCTCGGAATGCGCCTTGCCCTGGAGGACCGAAAGGCGGTCGATGTCCTTCGATGGGCCGAACGCTGGCGGGCCGGGGCCTTGCAACGCCGCTCGGTCCGTCCTCCCGAGGACGAGCGGCTGGCCACGGCACTGACCGAGCTACGTCGGGCCCAGGCCGAACTGCGCGCCGCCTCGCTCCGCGCCACGTCGGGTCCGAGTTCGAGCCCGGCTCCCGTTGCCGGGCTCCTCCGGGGTCGAATCGCCGAACTCGAACGGTCGGTGCGCAGTGACACCCGGCAGGCGAAAGACGACACCGCCGCCACCGGACGAGTCGACGTCGCCGCCATCCGGACGGCTCTGGGCGACCGATGGCTCGTGGAGTACGTCGCGTACGAGGGGCAACTGCACGCGGTGACGGTGACCCGAAGCCGGGTTCGCCTACACCACCTGGGGCCCGTCCCGGTCGAGGACGAGAAGCGGTACCTGCTCTTCGCCATCCGCCGCCTGTCGGCGTCGTCGGCGTCGTCAGCCAGGTCGCCGTCTCGCGCCGCGGCCGAGGAGGCAATGCGTGCGACTGCGGCCCGCCTCGATGAAATGCTGATCACGCCACTTGGCATCCCTCCCGATGCGGCGCTCATCGTGGTACCCACCGGCGTGCTCCACGCCTTGCCGTGGTCGGCGTTGCCGGGACTGGCTCGGCGACCAACCACCATCGCCCCCAGTGCCGCGCTGTGGCTGGGCGACCGCCGCCAAGCCTCCGTACATCCGAGTGGGCCTCCGGTAGCGCTCGTCGCAGGCCCAGATCTGCCCGGCGCCGACGACGAGGTCCGCCAACTCGCGGCGATCTACCCAGATGCTCAGACGCTGCGAGGCCCGGCCGCTTCCGCATCGGCCGTCATGGCTGCGCTCGAGAGTGCCGACGTGGCGCACCTGGCGGCGCACGGCCGATTTCGGGCGGACAGCCCACTGTTCTCCTCGGTCCTGCTGGCCGATGGACCGGTAACGGTCTACGACCTCGAACGCCTGTGCTGTGCGCCTCGCACCGTGGTGCTGGCCTCCTGCGACGCCGCGGTCAGCGCCGTGCGCGCAGGTGATGAGTTGCTCGGGACGGCGGCCGCCCTCATCGGCCTCGGCGTGCGCTCCGTGGTGGCCCCCGTGATGCCGGTCCCCGACGGTTCGACGACCCCGTTCATGGTCGCTCTGCACCAACGGATCCGGGCCGGGGCGCGGCCAGCAGAGGCTCTGGCCGCCGCCCGGGCCGGTCAGGACCAGGCGGTGGCGGCGGCGTTCATCTGCATTGGATGCGACGACGCCGGTGTTACCTCGTGATCCAGGGGGTGATCACAGCCCCATCGTGCGCGTGGATCCGCAACCGGCACCGACCGGGACCGGTGGTCAGATGAAACCGGCCCAGTTCGTCGGTCCTGCCACTGACGGTCGGCCCTGCCGTATCGAGGTCCACATCCACGGACATAGGCGGCGTGATAGCTCCCACCACGGATAGTCCGTCGGCCGGCAGGTCGAGGTCCACGCTGAGCTGGGGCGTGGCGAAGGTCAGCAACCGGTCAGACGGCTCGCCCTGGGGCTCCATGGTCACGTCGTGACGCAAGAGCACCGTGGCGTCATCGACCAGGCTGTCGGCTACCAGGCCCGCCAGTTCGGAATCGACATCACTCATCTGCGCGATTGCCTTGGCCACGCTCACAGCGGCGGCCGGGACCGGCTCGGCCTCGTGGATGGATTCCGAGAGAAGCGCCAGCAGGGCGTCGTCGGAAAGGTCGAAGGGGCTCAAGGCCGTCCTCCTTCAATAAAGGGTCGAAATTCTGGCGCATTCCGAAGTCGGTCGAGGCAGCGTTGGCGCGTTGGTCCGATGCTGCCATGGGGCATCGAGAGGAGTTCGGCGATCTCCTCGTAGGGCAGCCGGGGCACGGCAGTGACGAGCCGGAGCAGTTCTCGGCAGTTGCGGGGCAGCCCTCGAAACGCCGCGTGCAAGGCGGTCCGAACCTCACGGTCGACCAACCGTTCATCGGTCGACGGCTCGGTGTCCTCCCGCTCGATGGGCTCGTCGGAGACGATCACCCGGCCTCGCGCCCGGAGCAAGGTGCGCGCCTCGTTGCGGGCGGTGGTGGCGACCCATCCCGGCAGGCGTTCTGGCTCACGGATGGTATCCAGCCGTTCGAACAACCGGCAGAACGTCGCCGCGAAGACGTCCTGGCGGTCGTCCTTGGAGAGCCCGAAGTCCCCGAGCGTGTGCCAGACCAATCGTTGAAGGCCGTCGACCAGCGCCTCTTTGGCCGCGGCATCGCCGTCACGGGCCAGCTTGACGAGTTCTGCGAAGTCCGGGCGCGCCGCTCCACCGCCGGGATCGTCAGCGGCCACCCTCATCAGCCGAAGCGTAGTTGGGGGGCGCAGTGGCATCGCCTCCCAGGGCGCTACCGAGGCTCTCCGGGTGTTCGACATGTTGACATGACGCCCGCGGTGCCCCGGCGATACATCCAATCGAACCTTTTTCGCTCTGTAACCGCTAACTCGCTTGACAACGGGCGGATGGGCTGTTCGACCAATCCTCGAGTGGGTGCTATCAGCTGAGGCAAGGGCCCGTGCCCACGGCACCACCGAGGGGTTGTCGCAACACCGCCTCAAGTTCGCTGCTCGCCAAGGCGTAGGCGGTGGTGGGCCGATCAGGCGCGATCGCGAAGGCGACCCCGAGGACCGCGCCCGCCTGATTCACCAGCGGCGCCCCCGAGTCGCCCGGATGAAGGACGCTCGAGAGTATGTAGACATTGCGGCTGGTCTGGTGACTGTCGTACAAATCCCGTCCTACCGCCGTCACGTTCTGGGCGATCTGGGCCGGCGCCACGAAAAGTGGATCCTGGCCGTTGGGATGGCCGTACACCGCGCCGGTCTCACCCACCTTGCCTTCGGCTCGGGCAAGCGGGGCCTGGCCCAGACCTGGTACCCGGAGCAGGGCCAGGTCCCGGTTGGCGTCGAACAGGACGACGGTTGCGGCCAGTTTGGAGCCGTTGAGCAACTGGACCTTGGTTCGCCCACGACCCTCACCGGCCACGACGTGGGCGTTGGTCGCGATGAGGTCGGTGGCCACGGCAAAGCCGCTCCCGTCCTGGATGCGGTTGCATGCCTGCCCTTCCACCTTGACCGTGGAGTGCTGCACGAGTGCGTCGGCGGCGGGGCTCATGCCCGTCGACGCGGGCGGCGAAGCGAGCGTCTCGCCACTGTGGAGCGAGTCGAAGACCTGAGGGAAGGCGTCGGGACCCACCAGGCGCCGCAGGACCTGGAGGGCATCGGGAGCCCGGGGGAAATGGGTGTCGACCCAGGCACTGATCGACGACGACCGGGCCGCTCGAGCCGGCCAGCCGGGAACCGTGGCGATCGACGGCAGCAGCAGCCACAGGGCCACGAGCACCCCAAGGGCGCCCACTCCGGCGCCGACGCCGCGGTCGAGGTAGCGGATCGGCCCGATCGGCAACGCCCGGTGAAGCCGGGCACCGGCAACCAGGCCGATTGCCTGGCCCGCCAGCGCCCCGCCGATGAGCACCATGAAGGCGATGAGCAACCGCTCCGAGGGTTTGCCGGGACTGATCCAGCGGATGATCTGGGGAAGGAAGCGGGCCGCGGCGTAGATGCCGAGTCCGAGTCCGATCCACGACACCGCGCGGGCGAGAAAGCCGAGTCGGTAGCCACCGACCCCGGCAGCCACCGCCACGATGAGGATGACGACGTCGAGGAAGTTCACACCTCGGCTCCGCCGCCGGGCGCACCTTCCCCGGGCCCAGGCTCAAGCTCGAGGTCAGACGCCGACCCGCCGTCAGACGCCGACCCGCCACCGGGTACCGACCTGTCGTCGGGCGCCGACCCATCGTCGTCGGGCCCAGGCTCAAGCTCGGGGTAAGACGCCGACCCCTCGTCGGGCGCCGACCCTGACTCGGACGGCGAGTCGTACCCGGACCGGTCGGGCCAGGATCCTCGGCGCCGCTGCTCCCACTTCGCTTGGGCGTGCGGCGCGGTCGGTCGCCCGCCACTCTTGCCCGCCAGCAACCGCGCCGCCGTCAGAAAGCCAGTGTGGGCCACCATCCGATGATCGGGTCGCACCGACGGCCCGTCGATGTGCCAACTGCGCTGCAACACCTCGACGGTTTCCGCCATCCCGAGCCCGCTGTCGTCCATCGCCTCACGCAGCTGCGCCACCTGTCCGATCGTCGGCAGGTAGGCGACGAGAATGCCCCCAGGTCGCAACGCCGTCTCGGCCTGCTTGACCACCCGCCAGGGCTCCGGTAGGTCGAGGATCATGCGGTCCAGGTTCTGCTCGTCGATCCCTTCGTAGACGTCGCGGAGTTCGACTCGGTACCGGCTGAGCACCTCGGGACCGAGGAAGCTCACCACGTTGGCCCGAGCCCGGTTGGCAAAGTCCTCCCGCAATTCGTAGCCAACCACGTCCGCCCCAGCCCGCAGGAGCGTCATCGAAAGCGCACCACTCCCCACTCCGGCCTCCAGCACCCGAGCACCGGGGAAGACATCGGCCAGCATCAGGATCGGGCCGAGGTCCTTGGGGTAGATCACCTGGGCCCCGCGGGGCATCTTGAGGATGACCTCGGACAGGGTGGGCCGAACTGCGGTATACGCCCCGCCCCGAGTGGAACGCACGATCACCCCCTCGGACTGACCGATCAGGTCGTCGTGGCTCACCGGTCCGGCGTGGGCGTGAAACTCGCCCCCGACCGAAAGCGTCTGCAGGTACCGGCGATCCTTGCTGTCGAGCAGCATGACCCGGTCGCCCACGACGAATGGCCGCCCGTCGTCAGCCGCCGGAGATCGGACCGGCGGCGACTCGTCCTCCCCCACTGGCCCGGTCACCCTGAGTTCGCCGGTC
>JAUTXN010000313.1 GCA_030838045.1 Acidimicrobiaceae bacterium
GACCTGATAGGAGCTCGTGCCTGAGCCCAATCACAGTCCTGTCCGTCGTCGGGCTGCGTGTGCCACCCCCAACCAATCACGAGAAGGGATGGCATAACCACGATGACAGAAACGGTGCCGGTTGTCACCGGCGGAGTCGATACCCACAAGGACTTCCACGTTGCCGCGGCGCTCGATCAACTGGGCCGGGTGCTGGGCAGTCGCCAGTTCCCCACCAGCCTCGCCGGCTACCGGGCGCTGCTGACATGGCTTCGGCACTTCGGGCAGGTGACGGCGGTCGGCGTGGAGGGGACCGGCGCCTGGGGTGCCGGCCTGGCCCGGTTCTTGGCCGCCCAAGAGGTGGAGGTGGTCGAGGTGAACCGCCCCAACCGCCAGGCCCGCCGCCGGCGAGGCAAGTCCGACCCAGCCGACGCTGAAGCCGCGGCTCGAGCGGTGCTGGCCGGTGACGCCCAGGGCACGCCCAAGGCGGCCACCGGGACCGTTGAGGCGATCCGCCTGCTGCGAGTCGCCCGGCGCAGCGCTATGAAGGCCCGCACCCAGGCCGCCAACCAGATCCACTCGGTGATCGATACCGCTCCTGAGCAGCTGCGAGCCGGCCTGATCGGCCTGAAGGAGCACGAACGCATCGCCAAAGCGGCCCGCCTGCGGGTGACTGACACGTCGGCGCCGCTGGGTGCCGCGAAGTTCACGCTGGTCAGCCTGGCCAAGCGGTGGGTCGCACTCACCGAGGAGATCGCCATGCTCGATGTGCGCCTCGCGGAGCTGGTCCAGAGCGCGGCACCGTCGCTTATCGCGATCCAGGGCGTCGGCGTCGAGACCGGTGGAACGTTGCTGGCCGCGGCCGGCGATAACCCCGACCGGCTGCACTCGGAACGTTCCTACGCGGCACTGTGCGGCTCCTCGCCCGTCGACGCCTCATCGGGGCGCCGCCAGGACCGGCATCGCCTCAACCGCGGCGGTGACCGCCAAGCCAACTGCGCCCTGTATCTCATCGTGTTGAACCGCCTCGCGTGGGACCAACGCACCAAGGACTACATGGCCCGGCGCACCGCCGAAGGCAAGACCAAAAAAGAGGTCATCCGCTGCCTCAAGCGCTACGTCGCCCGCGAGGTCTACAACGCCATCATCCGCGACTTGGCCCGCACGACCGAACCGCCAGCGGCGATCGACGACGCCAGAAAAGCTGCTTGACAGCTATAGGAGCATCGGTTCTTGCATCGCCTGGAGCGGCGGCCGGACGCGGTTCCGCTGGTCGTCGCATCGTCCGGTCGCGGCGGATCTCATATGCCGCGCACGCCCTATGTCATCGGCCAATCCCAATCATTGAGGCGGCCAACGAAGTCGTGAAAGGGCGTCCCCTCGTACCCGTCATCAAACGGCTGCACGCCGGTCTTGTGAAGGACGACGAGCGTCTCATGGACACCGCCAACGAAGGCATCCCGGAGCATCGCGGCGATGATCGCTCGGTCACTCGGGTCGAGTCGGGCCAAGAGAAGGTTCATGGCGACCTGTTCAGGCATCTCGTCGGGAGTGGTATTGGCGCTCGGGTTCCACACGCCAGCATGCACGCGTCTAGGTCCGATCTGCCCCTGGCCCTCGCGGCAAGAGCGAACCAGACGGTCGATGATGTCCCGGTAGAAGCTGCGGTCGTCCACCGGTTGAGAATGCCATGTCGTGCCGAGGAGCGGTCGACCGGCTTGGAAATGCCGACGCCGGGCGCAGATAGCGATCCATCTGGGCGGCCGTTGACGCCGGGCTCGCCCGCACCTGAGCGCTCCGACCGACGGCGCCGTGCTCATGACAACGGCGCCGGTCCGTCCGGGGCCGTTGTCGAACGTCGCCCAGGCAGACATTGACCGGAGCATGATTGAACCATGGGTGAATCAGGCATTGAAGCCGACGGTCGACCTCCCTTCGATCCGAAGATGGCTGACGGCTACAAGGTCGACATGAGTTTCATCAACGGTGACTTCTTTTACTCGATCGCCGTCGTCGGAGTGGACAACCCGCCAGCGGCTTACGATGAGTTCATTCACTCGTTCCGCCTGAAGCCCTGAAACCACGGGTGTATCGAATGTCCGATCTCGAACGCGAGGCTCGTTCGGTCCCGGGCGGGCCCCGATACGAACGACGGCTCGGCGTGGCCCGCTCGCTCACTATGGATAACCGCATGTCCCTCCGAGCCTCCTCATCGAACCCGTGGGACCGCTCAGGCACGCCAGTACAGTCTGGCGGTGGTGCACTACCTCGTCAGATGCCCCCTCTGCCCGGCGGGCGTGGACCGCGGGCGAGTGGTCGAGCAGTTCTTCCTCGACGGCGTAGCGGTAGAACCCGGCCACGGTGCAAGGCCGGCGGGCCACGGTGGCCCCGGGATCGGCCCGCTGCTTCGAGGTCCCGGCCGAAGCACACTATGTCGGCCCGGCGCACCTGGAACAGCCGAAGGTTGTGGTGGTCGCACCAGGCGGCGAACTGGCGCAGATCGAGGGCGTAGGCGTCGCGGGTGAGACCGCGGTAGCCGGCCAAGAAGCCGGCCAACGCGAAGCGCTCGGGATCGCTGAATGCCGGGTCGGCGGCAACGATGGCAGTGGATGTGCCAGTGGTCGTCATGGCGCACCTCCAGGGCCGGCCGAGACCCGAGGGCCGCAGCGACCGGACCCCGGCGGTGATGAGAATGTCCACCGTACGACCAGGCGTAAACGCGACGCGCCGCGACCCGGTGACTCGCGGGACCTGCCCGCAGGAGCACAACCGACCGCCGAAGCCGTACGCGGCTGGTCAGAAGGCGGGCGTGGACCTGCCCGCCATTATGTGCCAGGAGTGTCCCGTGGCGGAACGTCGAGTGTTCCTCGGATCTCCCTGAGTCGCCGTAACAGGGCATCCACGGCGTGACGGATCAGATGTTCGAGAGGAACAAGATTTCTTTCGAGGTGAAATGGACCTGACTTGCGGTGAAATGGACCTCCTTCTCTGTGGCCGTTGGGCCGAATGACAAGGACGGCGGTCGGACGGGTGACGTCTACGCCCCGGTGAGTTCTTCCTGAGCCAGATGGCGTGCGTCTTCGCCCTCCGTCACGGCGCATCCATGCTCCCGCATTGATAGCACCAGGACGCGTTCAGCGCTCCGCCCAATCAACGCCCACCCGCCAGTCGCGCTGCATCGCGAGCAGTCCCGGTGTCCAGTGGTAGCCAGGTCGCTAGCATCGCCCAACCTCGGTGGCGGGGGAGGATAGTTAAGACCTGTGGATCGGCGTGTCACGCGACTTGCTGATCACCACCCTGTGATTCGGCGGGTCGTTCGATGAGCTTGCCGTTCTTGAATACCGCGCCCGGCTACGACGAGGAGCTGCGCAACTCGGTGTTCTTCGAGCGTGGTCTGCACGCGACGTCCATCTGCGGCGCGGTCGGCGCCGCGGTGGCAGTGGCGATGCTGCAGGGGCAGGACGAGGCGGGGATCGCCTGCGCCGCCGGCGTCGCGGCCAGCATGGGCGCCGACCTGCCGGAGGCCACCGCACCGGCGGGAGCGTCAAGCGGGTCCACGGCGGCTGGGCCGCGCGCTGGGCGCGGCAGCGGCGGACCTGGCCCGGCGCGGGCTCACCAGCCCGCCGACCGTGCTGGAGGGCCGCTTCGGGTTCCTGCAGGCGTTCTTCGGTGACCGCGCCCACCCGTCCCCCCGTCGTCCGCGGCTTGGGCAGGGACTGGAGCTGCCGCCCGTGGTCTTCAAACCGTACCCGTGCAACCACTTCACCCACGCGGGCGTGGACGCCGCCCTGCGGCTGCCCGCCCCGGGCTCGCCCGGGCCGACGTCACAGCGGTCGAGCTGGGCTTCGCCAAGCCCGTCCTGCGCACGATGGCCGAGCCACCTGAGGCCAAGGCATGGCCGGCCTCCGGGTACCACGCGGCGTTCAGCGGTCCCTACACGGTCGCCGCGGCCCTGCTCGGCGGCGGCCTCGGCGTGTCCCACGAGGACTTCACCGACGCCGCCGCCCGTGACCCCCGCCGCCCGTGACCCCCGCCGCCGTGACCCCCCGCCGCCCGTGACCCCCGCCGCCTCGCCTTGGCCGCCCTGGTGCACTGCGCCGAGGACGAGCGCTGCAGCGCGTCGTTCCCGCACGCCTTCTCCGCCGTCGTGCGCGTGACCACCCGCAGGGGCGAGGAACTCGAGGCCCGCGTCGAGGTCAACCGCGGCGGCCCCCGCAACCCCTTGTCCGACGAGGAGCTGGCGAGGAAGTCCACGACAACGCCGTGACGTCCCTCCTGGAGGAGCGCGCGTCCGAGCTCGCGGCCTGAACGCTCGCCCTTCCTTACGCTCAGAGCGTCGAGGATCTCACCGCGCAGCTGACCTCGGCGGGGGAGCTGAGGTCGAGACAGTTACCGCTCCCGGACTGCGTAGGTCAGGTGGGTCACCCGCTGCGTCGGCTCCGCGCGGACCGGCTCCAGCGCCACGCGGCCCGCGTCCACGCCCTCGAACAGGCGGACTCCG
>JAUTXN010000369.1 GCA_030838045.1 Acidimicrobiaceae bacterium
CGCTGGTCTCGATGGCGCCCCACGGCGAGATCAGCGGGTTGCGCACCGCCCTCGCCATGGGCGCCGACAAGGCGATCCTGATCAGCGACGAGGGCCTGCAGGGCTCCGACGCCCTGGGGACGGCGAAGGTGCTGGCTAAGGCGCTCCAGCGGGTGCAGGCCGACCTGATCCTGGCGGCGACCGAATCGACCGACGGCTACACCGGCACCCTCCCCGTCCAGGTGGCCGAACTGCTCGGTCTGCCCTCGATCACCTTCGCCAAGCGAGTGCGCATCGAAGGTCAGAAGGTACTGGTCGACCGGCAAACCGAGACCGGTTTCGACGAGGTCGAGTGCTCGTTGCCGGCGCTGGTCACTGTCACCGCCGGCGTCGTCGAGCCCCGCTACCCAAGCTTCAAGGGCATCATGGCAGCCAAGAGCCGCCCCATCGAGCAACTCAAGGTGGCCGACCTCGATCTCTCGACCGACGACGTCGGATGGCACGGGGCCGGTCAGGAAATCGTCTCGATCGAGCCCGCCGAAGCCCGCCAAGCGGGCGAGATCGTCATCGACGAGGGTGACGGCCACGAGCGCATCGTGGCGTTCCTCGAACAACTCAAGGTCATCTGAGGAGGCTGGCAAATGGCAACTGACCGCATCCTCGTCGTCGCAGAATCCTTCGCGGGCAAGGCGCTTCCCGTCAGCCTGGAGCTGCTCACCAGGGCCCGCCAGCTGGCAGGGACCGTCGAGGCCGTCACCTGGGGGGTTGACGCCGAGAGCGTGGCCCCCCAACTCGGCGCCTTCGGCGCGACCAAGGTGTACTCCGTCGGCGACCTCGGCTGGGCCCTCCCGGGTGTGCCGGTCGCGGCCGCGATCGCGGCGCTGGTCGAGCAGGGCGGCCCCCCCGACGCCATCTTGATCCCGACGACCTACGACGGCCGTGACATCGCCGGCCGCCTGTCGGTCCGCCTCGACCGGTCGGTGCTCACCAACGTGGTCGGCCTCACGAGCCAAGACGGCACCCTCGTCTCCGAGCACGCCATCTTCGGCGGCTCGGAGGTCCTCAAGGCCCGCTTCACCGGCGCCGCCCCCGCCGTCTTCGTCGTGCGGGCAAAGTCGTTCGCGGCCGAGGAAGCCGACGGGAGTGGCGCCGCGCCCGAGGTGGTGGCGCTGGCCGTCCCCGACACCGGGAGCACCAACGCCGCCACCGTCACCGAGCGCCACGTCGAGGGACGCACCGGCCCCAAGCTCGACGAGGCCCCCGTCGTCGTGTCGGGGGGGCGGGGGCTGGGCGAGGCCGGTCGGTACCAGCTGATCGAGGAACTGGCCAAGCTCCTCCACGGCGCCCCCGGCGCATCCCGTGCCATCGTCGACGCGGGATGGGTCCCGTACTCGTACCAGGTCGGCCAGACGGGCAAGACCGTGAAGCCGACGGTCTACATTGCCGCGGGCATTTCCGGTGCGACCCAGCACATGGTCGGGATGAAGGGATCGAAGAACATCGTGGCCATCAACAAAGACGCCGAGGCGCCGATCTTCGCCATCGCCGACCTCGGGATCGTGGGCGACGTGCAGAAGGTGCTGCCCAAGCTCATCGAGGCCCTCAAGGCCCGCACCTGAAGGCGGCCGCGTGCCGATCGTGATCGAGCAGCCTCGGACCGAGGCGGAACTGGTCGCGATCGTCAGGCGGGCGGCGGTTGACGGCCGGCGGGTCCGCGCCGTTGGCCGGGCGCGCCGATCCCGCGTGCTGCGAGGCGACGAGATCCAGGTCGACCTCGCCGCATACCGCCGGGTCCAGCGCGTCGACCGGGAGCGGGCAACCGCGACCGTCGAGGCGGGAATCACGCTCCGCGAACTCGGGATCGCACTCGGTTCGTGGGGGCTTTCGATGGAAAATGGCGGCCGCCAACCGGGTCAGACCCTCGGTGCCGCGGTCTCGTTGGGCGCCCACGGGAGTGGCGCCACCCATGGGGGCCTGGCAACCCAGGTCACGGGACTGCGGCTGGTGACCCCCAGCGGGACCGTCATCGACTGCTCGGCCTCCGAGGAGCCGGAGATCTTCGACGCCGCCCGGGTCGGCCGGGGCATGTTGGGCGTGATCTCGACGGTCACGCTGCGGTGCCAGGCCGGTTTCAACCTGCGATCCGAGGTGACCTCGGTTGGTCTCGACGAGGGCCTGGCGACGTTCGACACCTACGTCGACGGCCACGAGTACGCCGAGCTGTCGTGGCTGCCGGGCCGGGACCGGGCGCGCATCGTGACCGCCGATCGCACTGACGAGCCCGCCGATGGAGGGGCTGTCGACCGGGGTTACCGATGGTTCAACCGACGGCGGACATGGCCTGCGAAGGTTGCCTATTCCTTCGCCCGCCCGGCCTCGGGCCCGGCGCTGCAACGGGCAAGGGAACTCAGCGCCGGCCGCCGCAGCGCTCCCCTTTTCCCCATCGAGGTTTCGGTGACCGCCGCCGACGACATCGCGCTGTCACCAGCGCAGGGGCGGCCGTCGCTGTTCATCGCCGGGGTGGCCGGCCTGAGCGGGCGGCCCGAGTGGGGCAGCGCCCACGGGCTCGGGCCCGACGCCCTGCGGGCGATGTACCCCCGATGGGACGAGTGGCAGGCGGTGCGCGACCGGCTCGACCCGACCCGGCGGTTCGCTCAGAGCAGGGGCCAGGGGTAGGGGCGGCCCTCGCCGGGGTCGGGAAACACGCCGGTCGCCGCGACCTGTTCGGCCCGGCGGAGCATGGCTTCGGTTTCCGACGGGTGCAGGAGCGACTCGAGCGAGGCCGGCGGTTCGAGGGCGAGGCGGCGGACGTCGGCGAGCAACGGCTCTGGGATGGTTGCGCCCGCGAAGTCCCAGATCACGGTGCGCAGCTTGGGTGCCACGTTGAAGCACAGGCCGTGGTCGATGCCCCAGATCCCGTCCTCGGAGTCGAGCAGGCAGTGGCCGCCCTTGCGATCGGCGTTGTTGGCCACGATGTCGAACACCGCCATCGCCTGCAGGCTGGCGTGGTGGCGGTCCTCTTCGAGCAGGGTGAAGTAGTGCTGGTCGAAGTCGGCTTCGACGAAGCGCTGTAAGGAGCCCTCGCCAAAGGGGGCGGTGGTCCGCACGATCGTCTCGGGGATGAGCGGCCAGCCGAGTTCTTGTGCGAGGCGGTAGGCCGCAACTTCCCGCCGGTACAGGCCGTCGGGAAAGTCCCACAGCTGGCGTTCGCCCCGGTGGGGCTTGTAGATGGCCATCAGCCGGGCGCCGTCGAGGGTCACCGAGACGAGGAACGTGGCGTTCGAGCTCCATGGCATGCGGCCCTGGATCTCGATCTCGCCCTCGGCGAGGACCGTCAGAGCGTCGGCGACCGGTTGCCGTTCGTCCGTGGGCATGCGTGGCCTTCGGAGTCCAGCGGGAACCCGCACAGCGGGCAGAGCGGCCGGCCGGCTTCGACCAGTTCCATGCCCCGACGAGCGAGGGCGGCGACCTGGGTCCGGGTGGCGCCGAAGCGGGCCAAGGCGCCGGTGGCCAGCGGTTCGCCTTCCTCGTCGACGTCGGCGACCTCTTCGGCCATGAGCACGATCTGGTCGCCGTCGCGGTCGTCGAGGATGCGCAGGGCGCCGATGGGCCATTCGGCCAGGACCGGCTCGGCCAGCTCAGGAGCCGGAGGCGCGATCGCGAGGGTCTCGCGCAGGAGTTCGAGGAGGCGCTCGGCCAGCACCCGCACCTGTTGTTTCTCGATCTTCAAGGTGACGAGCTGGGCGTCCTGTCGGGCCTGGAGATAGAAGGTGCGGTGTCCCGGTTCGCCGACCGCACCCACGGTCAGGTGCTGGACGGACGGGAGATCGAAGCTGCTGCTCATCGGCCGGTGCTGCTCATGAGGGGCGGAGGGCGCCGAGGCCGCCGGTCGAGTTGACCGCCAACACGACCGGTCCGGTCGGGGAGTAGCTGATGGCCGTGACCGAGCAGGTCGAGACGACGATGCGTTGGAACAGGTCGAGGTGGGTCCCGAGGGCGTCGCTCACCGCGGCCTTGATCACGTCCGCGTGGGACACCGCGACGATCGCCTCGCCGGGGTGGCGGAGGCAGAGCATGGCGACGGTGGCCGCGATCCGCGCCCGCATGGCGCTGAACGCCTCACCGCCGGGGAACTGGAACCCGCTCGGGTAGCGCTGGACGGCATTCCACTCGGGCAGCTTGCGCAGTGCTTTCAGTTCGGCGCCGGTCCACTCGCCGAAGTCCATCTCGATCAGGCCTTTTTCGATGGCGACCTTGCGGCCGAGGCGCTTGCCGATCGGGGCGGCGGTTTCGCGGGCCCGCTCGAGGGGCGAGGCATAGACCGCCGCCACGCTCAGCGTTGCGTGGGCCGCCTCCGTGCCGTGGGCCGCCTTGCCGTTGGCCACCTTGCTGTTGGCGGGGGTGCCGTCGGTCGCCTTGCTGTCGGTCGCCTTGCCGTCGGTCGCCTTGCTGTCGGTCGCCTTGCCGTTGGCGGGGATGGCAGGAGTTGCCGGGATGGTCAGCGCGGCCAGGCGCTCGGCCACGGCCTCGGCCTCGGCCTTACCGGAGTCCGCCAGGTGCAGGCCCGGGGCCCGGCCCGGCAGGACCTGGCCCGTCGTCGGAGTGGTGCCGTGGCGAACGAAGAAGATGAGCGTGGCAGGCGCTGGCGTGGGCTTGGGTCTGCGGGCGGCCCGGGCGGGGGTCGCGGTCGCGGCGGTGACGGCGTCGCGGGCCGAGGCCGAAATGGCCTTGCGCGGGCGCTTGGTCGGCGCCGCGTCCTCCTTGGCTGCTGGTGTTGCCATCGCGCCGCCAACCTACCGTGTCGGCTATGCAAGTCCGCCCCGACGGCCACGACTCGCTCGAAGCGGTGACGGCCGAGGTCGTGACGTGCACGGCCTGCCCGCGACTGGTCGCGTGGCGGGAGCAGGTTGCGATCGAGAAGCGGGCGTCGTTCGCCGCCGAGGAGTACTGGGGGCGGCCCGTTCCGGGCTTCGGTGACCCGGCCGCCCGGCTGCTGGTGGCCGGCCTGGCCCCGGCGGCACACGGGGGCAACCGCACCGGGCGGGTCTTCACGGGTGACCGGTCAGGCGACTGGCTGTTTGGTGCTCTGTGGCGGGCGGGGTACGCCAACCAGCCGACGAGCGTGGGCGCGGACGACGGCTTGCGTTTGACCGGGTGCTACGTCAGCGCGGCCGTTCGCTGCGCCCCGCCGGCCAACAAGCCGACGGTCGAGGAACGGGACCGGTGCGCTCCCTACCTGCGACGGGAAATCGACCTGCTGGGCGACCTCCGGGTGATCGTCGTGTTGGGCCAGTTCGCCTATGACGCGGTGGCACGACTGTTGGGGGTGCGCCGCCGGCCCCGCTTCGGCCACCTCGTCGAGACGGCGGTGCCGGCCGCGGCGGGCTCGCAGTGGACCCTGCTGTGTTCGTTTCACCCAAGCCAGCAGAACACCTTCACCGGCAAGCTGACCGAGCCCATGCTCGACGCCGTCTTCACCCGGGCCCGGGTGCTGGCCGGTTCCGCGCCCGGCGGGTAGCGGCGGGTCAACCGGGCCGCTCATGTTCTTCGATGCGTTTGGGCATTCTTCCGCGCTCTCACGCAATCTCCGCGCGTTATCGGTCCATAGCCGCGACAACGCGCGGAGGTTGCGTGAGCGCGCGGAGATTGGCGCTCTAAGTCGCTGAGGAGGTCGCTGCCGGAGCCTCCGCGGGCTTCGGGACCTTGGGCTTGGGCGGGGGTACACCGATCTTGGGGAACGGGAGCGCCTGTTCGGGCCAGCGGCGGCGCGAGACGATCGACAGCTTGCGCAGCAGTGCGATTGCGCCCGGATCGTCGTCGCCTGGGCGGCCCTCGATGGTGCCGTCCTGCAGCATCTTGATGATGATCTCCCGGCCGATGTCGGTTCGCACAATCGTCAGGGTCCAGTCGTTGAACGCCCCGATGCCGCCTGTGGAGATGTCGGCGTGCTCAGCTGCGAAGTCCGGGCAGGTCTTGCAGCCGTCGCGGGTCCAGGCGTGGCACTCCTTGAGGTTGACCTCGTGGTAGCTCCCGTCGCGCATCCAGATCTGGAAGACACCCTTGATGTTCATCTTGACCATGTCCTGCTTGCGCAGCCCGTATTTGGCCTCGAACAGCTCCTCGAAGATGGCGTCGTCGAAGGTCTTGGAACACAACAACCCGATGTTGAGGGCGAAGCGCCGGGCCGGTTTCCCGGCTTTGCGGGCTTTCATGGCCGGGGGGACCGAGCTCTGGCAGCTCATCCCCACCAGGGCCAGCTTCTCCGCCCCGCTCGCCACCGCCTCGGCGTAGGCCATGGTGTTGGCGGAGTACGTGTACCGGGAGCCCGCGGCAGCCAAGATCTCCTCCCGGGTCTTGGCCACACCGGGTATCGCCTTCCACGAGGTTCCGTCGCCCTCGAGGTAGGAGACGAGGGCGGCGTCGATGTAACCGTGGTCGAGGCACCAGAGGAGGATGGCCGACACGAGACCACCGTCCTGACCCTTCTGGTGGACCTCCTGGTCGGTTGCCCGGGCCAGGATGATGTCCTTCGACACGCCGTCCATCTCGTCGGGGAGGCGTTCGCGGCCGAAGAGGTACGCGTCGAGCTCGGGCTCCCACGCCCGAAAACGCGGACAGGCCCGGGTGCAACTGGTGCAACCCCGGTCCCCGTGACCGCAGCCGCCCGGGCCACCCTCGGGCTCCAAGTGGAACGGCTTGTAGACGCCGTTGCTGTCGTCGTAGCCCAACACGTCGTACGGGCAGGCGACGACGCAGCCCGCGCAACCGGTACACAGACCGGTCGTGACGACCTCGTCGTAGAGATGGGCCCAGTGGGCTTGCCAGCGTTCTTTCTGGGGCGCCATGAACGTCGAGCGTACTGGCGGCGGACGAACGAGCCGCCGGCCGGTACGTTCAAGGCATGCCCGAACTGGCCGAGGTCGAGGCGTACCGCACGCTGGCCGAGAACATGGCCCTCGGCCGTCCGATCGCGGCTGTCGTCGCACCCGACGCCTGGTACCTGAAGGGCGGCGTGACCGCTCCCGACCTGACGGCGGCGTTGGTGGGACGGCGGCTTGTCAGCGCCGACCGGCAGGGAAAGCTGCTGATGTTGCCCACGAGCGATGCCGGGCCGGTGCTCGGTCTTCGCTTCGGGATGAGCGGACGGCTGATCGTCGATGGCAATGCCGGAATGGACGACCTGTGGTACTCGTCCAACCGCGAGGAAACCCGATGGAATCGCTTCGGGCTCGATTTTGCCGATGGCGGGCGACTCGTCATGCGCGACCCGCGCCGCCTCGGAGGCGTGACCCTCGACCCGGGACTCGGCCGGATGGGTCCCGACGCCTTGGCCGTCACCCTCCCCCAGTTGCGCCAGGCCCTGGCGTCGTCTCGGTTGCCCCCGCCTTCCCCAGGTACTCTGTCAGCGGCCGCCGATGGCGGGCGGGTGAGCCGGATGTCGCTCAAGGGGCGGCTCATGGACCAGTCCCGCGTCGCGGGAGTAGGCAACCTGGCGGCCGACGAGATCCTGTGGCGGGGGGGGGG
>JAUTXN010000377.1 GCA_030838045.1 Acidimicrobiaceae bacterium
ACGTCACGCCGGCGCCGCTGCGCCTGCTGGCGGCGACCCCGCCCGGGAGCGACGCGGCCGTGCGCGGCCATGGGCCGGTAGGGGCCGATGGCGCCCGTCGAGTGCGGCAACCGAAGCCGGTTTGCCGGAGCGACCGTCATCGGAGCTGCTCGTTCCAACACCGACAAGTGCCGCCGGAAGCTCCCGATGGAGTCGCCCAGCTTTCCCTCCGTCTTCGCACGCACCAGTGGTACTGCGATGACGGCTACCCAAATGCCAGCGAGGACAAGCAATACCACAGTGGTCAACGCTCCTCGGCCTACCCTTCCGTATCGTGGACGGTAGCTCGCTGGACCTGAGCAACGGTGGATGCAACGTGGCCCGCGAACTCGTCTGCCTGGATTCGCCTAGAACCTAGCCGCTGCACCCCCCTGGCGCCAATGGGGAGAATGGGAAATTTCCCCCATCACCCAGCCGGCAGCCAACTGGCAGCTAGTCGCCCAGTGGGCCCTTTTCCAGCACGGCGTCGATCGCGGCCAGTTCGGCGTCACTCGTGGGCCCCGAACCGTCGACCGAGGAGTTGACGAGTGGCCCGTCGCCGCGCCGCCACATCCCGGATTTGCCGCCCATCTTCTCCCACAGCGCCAGCTCGCTGATCACCATGGAGCGGTCGCTGGACTTGCACATGTCGTAGATGGTCAGTCCGGCAACGGCGCATGCCGTCAGGGCCTCCATCTCGACGCCGGTGCGGTCCACCGTCTCGACACTGGACTCGACCTCGACGTTGTCGTCACCGATGGTGAAGTTGATGTTGACCGAGCCGACCAGCAAGGGATGACAGAGCGGGATCAGATCCGACGTGCGCTTTGCCGCCTGGATCCCGGCGATGCGGGCCGCCCCGAGCACGTCGCCCTTGGCCATGGCGTTGCTGGCGACCTTGGAGGTGGTCTCGGGCAGCATGAACACCTTGCAGCGGGCCACGGCCCGCCGGTGGGTCGATTCCTTGGGAGTTACGTCCACCATGCGGGCCCGACCCAGGGGGTCGAGGTGCGTCAGACCGCGGTCAGCCATGCGCCGAGTCTAGGGCCTGCTCTGTTGCCGCTCGTCATGGGGGAAAACGCAGGTACTCACGGCGAACGTCACGCGCAGCGGGCTTGCCAGCAGAGGCGTACGCCGGGCCGGGGAAGCTCGTCGTCGAGCAACTCCGCGCACGGCACCAGCGACTCACCGCACACCGCCATGCCCCCGACGGTCAGGCGCAACACCATTCCCGTCGAGCTGTGGGCGAAGACCGCCCGAAGTTCCGCCTGGCCCGACGCCACGCACGAAAGGGCCCGCTCGCTGATCGGAGCGCAGAGCCAGGTCGACGCTTCGGTATGGGCGAAGAGGTACCGCCGGCCCTCCTCGTCGCGGGCCGAGAACACCTCGTCCGGCGTGAGGATCTCGTCGATCTCCCAACCCATCAACCAGCCGCGAAACAACCCCATCTGTGACGAACTCATAGCCGCCCACTCCCTACGCCTGCCGAGCTTCGTTGCCCGGCTTCCACGAATAATTTTCGGCATGGCGGCGAAAAACCTTGACACGTGACCCGCGTTTGCGCTAGGCGGCGAGCGGGTCAGCCGCCGATCTGGCTCATCGAGCGAGCCGGCCGGATGAAGGTCACCTGGTTGATCGAGTGTCCGGCCCACTTACGACCCACGTTGCCAATGATCGCCGCGGCCAGTTCGTCGTCGCTGCCGCCGCCGCGCAGAAGGGGCCGCAGGTCGGTCTCGTCGACCGCGAACAGACAGTTGCGCAGCTGGCCCTCGGCGGTCAGCCGGATCCGGTCGCACGCCCCGCAGAACGGCTCGCTGACGCTGGCGATGACCCCGATCTCCCCTGCCCCGTCGCGGTACCGGTACCGGTCCGCGGGCTGGCTGCCCCGTCCCTCGACTGCGGCCAACGGGTACACGGCGTCGATGGCGGCGACGATCTCGGCTCCGGGCACCACCCGGTTGGCCGACCATTCGTCGGATGCGTCGAGCGGCATGAACTCGATGAACCGCACTTGCACACCGCGCTCGCGGCCGAAGCGGGCGAAGTCGACGATCTCGTCGTCGTTGATGCCCCGCATGAGCACGCAGTTCAGCTTCACGGGGTCCAGGCCGGCGGCCAGCGCCGCGTCGATCCCATCGAGCACGGCATCGAGGGCGTCGCGCTTGGTGATTGCCAAGAAGCGCTCCCGCTGCAGGGAATCGCAGCTGATGTTGAGCCGTCGCAACCCCGCGTCGTGCAGGTCGCGGGCCATGAGCCGCAGGCTGGCGCCGTTGGTGGTCATGGCCAGGTCGACCCCCCGGCCGTCGGGGTCGCCGCCCACGCGCAGCGCCGCTAGCTTGGCGACGAGTGTGGGGAGGTGGGCCCTGACCGTCGGCTCGCCTCCGGTCAGGCGGATGCTGTCCACGCCGAAGCGCTCGACGCACACTCGCGCCACCCGTTCGATCTCCTCGAAGGTGAGGATGTCGGTGCGGGGCAGCCAGACCATGCCTTCTTCCGGCATGCAGTACTGGCAGCGGAAGTTGCACCGGTCGGTGACCGAGATCCGCAGGTCACGGACGGTGCGTCCATAGGAGTCGACGAGCGCCTCACCCATGCGTACGAAGCTACCGGGTCGCGACCGCAACCCGGCCCGTACACACCGAGGCCGGAGCGCAAACCGTCGTCCACACGACGGTTTGTACTCCGGCCACCACAGGAACACCCGTCCGGCCACGGCCCGGCCACCACCTGGAGCACCACCAGGAGGACAGGGGCAGGCAGGAACGACGAACCGCCGGGCTCAGCCCAGGAGGAGGAGGTCCACGTCGCCGCCGGGAGCGATCCCGTCGCCGTCGGGCACCAATGCCAGGGCGTTGGCCAGCGCCATGGCTCGCAACAGGTGCGACTCCTGCCCCCCCGACGAGCGCACATGGAACCGCCCATCGTCGCCCGCCGCCGCCACGACCCGGTCGAGGTGGAGCTTGCCGTCGGGGCGCCGGGCGAACCCCTCGTCGGCCACCCCGCGAACCCGGGTCCGGTCCAGCGCCGCACCGGTGAAGCCCATCATCTGGCGCAGGCCCGGCCGGGCGAACAACTCGAAGCTCACCATCGACGACACGGGGTTGCCCGGTAGCCCGAACACCGCCTTGCCCTCGACGACGCCGAACGCCAGGGGCTTGGCCGGGCGGATCCCGACCTGCATCCACGCCATCTCCCCGACCTCGTCCAGCACCTTCTTCACGTAGTCGAAGTCGCCCATGCTGACACCGCCGCTCGCGATGAGGGCGTCGCACGTTGCAACGGCGCGCCCGATGGCGCCCCGGATCTCGTCCTCGTCATCGCGGGCGGCGCCCAGGTCGACCACGTCGAAACCCGACTGGCGGCACAGGCTGAGCAACGTCAAGCGGTTGGTGTCCCGGATTTGCCCAGGCTGCAGCGGTACCGAGCCCTCGACCAGTTCATCACCAGTCGAGAGCACACCGACACGGGCCCGGCGGTACACGTCCACCTTTTCCCGCCCAATGCTGGCCAGGACGCCGAGGTGGCCGGGGCCCAACGCCGTGCCGGCCGGAAACGCCTCCTGACCGGCCGCGATGTCGCCGCCCGGGTGGCGAATGTGCTGGCCTGCCCGGGCGGGCTGGCGAACCAGGACCTGGTCACCCTCGGTCGAGGTCACCTCGACGATGGCGATGGCGTCGGCCCCCTCGGGCATGGGCGCTCCGGTCATGATGCGCACCGCTTGGCCGGGCCCGACCGGGCGGTCGGGCGCCGCGCCCGCGGCCACGGTGCCCACGACCACCAAGCGGGCCGGTTCGGCCTCCGACGCCGCCTCGGTGTCGGCGGCCCGCACGGCGTAGCCGTCCATGGCGGTGTTGGCGAAGGAGGGCACGTTGTCGTCCGACACCACCGCAGCCGAGGTGACGCAGCCCAATGCCTGGGCGAGCGGCGTGGACACCGCTTCGAGCCGGGCGCAGCCCGCCAGCACCCGGGCCCGGGCCTCCTCCAGCGGGATCAACCCAGGCCCTCTCGCCGCGCCACGCCGGCCAGGAACGCCCGGAACCCCGGTCCGAGGTCCTCGCGTTCGAGCGCCAGCTCGACGGTGGCGCGCAGGTAGTCGAGCTTGTTGCCGACGTCGAAACGGCCGTGGCGGAACGTCCAGCCATACACCGCCTCGTCCGCCAGCAGCAGCTTGATGGCATCGGTGAGCTGGATCTCGTCGCCCGAGCCGGGCTGCACCTGGTCGAGGGCGTCGAAGATCGAGGGGGGGAAAACGTAGCGTCCCATGACCGCCAGGTTGGATGGGGCGGATTCGACCGCGGGCTTCTCGACGATGTCGAGGATCCGGACGAGGTGGTCATCGATGGCTTCGGGCGTGGCGCAGCCGTAGAACTGGATCTCCTGGGGGTCGACCTCCTTCAACGCCACCACGGCGCCGCGATGACGCTCGAAGACGTCGAGCATGCTGTCGAGGACTCCGGCGCGCTCGTGCATGATGTCGTCGCCCAGCATGACGACGAAGGGTTGGTCGCCCACGTGTTCACGGGCCACGAGCACCGCGTGGCCCAGGCCCCTGGGCTCTCCCTGGCGCACGTAGTGGATGTTCGCCATCTCGGCGATCTCCCGCATCTCCTTCAACTGGTCGAACTTGCCCGCCTGCTCGAGGTAGTACTCCAGTTCGAACGACCGGTCGAAGTGGTCTTCCAGGCTGCGCTTGCCCCGACCGGTGATGATCAAGATGTCGGTGATCCCGGAGCGGACCGCCTCCTCGACCACGTACTGGATCGCGGGCTTGTCCACCAGCGCCAGCATCTCCTTGGGCTGGGCCTTGGTGGCCGGGAGGAAGCGTGTGCCGAGGCCGGCGGCGGGGATCACGGCCTTGCGAACGGTCGATGCCATTACAAGAAGTATTACCCGCCGGTGAGACAGTTAAGGCCGAGTGGTCCGCCCCAAGAGGCCTTCCTTGCCCTGACGCAAGCGGGCGATGTTGTCCCGATGGCGGACCACGATGACGGCCGACACCGTCGCCAGGGCCAGGCGCTCCGATCGGGGCCGCCCGAGCGCCGCCGCCGCCAGTGGAAGGGTGGCGGCCACCGTGACCGAGGCCAGGCTGGCCCGGCGGGTCGTCTTGGCCAGCAGCCCCCAACCGCCGGAAACCAGCAATGCCAGCAGTGGGTCCAACGCCAGGAGCATGCCGCCGGTGGTCGCCACCCCCTTGCCACCCCCGGCCAGATCGTTGGGCGGGAAGCAGTGGCCCAGGACCGCGGCCACGCCGCAGCCGGCCCCGAGCGTGCCGTCCCCCAACTGGCGACCGAGCGTGGTCGTGACCGCCCCTTTGGCTACGTCGACCGCGACCACGACAGCCGCCGCAGCCGGGCCCGCGATGCGGTAGGTGTTGGTGGCGCCCGGGTTGCCGGATCCCTCGTGGTGGACATCGCGACCGACGGCCCTCGTGACCAGCTCGGCGGTCGGGAATGCCCCGGCGAGGTATGAGGCCAGGAGCAGCCCGGCATTTCGGGCCGTGGTAGCGACAACAGGGTCACGCCGCACCAGACTCATGCTAGAAGGGGTGACCAGTCGGTAAACTTGGCACTCAGGCTTGGTGAGTGCTAATCACCAGGCGGCTGTCCCGAGGAACGAGGGTTCGATGCCGACATACGAATACGCGTGCAGATCGTGCGGCAAGCACCTCGATGTACAGCAGAAGTTCACTGATGACGCCCTGACGACCTGTCCCACCTGCGGCGGCTCGCTACGCAAGGTGTTCGGCAACATCGCCATCGCGTTCAAGGGTTCCGGGTTCTACAGCACTGACAATCGCTCGGTCAGCAAGTCGGGTACGGCGAGCGCCGGTGGGACCGACTCAGATGGAGGGTCGAAGTCCGACGCCGCCGCCGAGTCGAAGGCGGATTCGGGTTCGGGTTCGGGTTCGAAGTCTTCCGAATCGGGAGGGTCCGAGGGGTCGGGGGGGTCGGGGGGATCCAAGACCGAGTCCGGGTCGGGTTCGAGGTCAGAGTCGGGCTCAAAACCCGGCTCCGGTTCGAAGTCCGAGTCAGGATCGAAGTCCGAGCCAGGATCGAAGTCCGGTTCGGGCTCCGGTTCGGGCGGGTCGGGTGGGTCGGGCTCGTCCGGGTCGGGCTCCGGTTCGGGTGGGTCCGGGTCGGGTTCGGGCGGGTCGGGGTCGTCCTCGGGCGACAAGAGCAAAGCAGCCGCGTCCTAGCGTCTTAGATTGGCGCCATGGCCGCCCCCGTCGCCGATATCGCGGTCATCGGGGGCTCGGGGTTCTACTCCTTCTTGGAGGACACCAGGCAGCTCCCGCTGCACACGCCCTACGGTCCCCCGTCGGCCCCGGTCACGATCGGCTTGGTCGGTGACCGACCCGTCGCCTTCCTGCCCCGGCACGGACTGGCGCACGAGTTCCCGCCGCATCGGGTCAACTACCGGGCCAACATGTGGGCACTGCGCACCTTGGGCGTCCGGCGCGTCGTCGCTCCCTGCGCCGTCGGGTCGCTCCGGCCCGAGATCGCCCCCGGCGACCTCGTGATCCTCGACCAGTTGGTCGATCGAACCTCGGGCCGCCCCGACACCTTCGTGGACGGCCCGATCGTGGGCCATGTCAGCTTCGCCGACCCGTACTGCCCCGAGCTCACGTCGGTTCTGGCGGCGGCCCAGCGGGACGCTCCGACGTTGACCGCCTTGACGGTGCACCGGGGCGGCACGGTCGTGGTGATTCAGGGTCCCCGCTTTTCCACCCGAGCCGAGTCCCGGTGGTTCCGGTCGGCCGGCTGGGACGTGGTCAACATGACCCAGTATCCCGAGGCCTACCTGGCCCGGGAGCTGGGAATGTGCTATTGCGGTTTGGCCCTCGTCACCGATTACGACACCGGGCTGGAGGGGGTCGAGGGCATTGCGCCGGTCACTATGCAGCAGGTCTTCGACACCCTGGCGGCCAACGTCTCCCGTACCCGTGACCTCTTATTCACCGCCATTCCCGCGATTCCCGCAACGCCGGGTTGCGCCTGCGCGGCGGCGTTGGCGTCGGGCCCGCTCGGAGATCGCTAGGCGTAGATCAGCGAATGGATGACGAAGAACACTCCGGCCACCAGGCAATAGATGGCGAAGGGTTTGAGCGTCCGGGTCTTGAAGTACCGAGTCAGGAAACGGACCGACGCATAGGACGCCAGGCCCGCGACCACGCTCCCCGCCAACACCTGGCCGCGGATCCCGTCGCCGTTCGGGCCGGTGAGATCGGGCAACTTGTACACCCCGGCCAAAAGGATGACGGGAGTGGCCAGCAGAAATGCGAACTTGACCGCGTCCTCGTGGTCCAAGCCCCGAACGAGGCCTGCCACCATGGTGATACCGGAGCGGCTGATCCCCGCCAGCAATGCCAGGCTTTGGGCCAGGCCGATGACACCGGCCTCTTTGAATTCCAGTGTGTCGAGGCGGCGGGCGCCGTCTTCCGCCAGCCCTTCCCGTGCGGCCAGGGCGCGGACCTCGGAACGCTGCCGTACCCGCTCACCCGCCAAAAGGATGAGGCCGTTGATCGTGAGGAAGATGGCCGCGGCCAGAGGCTTGGTGAACAGCACCCGAAGCTTGTGCTCGAAAAGGAGGCCCAAGATGCCGACCGGCACGGTGGCGATGATGATGAGCCACGCCAACCGTTCTTCCGACGACTCGATCTTGCGGTTGCGGAGGGTGCGAAAGAAGGCCGCCGTGAGACGTACCCAATCCTTTCGGTAAAACCACAGCAGGGCAACGGCAGATGCGCAGTGGAGGCCCACGATGAACGCGAGGTAGAACGACTCGCCTCCCGAGGACTCCTTGCTCACGAGATTGTGCCATCCGAAGAGAGACGGGATAAGCACCGAATGCCCCAGGCTGGAGATGGGGAACAACTCGGTTACACCTTGTACCAGGCCGATGACAATTGCCTGAAAGAAGCTGAGGGGATGGGCGGCGGCAAGCAGCAAGTTGTACGTCGCTTTCGCAGGCGGCGGGGGTCCGCGGTGGTTGCGAGGCGAAGTTAGCTGACCCAACCGGCGGTGCCGGACCGCCCCGTCGCTCCCGACGTCATCGCCGCCTTTGCCGTGGTCGCGCGACCGGCCAGCCGCACGTCACGGCGTCACAGGCTCACTGGCGTCCCAGGGCAGGGGCAGGGGGGGGCCCACAAGGTCCGGGTGGCGACATGCGACCGCCCAGACGATCGTGAGGTGCTCACGTTCGTCCGGGCGGTCTGGTTGTCAGTTTGCTGGGAACGCCCGCTGCGGTGACATCCGCCACGCGGGGCTTCACACCAAGCGGGGAGTACCTATCCGGCTGCCGATGCTGCTGCGGCGGCCTTGCGCGGACGGCGCTTGCGGGCGGGGGCGGCGGGTTTGGCGGCGACA
This sequence comes from Acidimicrobiaceae bacterium, assembly GCA_030838045.1. Lineage (GTDB taxonomy): Bacteria > Actinomycetota > Acidimicrobiia > Acidimicrobiales > Palsa-688 > JALYXV01. The sequence goes on from JAUTXN010000377.1 coordinate 8,385, forward strand.
CCATTGTTGGCCGCGTCGTACGCCGCCAGAAGGTCCCCCGGAATGCGGCCCCGCTCACTCACCTTGTGGCCATTCTCGCGAGCCCAGGCCCGAACGGCGCCCAGATCGCCCCGCTTGGGGGCGGTACCCGACGTCGACTTCGAGGTGGCGCTGCGCCGGCCCCGAGGAGCCCTTGTCGATCCCGACGAAGCGGCCGCGACCGGAGCCGCCGTCGCCACTTCAGGAGCCGGCTCGGGGGCCGCGCCGCCGTGGGCCGCGTCGTACGCCGCCAAAACGTCACCGGGAATGCGGCCCCGCTCATTTACCTTGTGGCCATTCTCGCGAGCCCAGGCCCGAACGGTGCCCAGGTCGCCCCGCTTCGCAGTACCCGAAGCCGAAGTTGACGTCGACGGACGCCGGCCTCGGGGCCCTTTCGCACTGGCGGACGAGAGCGCGCCGGCCCGACGGCCCCGGCCGCCCGATACCCGGCTGCCCGCATCGACAAAGGTCTGCAGGTCGGTGAGAAGGTCGCTCAGTTGCGAACTGTGCGTGGCGCACACATCGACCGAATAAGAAGCGCCTTCCCAGCTGACCGTACGCGTCGCGCTCTCACCGTCAGAGTCGGGGATTGCATCCCCGCACACATCACAGGTATAGCTGAAGGTCACGAGCTGGCGTTTGACCATGGGACTCCCTTACAGGTTGAGACGTT
>JAUTXN010000034.1 GCA_030838045.1 Acidimicrobiaceae bacterium
CTCTTCAATCGTCAGGGGTGTCTTGGAGCGCATGCTTACATGATTCACCAGTGGCGAGGTTGAGACAAGGGCTGGCTGGGTAGAAGGGTCAATTCGCATGAATCCCTCGGACACAATGGAGGATCCAACATCGCTGCAGCACCGTGAAATGACGACCGACGCCGTTTTCCCCGAACTCGTCGTGCTGATCGCCGAGATCGAGCAGGCGTGCGCCGACGCCGGTCGGGCGGATCTGGCCGGGCAGCTGGCCTTGCGCCGGGCCCGAGTGGCCGAACCCGACGTTGCGGTCGTGGTCGCGGGCGACTACAAGGCGGGGAAAAGTTCACTGGTCAATGCGCTCGTCGGTGCCGACATTTGCCCCGTCGATGAGGACGTGGCGACCGCAGTGCCGACACTCGTCCGGTATGCGCCCGAGCCTGTCGTCCTGGTCCGGCGGGAACCCGATGGTGACGAGGGGGCCCCGGAACCGGAACCGGTCCCGGTCGACTCGCTGGCCTCCTACGCCTCCGAACGGGCCAATCCGGGCAACCGGGAGCGGCTGCGCAATGTCGAGGTCGGCATACCCGCGCCCATCCTCCGAGACGGCCTGGTGCTGGTCGACACGCCCGGGGTGGGGGGGCTGGTGTCGGCGCAGACCGTGGCGACGCTGGCGTCGCTGTCCATGGCCCAAGCGGCCCTGTTCGTCTCCGACGCCACCCAGGAGTACACGGGACCGGAGTTGGAGTTCCTCTCGGCGGCGCGCCAGGTCTGCCCCGCGGTGCTGCCCGTGCTCACCAAGGTCGACCTCGCCCCGGCGTGGACGAAGATCCGCGAGCTCGACCAGGGATGGCTGGAGCGGGGCGGCCTGATAGCGGACATCATCCCCGTCTCGTCGGCGCTCTCGTTTCACGGCCGGGCCCGCCGGCGCACCGACCTCGAGGGGGAGTCGGGCCTGGCCCCGCTCATCGCCCGGCTCCATCAGGTGTTGCACGAGGGGCGGCTCCTGGTGGCGGCCGATGCCGTGGCCGAGATCCACAACGTCGTGGGGCAGCTGGCGGCGCCCGTCACCGCCGAGCGCGACGCGCTGTGGAACCCCTCACCGGTGATTGCCGACCTCGAGTTGGCGGAGGATCGGGGGCGGCGGCTGGCGTCGGAGAGCGCCGAGTGGCAGATGCTCCTCGACGACGGCTTGAGCGACCTGGAGGACGAGGTGGTCGTCGAGGTCACCAACCGCATGCGGATCGTCCAGCGCGAATCCGAACGCACGATCATGAAGACCGACCCCGCCGCCAAGTGGGACGAGTTCGAGGCCGAACTCGGCCGCCAAGTGAGCACGGTGATGGCGGCCATCGCCTCGATGCTGTTGGAGGGGGCGCAGCAGGTAGCGGAGACCATCGCCGAGCACTTCGCCGACCACGAGGCCCTGATCGCCCCGACCCTGCACGAGAGGGACCCGGCCCTATCGGCGGCGTCGATCCTCGCCGAGGCGTCGGCTGGCTCGGGCGCCGGTAGCGCCGCCAAGGTGCAGTGGCGTGGGGTGCTGCTCGAGGCGGGATGGAGCGGTCTGGAGGGGCTGGCCGCCATCGGAAGCATCCTGACGTTCACCAGCATCAGCCTGTTCAACCCCTTCGCCTTGGCCATCGGGGTCTTCATCGGGGGCAAGTCGTTGCACCAGGCCCGCAGCCGCGAGGTGCAGCGCCGGCGCGAGCAGGCTGTCGAGGCGGTGACCCGGTACCTCGACGATGCCACCCGGGCGACCGACCGTGAGTGGCGGGCGTCACTGCGGCGCCTCCGCCGAGAGCTGCGTCGGTCCTATCAGGATCGGGCCGATGCTCTGCACCGCTCGGCTCGGGAATCGCTGGCCGCCGCTCAGCGGACCCTGGTGGCCGACGCCGCCGGACGCCAGGCGCGCCTCGACGAACTCGCCTCCGGGCTGGCGCGGCTCCACGCGCTCGATGGCCGGGCCGACGAAATCGCCACCGAGCTGACCGCGGGTGCGGCCGGGACCGTCGAATGACCAGCGGCGGCTTCGTCGACCAGGTCCGGATGCTGCTGGCACAGGCCGACCGCGTCTATGCCGGCACCCCGGGCCAGGCCGACGTGGCGGCCATCGTCCAGCGCCTCGACGAGCCGCTGCGGGTGGCCATCGCGGGCAAGGTCAAGGCGGGGAAATCGACGCTGCTCAACGCCCTGGTCGGCGAGGAGCTGGCGCCGACCGACGCGGGGGAGTGCACCCGCCTGGTGTGGTGGTTCCGCGACGGCATCACCTACCGGGCCGTCCTCCACTCGCGATCGACGCCGCCGCGGCCGCTGCGCTTCGCCCGTCACGACGGGGCGCTTGAGGTCGACTTGGACGGCGTCGCCGAGGCTGATGTCGAACGGTTGGAGATCGAGTGGCCCAGCAAGGCCCTCCGGATGATGACCCTGATCGACACGCCGGGGATCGCCTCGGCGACCACGGCCATCGCGGACACGGCCATGAGGTTCTTCGATCCGGAGGACGAGACCCCGAGTCCCGCCGATGCCGTCATCTATCTGATGCGCCACTTTCACTCGGCCGACGCCCGGTTCCTCGAGGCGTTCCACGACGAGGAGCACGTCCAATCGACGCCGGTGAACACCATCGCCGTCCTCTCTCGCGCCGACGAGCTGGGCGTCGCCCG
>JAUTXN010000070.1 GCA_030838045.1 Acidimicrobiaceae bacterium
ACCGCGAACGTAACGTTGTCCGGACTGGCGGCGAGCTTGTGATCTTGGGCGTCGTAGGCCTCGACCTGCCAGCGGTAGGTGGCCGCGGCGAGTGAAGTGGTCAGCGTGAAGGTGGTGCCCGCGACCCGCTGACGCGGTAAGGGGCTGGAAGTGCCTGGATCCGAGGCGTCGACCGAGACCATGTAGTACGTGGCATCCGGGTAGGCGCTCCACCGCAAGGTCAAGTTGGTGCCCGAAACCTGTGAGCCGGCGTCGGGTTTGACTAGCTGGAGGTCGGACTTCCACAGGTAGGTCGTGTCGACGAAAAGCGTCTTTTCGGCGGTGATGTTGTAGGTCTTGGGCGTCAGGATGCCGGATTGGGCGAACAGATAGTTACTGGTGTCGAACACGGCGACCGTCAGGGCCTGGTAGACGCCCGGAGGCACGTTGACGATCACGTACACGCCGTCGCTGTCGGTTTGGGCCTTGTATTGCTGACCGGAGCACCCACCGACATATTGGGAGAACTTCTCGCACAGGGTCACCGCGATGCCCACCGCCGGCTTTTCGTCGAACACGACTTTGCCCTGCACATTGCCGGTCCCCGGCGCCGGCTTCGCCTTCTCGACACCGGCCGGAGCACCGGTGGTGCTCGACGAGCCGGGCCCGACCTTGGCGGCCGAGCCGCCGCTCTTGCTCCCGCAGGCCACGAGGACCAGGACCAACCCCACGACCCAACCGAGCCGCCTCATGCGTGACCCCTCCTCTTGCCGTCGATGCCGCTGAAGATTGCACAACGATCGATCCCCCGCAAGGGACCATGTGCCACTTGGCTGCGCGTTCGGGCGTCATCATCTGACAAGACCGCCTGATTCCTCCGGCTTGCCATATTCCGATATCGGCATGTGATGTTCGCACGGCACGAGCAGCGACGACGTCGGACGTCTTCAACGCGATCGCCGAGCCGCAAAGCCGGAGATCCTGGTGCTGCTGCGGGCGGGTGAGCGGCCGGTGACCGAGTTGGCCCAGGAGCTGGCGGGAGATCCCGGTGCCAGACTAAGCGCGTCGATACTCCGTCTGGTCCTCTGACTGCGTCCCCGGCGGTCCTTCCCTGGTGCACGGTGATCTTTGGTGGGGCAATGTGCTGTGGGGGCCGATGGGCGAGCGTGGCTGATCGATCCCTCCGTGCACGGGGGCCATACCGAGGAAGATCTGGCCATGCTGGCGCTGTTCGGTTCGTTGCCCGCTCGCCTGGTTGACGCCTACCGCGAGCGAAACCCGCTGGCCGAGGGGTGGGAAAGGCGAGTCGAACTGTGGCAGCTGTATCCCCTACTGGTGCACTCGGTACTGTTCGGCGGCGCCTACCGGTCGCGGGCCGGTGCCATCGCCCGCCGCTTCGCCTGAGTCGCGCCGGCTCAGGTTTTCACGGCTCGCGACCGATAATTGTCCCACGATGAATCTTCCGAGCCTGGCGCCGACGGCCGGCTCGACGTTTGAGAACAACCACCTCGTCGAGTTCTACGAGACGGAGGCCTTTCTGGTCGATACCGTCTCCGCGTTCCTCGCACCAGCTCTTGAGGACGGCGACGCGGTGATCGTGGTCGCCACGGCCAGCCACCGGGCGAGCTTCGAGACGGCCATCAGGTATGCAGGTGTCGACCTCGACGCCGCGGTGCGGGATGCTCGCTTTCTCACCTTCGATGCCGCCGAGCTGCTGTCGCACTTCATGGTCGGCGGCGGTCCTGACGAGACGGCATTTCGAGCGACCATCGGTGCCGCCATGGACCACGCGGCGCTCGGAGGGCGCCGGATCCGGGTGTACGGCGAGATGGTCGCAATCCTTTGGGGGGACGGTAACGGCGCCGCAGCCCTGGCGCTCGAGGACCTGTGGAACGAGCTCGGCGAAGCCCGCCCGTTCACCCTGCTGTGCGCGTATCCGATGGACGCGTTTGCCAATGAGACCGACGCCAGCGCCTTCAGGCGCATCTGTGAGCAGCACACCATGGTGATACCGAGCGAGAGTTACTCGTTGCGCGTTGGCACCGCCGACCAGTCGCGGGCCGTGGCGGAGCTTCAGCAACAGCGCGATGGCCTACAAACCGAAGTGCGACGACTCGTGGGACTGCAGCAGCGCGATGCGGTGGTCGCGGTGCGCGAAGACGCATCCGGGGAGCAGCGCCACGGGGAGCAGCGCCACCAGGCCGGAGACCGGCGGGACCAGACGGGGGAGGAGCGGGACCAGGCCGGGGAGCAGCGCGACCAGGCCGGAGACCGGCGGGACCAGGCGGGGGAGCAGCGCGACCAGGCCGGAGACCGGCGGGACCAGGCCGGGCAGGAGCGGGACCAAGCCGGCATCCGGCGCGACGAAGCCGGCGAGCAACGGGACCAAGCCGGCGATCAACGCGATCAGGCGGCCGACCAACGAGACCAAGTAGCCGAGCAACGAGACCAAGCGGCCGACCAACGAGACCAGGCGGCTGAGCGTTCGGAATCGTCCGCCACGGCGTGGGGGACCCCGGCACCTCCCAGCCTCTCCGCCCTCGCTCGGCGAGAGGCCGCGTCCGACCGAAAGCGGTCCTCACAGGATCGCCGAGCGGGCGCCAGCGAACGCATCGAGGCGGAACTCGATCGCGACACCGCCCTGGCTGATCGCGGCGCCGGAGCCAGCGAACGCACCGAGGCCGAACTGGATCGCGACACCGCCCTGGCCGATCGCGGGGCATCGGCTCGGGATCGCGAGAACTCGTCGCACGACGATCTGACCGGCGCCTATCTGCGGGGTGCGGGGTTCATCGAACTGGAACGCGACATCGGTAGAGCCCGGCGCGAGGGTCAGTCCCTGGTCCTCGTGTTCGTCGATGTCGACCGACTCAAGGCCATCAACGATTCCCGGGGCCACGCCGCCGGAGACCGGATGCTGTCCGCGGTGGCAAGTGGCTTGAAGTCGAAGCTGCGGCCCCACGACCTGATCATTCGTTACGGAGGCGACGAGTTCGTCTGTGCGATCTCAGGGGTGAAGGCGGCGGACGCGAGGAAGAGAATGGCCCTCGTCAACGCCGCCCTCGCAGCAGGCCCCGAACCCGGTTCGGTATCGGTCGGACTATCGGAACTGTTGCCGCTCGACTCGCCTCAGGATCTGGTCGCGCGGGCGGACGCCGCGTTGTATCGGAAACGGCGGCGGCAGCGGTCATCCCGTCTTGCTCGGTCGACGTCCGATACGCCCGCGTCAGGTCAGATCCCCGTGACGGGGTAGTCGGGTGCGTTCCTAACGGCGGCTCCACTTGAGCTGGGCGCAGATGGCGCGAGTGTCGCCGTCCTCGTCGGCCATGACTTCTACTCCTTCGAACCCCACTCCTCGAAGGAGTCGACCGATCGGTTCGGCCTGCTCCCCGCCCAACTCCAGCAGTACCCAGCCTCCAGGCCCGAGCCATGCGGTGCTCCTGTTGACGACCTCCGCCAGGAGGTCCATGCCGTCGGTCCCGCCGTCGAGTGCGAGTCGTGGTTCAAATGCCAGGACGTCGCGGGGAAGCAGGCGAAGTGCGTCGGTCGGCACGTACGGCACGACAGCGGTCAACACGTCGACGCGGCGCTCGAACTCCCTGGGCAGCGGATCGTCCAGATAGCCCTCGAACACCTCCACACCGTTGCCCCGGGCACACCGCGCGGACGCAGCGTCGAGTTCGGTCGCGATGACTCGCGCGCTCGGCGCGGCCGTCGCCATCACGGCCGCAATGGCACCAGCGCCCGTGCACAGGTCGGCGGCGATCCCGGCCGGCGGCAGGAGTGACGCCGCCCTTCGGGCCATCGGTTCGCTCTGCCATCTCGGCACATAGACCCCCGGCGCGACGTTCAACGTGATGCCGCAAAACGTGACGGTCCCGGTCAGCCATGCGATCGGCTCGCCGTTGGTGCGACGAGCCACCAGCTCCGAAAGCACATCCGGGTCGTCGGCGGCGGCCTCGATCAGCTCGTCCGCTTCCTCCCAGGCCGCGATGCAGCCCGCCCGGGCAAGCACCCCCGACACCACGACACGATCGAGCTCCACCAGCGCAGTCTGTCTGTTTGTCTGTCCGACCGAGGTCTGTTTGTCTGTCCGACCGAGGTCTGTTTCCGGCACTCGGTGGTCACGGTTGGTGCAGCACTCCGGCTTGCGGAATGTTCGACCAAGATCGAACGTTGCAGCGTTCGATGACTGTCGAACAAAAGCCATTTGCGACGAACGAACTCAGTCGGGATTACGACCGCCGGTGGTGGACACTCGGTGTCCTGTGTATGAGCCTGGTCATGATCGTGGTGGCGAACGCCTCCCTGAACGTCGCACTCCCCACCCTGACGAAGGACCTGCACGCCGGCTCCAGCGCACTGCAGTGGATCGTGGACGCCTACAGCCTCGTCTTCGCCGGCCTGTTGCTCACGGCGGGAGCCCTGGGCGATCGCTTCGGGCGCCGGCTGGCGCTCAATGTGGGTCTCGTGACCTTCGGAGTCGCCTCGGGGATGGCCGCGCTGGCAACTTCCTCCGGCCAGTTGATCCTGGCGCGCGCCGCTATGGGCATCGGGGCGGCGCTCGTCATGCCCTCTACCCTTTCGGTACTGGCCCACGTGTTTCCCCCGAACGAGCGACCACGAGCCATCGCCATCTGGACGGGCTTCGCCGGTGTCGGCGCCGGACTCGGCGGCGTCACGAGTGGATGGTTGTTGCAACATTTCTGGTGGGGTTCGATCTTTCTCACCAACGTCGGCGTGGTCGCGGTGGCGCTGCTCGCAGGAGCGTTCTTCGTCCCCTCGTCGAGAACGGACCGCACGCCGACCTTGGATCCGGTGGGGGCCATTCTGTCGATCGCGGGTCTGGGAAGCCTGATCTACGCCATCATCGAGGCTCCCGTCGCCGGATGGATTTCGGGGCGGACGCTGGTGTTGTTCGCGCTCTCGGCCGCGGTCCTGGCCGGATTCGCCAAGTGGGAGCTGCGGACGCCGGAGCCCATGCTCGACCTGCGCTTTTTCCGCAACCCCCGATTTACTGCGGCGGCAAGCAGCATCACCCTGATCTTCTTCGTCATGTTCGGGATGATCTTCGTGTTGACCCAGTACCTCCAGTCCGTGGTCGGATACACCCCGCTGCAGGCGGGCGTGCGCATGCTTCCCTGGGCGCTCGTCTATATGGTCGCGGCGCCCCGATCCGCCCGCCTCGTGGAACGTTGGGGTCACCGACGCGTCGTCAGCACCGGGCTGGCCGTCGTCGCGGCCGGGCTGGCCCTGCTCTCGCAAAGTGGGCTGCACGCCAACTACGCCCTGTTGGCGCTTTCCCTGGTGGTCACGGCGGCCGGTATGGGGATGGTGACGGCGCCCTCGACCGGCGCCATCGTGAGTTCTCTGCCCTTGAACAAGGCGGGGGTCGGGTCGGCCGTCAACGACACCACCAGGGAACTCGGAGGTGCACTCGGTGTCGCCGTGGTCGGCAGCATCCTGGCGTCGCTGTACCGAGGAGACATCGCCCACCGGATCGTGGGGCTTCCCGTCGCGGCCCACTCGGCCACCGGTTCGCTGGGCGCGGCCCTGCAGGCCAGCACCGCCCTCCCCCGACCCACCGCCGAGGCCTTGGTCTCTGCGGCCCGCGAGTCATACGTGCACGCCTTCGACCTCACCATCGTGGTCACCACGGTGGTGGCGCTGTTGGCGTCGGGCCTGGTGTGGTGGCTGCTGCGGCCAGCTCCTGCAGAAGTCACCGACACCGCCGAAGCGTCGATGGCCTTGGAGGCGGCATAGTGGGGCCACCTATGGAACTGCGCTTTCCGACACGCGACGAACTGCGCTTGGTCGATGTGCTGCACGCCCTGTCGGACCCGGTGAGGCTTCAGATGGTGCGAAGCCTGGACCGAGCCGACGGGGCGCTGGCCTGCGTGGAACTGCTGCTGCCCGTGAGCAAATCGACGGGCAGCCACCACTTCAAGGTCCTTCGCGAGGCCGGTGTGGTGTATTGCCGGGAAAAGGGGACTCGCCGCTACTACACGCTGCGCCGCGACGATCTCGACGCCCGCTTTCCTGGCCTGATCGACGCGGTGCTACTTGCGGACGCCAACGCTTCGTAGCGTCCCGACGCGGTGAGGACGACCAGCGAAGGCCTGACGCGATGAGCGAGCTCCGTCTCGACCCTGGAGGCGGTGGGGCGGGCCGCAGACGCTGACATGTACTTGTCGGAGGGCCGCTGGCGAGCGGCGGCGGCAATCACGCGGGGATCGTTCCCAGATCCCGCTCGTGCTGCGGCGTGTGGTCGCGGCGGGGGAGGAGGAGTGGGGTTGCAAGGATGAGGACACCGGCCAACGCGATCGCAGTGCGGGCACCCGTCAGACCGGCCAGCAGACCCCACAGGGCCGTCATCGCCGCGATGGTGGCGTTGCTGGTGACCGACCACGCGGACAGCGTGCGGGCGACTCGGTTCGTCGGCGTCTGGTCGAGCCGGTAGGTGGCGAAGAGCGGGTTGAACACACCCATGCAGGTGATCAACCCCAGTTCGACGGC
>JAUTXN010000114.1 GCA_030838045.1 Acidimicrobiaceae bacterium
CACGTGGTCACCACCGACGCTGCGGCCACATTCGCCGATGGTGTGGCGTGCCGTGTGCCGGATCCCGTTGCGGTGAACGCCATCATCTCGGGCGCGGCCCGCATCGTCGCGGTCAGTGAACAAGCAATCGCCGAAGCGATGCGGACCATGTTCGCAACGACGCACAACGCGGCCGAACCGGCCGGCGCGGTCGCGCTTGCAGGGTTGCTCGCCGAGCGCGACGTGGTGCAGGGCCGGCGCGTCGGGATCATCCAGACCGGAGGCAATGTCGACACCGACATGTTCGCGGAGGTGCTCGGCGGCCACACACCGACGGCGTGAAGCGGTGAGATCCGCTGGCGATGTGCCCGGTGTCGTGCCCGACGATGTCCCTTCGCGTGGACGGTCGGAGGTTGTGCAGCATGACCGCTTGCCGGTCGAACACCTGGCGAACGTCGAACTGGGCCACCTCGGTGACGTTTTCCGGCCGGCCGTTGGACGGTCTGCTCCGATGGGACGCCCGACGGCGCCGAATCCAACGACGACATGCGTGGGGCTGCCAACGAATCGCGCGAACAGAGCAGGACGACCGCCGCGACGCCATCGACAACAGGGCGCCAGGGGGACCGACGGGAGGACGACTCCTGCCGAGGCCCAGGGAGCACCGCTGCGTCACCCCGGGCACGAGCCGACGGTGCTGATCGATGCGCCTGCGATGGGAACGGTCGCCCCGGTGGGCAATCGGAGGCTGAGGTTGCCCGCCGAGTCGAGTAACTCCCCGCAGTACGCCCCGCTCGGGCTGACCACTCGGGCATGGGTGTGCCCGGCGGCCCGCACCCCGGCCCCAAGAAGAAATGTCGAGGCACCGAGGGCCAGCAATCCCGCTATCGCAGCGCAGCCGATTGCCCACCTGAGGAGCGTCCGGGCTGTTGTGGCCCGGGACAGGACGAGCCGGCTGTATGCCTGGCCGGTCATCGGAGTCCCAGTGAGGATCTCCGGGATGCCCTGGGCGGCCAAGTTGGCGAGGACGATCGCGGCCACGCCCAAGGCACCGGTCGCGGTGTAGGCCACGAGAATGGCAGTTGCCGACGAACCGTGTACGGGAAGAGCGGCAATCTTGTCGGGGCCGAGGACGAACCCCACGGTGGTGTACAAGCCGAGGAAGGCGGCGATCGCGGCCTGCCATCTTCCGGCCGAGACGCGGATCGTCTCCAGAATGTTGTGGTGGGCGTCGGCCGCCTTCCCCGACCAGAACTTGGCTTCGTCGCTCAGGCCCGGCATCCGGTCAGCCCCCGCCCACCCGAGGAGACACCAGACCCCATCGGCCACACCCGGACTTGCCGGACGGCGGATTGTGGTTCTCGCCGCATTGGCACTCGGCGTACTCCTTCGACACCTCGGCGCCGGCCTTGAACGCGGCAATCACGATCGGCACGAACACATCGATGGCGTCGGGGTGGCCGCATATGGGACACGCCCCCTGGAGCACAAGACCTCCGTAGTCGGAGTTCTCCTCCCATGTGCGTGCGTTCAACACCTCCACGAACTGCTTGTCCTGAACGTACGCGTACGACAACACCGTTTCGCCCTCGGTCTCCTCGGGCTTCTTCGGGACGTTGGCTCCAGGCGCAGGCTCCATTGACACTCACTCCTCTTCCAACGAAGTCGACTGCTTGATACTTCTCGGTTCGCGTCGGAGTTAGGTGGATGTCCACACGGGATGCAGCGGCCGGCCAACCTGGAACTCCTCGGCCAACTCCGGGCGGACACGCTGCCAGATCTGGTCCAGGGTCCGGCTGGGAACCAGCATTCCTTCGAGATCCTGGCGGGCCGTCTCAGGATCTGGGTGGAGTTCCACGTACATCCGTTCGAGCAGCGCGATCCGCTGGAAGAACGGAGGATGGGTCGCCGACTCCTCGGGTGTCGTCGACCCGTCCGATGTCATGTGAAACACGACATCGAAGATCTCGTGTGTCTTCATCGCCATGGCAGCGCCTTGAAGGGCCATGTTGGGCGGAAGGCGGTCAAGGGCCGCCGAGCTCTCGATGACGCTCATGAGGGCGAACGCGTCGGCTGCGAACTCCTTGTCCCAGGGTGAATCGTTCGGCGAGTCGGCGGGGCTGAACAAGCCGGCTCCTTTCAGGTGGTGCAGGAGGGCGTGGCCGTACTCGTGGGCCAGGACGAAGCGCTCGGCCCCGTTGATCAGAAGCTGGATAGGCGCCTGCCGGTCGGGTGGCGGCATCACCGAGGAGGGCGCGGTAGGACGACCCCGGTAGAGCCACGACGTCAGCGTGTCGCGGAACAGCCGAACCGGATAGGGGTCGCTATTCAGGACCGCCTCCGTGTCCTCGGGACGCCCCGAGAAGCTCAGCGTCGCACCATCCGAGGCCGGCTTCGCCTGCCACGCCAATGCCAGCGCCTTGGCACTCTGGTACATGAAGTCCATCATCCCGCCCGATATGGCCAGCACGACTGTCCCCGCCACAACGGCCGAGTACGCCTCGCTGCGTGGCTCACCGGTCGTTCCGATGATGATTCGAGACCACACTTCAGGTGGGATCCCCGGATTGGCCCTTGGGGGGCTGAGGGCGAGTTCGATGGAGGCGGCCTGGCGGGCCAACATCTCCAGATATCGGGGATCTTCGAATGGCCCCGGACTCACTCGCTCAATGATCTGGCGGGTGCGCAACCAGCGATCTTCTTCATCAGTGGCGTCGTACTTGAACGCGCCCTCTCGGATGAACGCCCCATCGCGAACGGCGTTCGTCTCACGCTCGTTGGCTCGCCGCTGGGCGACTGCGATCGGATCGTCCGTCGGTGGTGCGCCCGATCGCGAAGCCCAGTTCGCCTGCCGCCCCTGGAGAAATCGTCGGGCCTCGGCCAGCCGGGGCGAGACGGGCGGCTCACCGGGGACGGACATGGCCCTCCGCGAAGCTGCCTTCGAGTGCTATCGATCCGGCCACAGCTGCCACAAGAGTTCTGTCCCTTCCAGCGGATGAGGACTGACGACGGGGTGGGGCGCCCGCATCGGGCACGGCAAAATCTACGCCGCCTCGGGCGCCACGAAGATGCAGAACGGGTGCCCAGCCGGGTCGGCATAGACCCGGAGCGGCTCCTCGATGTCGTCCGAGCGGTCGCGAAGGAGGCGGGCGCCGAGCGCGACGGCGCGGTCATGTTCGGCATCGAGGGCGGTGACGGTCGGAACGGAGAGATCCAGGTGCGCCATCTGAGGGTGGGGCCCATCAGGCCACGTCGCCTCGGGCAGGACGTCGACTTGTTGGAAGGCGATGCGACACCCACCTGCGGCGTTTCGCAGCACCAGCCAGTCCTGCCCTTTCGGGTCCGGCTCGCCATCGGGTGGGACATGGTCGCCCGGCCGGTATTGGTAGTGGAGCAGCTGGCGGTAGAACTCGGCGAGTCTCCGGGCGTCGGTGCAGTCGAGGATCACTTGTCGCAGCGACACCGATGCGGTCTTCATGGTGTCCATGGTGCCTGACCTCACCGATGACGCGCGTGGCGGCGGGGGTGGCGCCTCCGGAGCGACGGCTCAAGGCCACGGCCGTGTCCGGTCTCGACCGCCTGCCTGAGGTGCTCACCGCGCTGGTGCGACCCGTCCGAATCCACGTCGGTGCCCCTACGCCCAGCCGGCGCGTGACCGGCTGGGCCGGGGAGTCAAACCTTATGAGCCGCGATCGTGTGGAAGGCCACATCCGTCGACTCGGCCGGCCATTGCCGCAGGTTGGCGTAGGAGCCGATGACCGTGGCCTCGCCACCGCTGGGGACGAGCGCAGACAAATCGATCCCCGGATCGCCGATGTCTACGGTGACGAGCAGGAGGTAGTGGTTCATCTGCGACCAGACGTCGGTGCCGAGAAGTTGAACTTCGGTTACGTTCCCCGAGCGGCGTGCGGGTCGCGCGAGGAGGGCGCCGAGAACGGGCGCGACGCGGTCGATGTATTCCTGCCGGATCTGCAGCTCCTCGTTCGTCTGATCGTCGGTGGGATTCGTGCCGTCCCCGGATGTCTCGAGTGCGCCCTTGGGAGGCAGTTCGATACGGATAGCGACCGTTGCCATGATTGATCCCTCTTCTTTGCGGTTGGATTGTTCGCCTGGACTATTTGGCTATCTTCCACGGCCGCCTTTGAGTGTTCTTAAAGTGAGATGGGGCTGTGATGCTTTCGTATGACGTGGCCGGAGACGGGCCAGACGTGGTCTTGCTGCACCCTGGGATCGGTGATCGTCGAATGTGGGATTGCCAGTGGCCATGGTTGACCGCCGATCATCGGACCGTGCGCTGTGATCTGCGGGGCTTCGGCCAGTCACCGGTACCCTCGGAGCCCTATCAGAGCGCCGGCGACGTACTGGAGTTGGTCGATCGGCTCGGGATCGAGCGGGCGGTTCTGGTGGGCGGGTCACTGGGCGGCCGGGTGGCACTCGAGGTGGCGGTAGCCCGACCGGCGCTGGTCGCCGGGCTGGTCCTGGTCAGCCCGGCGCTCCCCGGACATGGCTGGTCCGAGGACGTCAGCTCGTTCGGTGACGCCGAGGACGAGGCGTTGGACGCGGGCGATGTCGACGCCGCGGTCGAACTCAACCTGCGGATGTGGTTCGACGGCCCGGGCCGGACTTCGGCGGCCGTCGACCCGATCCGACGAGCCTCGCTGGCAGTCATGCAGCGGCGGGCGTTCGAGTTGCAACGGGCCGCCGACACCGAGGACATGGAGGAATTGCTCGTGCCCGATCTACCCGAGCGCCTCGCCGAGATCACCGTTGCGACGGTGATCATCGTCGGTGAGCACGACGCCTCGGACTTCCGGGCCATCGGCGAGCAGATCGCGGCCACGCTGAGCAACGCGCAGTTCCACTTGCTGGCCGGCACGGCCCACGTCCCGTACTACGAACGCCCCGAGGTGTTCGACCCCGTGCTCGTGACCGCGCTCGACGATCTGATCTAAGGCCGTACAGGGGCCGTGTCGCCCTGTCCGCCGGGCGGCATGTCACCGCGATGGCCATCGTGACGCGGGTGGCGGTCGGCGGGCGCCGGAGGTCGGACACCTGCCCCCGCCAGTTCGGTGTGCGTCAGGCGAGGTATTTTCCCCAGCCCCATTTCACCTACGGCAGACGATCCGGCTATCCGACGGGCTCCGGAACGAGATCTGGGGGTGTGTCGAGCGTCTCGCGCACGACCGGGGGCCGGGCGTAGGCCTTGGCCACGATGAGCGCCGCCCCGGCGCACAGCACGGCGACGACGATGCCGTCGGCCCAGAAGTGGTTGCCCGTCACGACCACGGTCAGGAGGGTCAGGATCGGGTAGACGACCGCCAGCCAGCGCCACGGCCGGCGGCAGACCCATACGATCGCCCCGGCGATGACGATCGACCACCCGACGTGCAGTGACGGCATGGCCGACAACTGGTCGAGCCCCGGGGCGCCCGGGGTGTACACCCGGGGGCCGATCAGGGCGCCGGTGTCGACGACGCCGAGCAGCGGCAGCAGCCGGGGCGGGGCGACGGGGAACAGCTGAATGGCCAGGCTGGCCCCGGTCACCAACGCCAGCACTGTTCGCACCGGCGGGTAGCGATCGCGGTGGCGGACGAACAGCCAGATCAAGCAGATGGCCAGAGCAGGGGTGTGGATGAAAGCGTAAAACTCGTTGAAACCACGCAGGATGAGTCGGTGATGGAGAAACACTGCCTGGGTGGCCCGCTCGCTCGGCAAGAGGAGCGCCCGTTCGACGTCCCAGATCCTCTGGCCCCGGGCCAGCGCCACGTCGACATGGCCGAGCGACCACTCGCCCGCGTACTGCCACAGGCCGTACAGGAGCAGGATCAGGGTCAGTTCCTTGGCCCACGGCCGCAGGATGCGCCCCCAAGACCGCTCCGATCGGCGGGTGAGGCCCCAAGTGGTCGCCGTGGCCGCGGCCATCTTCGCCGCGTCTTGCCACGGGATCCATTCGAGCACCCGCTCACGATACTGACGCCTCGGGCCATCGACGGGTCGGACGGGGGTGGGGCGGGTCGGGCGCTGTTGGTGGGCCGAATATCGGACTTCCCCGCGGGGGAATTATCGCTGAACGAGTTCGCCGGCCAAGCAATCCCGATTGACCATTGTCATGACATGTGTGGCATTGCGCCGCAGCCCCACGCCGGCGACCGTGCCTGTCTCCGCTATTTGGGGATCGCGGTATCGTGCCCGGCATCGGCGCAGTCGGCGGCGTAGGACGGAGACACCATGGGCCCGGTCGGGAAGATCAGAAATCCGATTGCCGTCCTGCTGCTGTCGATCATCACGATCGGCATCTACAACCTCTACTGGACCTACCAGGTGTTCCGGGAACTGAAAGAGCATTCTGGGCAGGGCATTGGCGGGCCAATTGCCTTGGTGATCGGGCTTCTCATCGGCGTCGTCAACCTGTTCCTGCTGCCCGCTGAGATCGGCGCCATGTACGCAGCCGAGGGCAAGGAGAAGCCGGTTACCGGCATCATCGGACTGTGGAACCTACTCCCGTTGATCGGGACCATCATCTGGTTCGTCAAGGTCCAAGGGGCGCTCAACCGCCACTGGGAGGCGCACGGCGCGCAGGCCTGACCGCGCCGAACCCCGGATCGCCACCCCGGCGAAAGTGTGACATCGTTCCGATCACACTGAAGGAGTCTCCATGCCCACTCGAGAATCCGCCCCGGTCGGGGCACCCTGCTGGATCGATCTGATGACCTCCGACATTGAGCGCAGCCGGGTGTTCTACAGCCGGCTCTTCGGCTGGGCCACAGCGGCACCGAACGAGGACTTCGGCGGCTACTTCAACTTCACCAAGGACGGAGTGCCCGTAGCCGGTTGCATCGGCAGCCGGCCCGGCTCCAGCGCGCCGGACGTGTGGTCCACCTACCTGGCCAGTGACGACGCTCAGAAGTCGGTCGGCGCCGCCGCCGCCAACGGAGGGCAGGCCCTCGTAGAGGCGACACCCGTCGGACAGCTGGGCACCATGGCCTACGTCACCGACCCCGGCGGCGCAGGCATCGGCATCTGGCAGCCAGGCGCCCACCAAGGATTCGGCGTCCTGGGTGAGCCGGGAACCCCGGCCTGGTTCGAGTTGTACACCCGGGACTACGACGCCGCGGTGGCCTTCTACCGCGATGCGTTCGGATGGGACACCCATGTTTCAAGCGACACCGAGGACTTGCGGTACACGACCCTCGGAACCGGTGAAGACCAGCTGGCGGGGATCATGGATGCCTCGGCGTTTCTCCCCGAAGGCGCCCGCGGCCAGTGGTCGATCTACTTCGGATCCGAGGACACCGATGCGTCGCTGGCGACGATCGTCGACCTCGGCGGCTCCGTCGTGACGCCCGCCGAGGACACGCCGTATGGCCGCCTCGCGGCCGCAGCCGACCCGACAGGCGCGCTGTTCAAGCTCGTCACGATGCCCTGACCGATTCTGATGGTCTCGTCCCGCACGTCGCCGCCCCCGACTTCGCCGACTGGCTCGACCGGCCACGAGCGCAGCGGGGTGCAACCATCCGCTGGGTCCGCAGGGGAGGTGACCGGCTACACCCTTTTCGACACCAACGCCGGCCGCTGCGGTGTGGCGTGGGGGCCTCGCGGCTTGCGGGCGGTGCAGCTCCCGGAGGCCGACGACGGCGAAACGGTGGCCCAGCTCACCGACGCGGTCCCCGACGCTCGTCCGATGGAGCCACCGGCCAGTGTGCACGACGCACTCGATCAGATCGTCGCCCTCCTCAACGGTGAGGCAGGCGACCTGTCCTCGGTCGAGCTCGACATGACCGGGGTTCCGCCGTTCCACCGCCGGGTGTACCAGTTGATCAGGACCGTTCCGCCAGGCGAGACGATCACCTACGGTGAGGCGGCCACCCTCCTGGGCTCGCCCGGTGCGGCGCGCGCGGTCGGGCAGGCGATGCGACGCAATCCCTTTCCGCTCGTCGTTCCCTGCCACCGCGTCGTGGCGGCGGGGGGCAAGCTCGGCGGCTTCTCCGCCAACGGTGGGCTGGCGACCAAGGTCGAGCTGCTGGCGTTGGAAACACCATCTGCGCCTACCCGGTAGCGGCGGGCTTCGACCCCGTGCTCGCGGTCGAGCACCTGCGGGTTGCCGATCCGATCCTCGCCCGGCTGATCGACGCGGTCGGCCCGCCCGATGTCCAGCTCACCGGGGCGCCGACCACGTTCGCCGCCTTGGCGCGGGCCATCGTGTTCCAGCAACTGCACGGTCGGGCAGCCGGTGCCATCTACGCCCGGCTGTGCGCACTCTTCCCTGGATCGGGCACCAGCTTCACTGCGGGCGCCATTGTCGCCGCCCGCGACGAGGACCTTCTCGGCGCAGGCCTGTCACGGGCCAAGTTGCTGGCCATGCGCGATCTGGCCCGCCGTGCCGTCGACGGCGCCATCCCGTCGCTGGCCGAGGCCCGGTCCATGGAGGACGAGGCGATCATCGAGGAGCTGACCCAGACACGGGGGATCGGGCGCTGGACGTCGGAGATGTTCCTGATCTTCACGCTGGGCCGGCCCGACGTACTGCCGGTCGGCGACTTCGGCGTGCGCAAAGGCTTCGCCCTCCGGTACCGGCAGGGGGAGATGCCGTCACCGAAGCAACTGCTCGAATACGGCGAACGGTGGCGGCCCTACCGAAGCGTCGCCAGCTGGTACCTGTGGCGGGCGTTGGAGTTGGACGAGGAAACCGGTTAGCCCGAAGCCAGCCGAGGGGACTCTCGGGAACCGCCCGCCTTGATCGCGTCGTCTCAGTGGCGTCGTCTCACGGAGGGATCCTCGCCATGCCGCACACACGTCGTCGTCTTTCAGCGTTGGCTCTGCTGGCCACCGGAGGTCTGATGATCGCTGCCGCCCCTCCCGCGGGTGCCTGTGGCGGCTTGGTTGCGCCCAACGGAGCGGTCCGGCTGGATCGCACCACCACGCTCGCCGCCTATCACGGTGGCGTCGAGCATTACGTAACGTCGTTCCGGTACGCCGGTGGAGGTACCAACTTCGGCTCGATCATCCCGCTGCCGGGCATTCCGTCTGACGTCCGGCGGGCCGGGAGTTGGACCCTGCAACGCCTCGAACGCGAGGCGCACCCGCCCGCCCCGTTCGAGGGCGACCTGCGGGCCCAGGCCGCAACTGCATCCACCG
>JAUTXN010000118.1 GCA_030838045.1 Acidimicrobiaceae bacterium
CGGGGGATGGGATTGCGATCGCCCACAATGTAGGTATCAGGGACCAGATCCGCGGCTTTTTTCGGGTCTCCTACTCGCCAGCCGCCGTGCCGATCGGAGTACGGCCTCGATAGGCGGAGGAGCCCCCATCCGGGCACCGGAGCGCTGCCCGAGGACATCACCGGTGTGCATGCCTTGCCGCCGATACCCCAGGCGCCGCCGGCAACCTCATCGATGGACACCCAGGTGGCCGGCCGCATCGGTTCTCCTGCGGTGCTCACCAGGGCGGCGGTGAGCTTCTCGACCATGGACTCCTTCTCCCCGGCGTCGAAGATGCCTCGATGAGCCCGACCTGAATGAACGGCTCGTGATCATGGACTCCTTCTCCCCGGCGTCGACGACGCGTTCGATGAGCTTTACCTAATGAGCGGCTCGTGGCGGCGACATGCTCCGCCGGTGGACCGGGCGGAGACGGGCGGCCTTCGCCGGGCGGTGCTGCCGGGCTTCGGCCTGAGCCGGGATCGGTGCTCGGTACCAGGCCCACGCCCTCGCCACCGCGGTCGAAGTGGCGGCCCTCGCCGGCGTGGTCGATGCCGAGCGCCAGCTGGTCCGGGCAGGCGGACCTGGCGGCCGACAACGACTTCGTTGCCGCCTGCCTCTTCGCGCCGCTGGCCGGTTGCACCAGATGAAACCGAGCTGGTCGCGGTTGCGAAATGGGAGGCAATCGGGCCCGTTTCGAGCGGGCATGCACCCTGCTGCTGCTCCCGTCGTGCCAGGACGAGGGCCCCTCCGAACTGGCCGCCCTCGTGTGCCCCTCCCGGCTGCCCGAATTCCTGGCGAGCTAGTCGGGCAGCGACACCGGCCCCTGTTGGGCCCGGGCCGCCGTCGCCTCCATCCGGGCGTAGAGAGCGGCCGTGGCGGCCGCAAGACCCAGGAAACCGGCGCCGAAGATCCAGGTCAAGGGCCTCGAAGTATTGAAGTCGTTGTGGGCTCTGATGGCCGCGACGAGGATCAAGGCGAGCATGAATCCCTCGACCTGGAGCAGAATCCGGGCGCCACTCCACCGCCGGTCGGCAAAGGCCCCGATGCCCGCCACACCCAAGGCGAAGATGGCGCCCATCACCCGGGCGGTGAGCTCCGTGAGCTTCCACGGCCAGATGCTGATGGCGGTCTTCGGGAAAAGGAACAGGAATACGCTGCTGGCTGCCGCGAGGATGCCCAGCATCCCGATGAGCATCGCCGTCCCGCGAGACAGCAGCACGTCCCCGGGCGTCGGGTCCGACCCCTCCCGTTGGTTGAGAAACCACACGCCGAACACGAGGAACGGTGTCGTGAAGTACAACCCGGCCCACAACCAGAAGGCAAAGTTGGCGTGGATGAACTTGTTCCAGTGCAAGATCGTCGCAATCCCCATCAACGACGCGAACGTGCCGACCGAGAGGAAGCCTCCTTCGACGCGGTGCCATTGCGTTTCCCGGGCGGCCCGAAGGAAGAAGTACGAGCCACCCAGGTAGACCGACCCGAGCACCATCGGAGTGAAGGGAGGCACGATCTTCCACGCGAAGAGGTCGGCGGTGTCCTTGGCCGAGGGGAAGAAGTACAGGACTACGAACGCCACCAGAAGGAACGGGATGATCACGACCGAGAGCACCCTGGTCGCCGGCAGCACGCGATCGTTCACGGTCGCTGAACCCTCAGTCGAAGAAGTCACTCGCCCCCCTAGAGCCCGACCCCGCTGCGAACGATACCGGGCGCCGAGCGTCGGCGGCGGAATCGCCATTGCCCGCTTCAGACCGCGGCTGCCGCTCGTCCTCTCGGCGGGGTGATGAGCGTGTAGGCGCCCGCCGCCAAGCGGCCACGAACGCATTCGCCGGGCCGGTTGGCCAGCACCAGACGTGAGCGAGTTTCCCCCGCCCGGATGCCGACGTCGATGTCCTCCTCGGCCTGGGGTACCACCCTCAGGGACAGTCCGGCGGCTCGGGCGGGGATTTTCCCCACGTCTTGTTCGTCGAACGGCAGTTCCCCGACCACGGCGACAACGGCGTTGCGGGCAGGAGCACGCAGGCCACCCGGTTGAGGTCGGCGACGACCGGACGCCGGCGTCTGGGGTCTCGCTCACCGGTGGGCCCTCGTTGTGGTCTGGTGCCACGTTCACCGTCCTGCTCTGCAGGTTTGGACGGCACGGAACTGGCGCATAGCCTGAGGTAGTCCGAACCGAACAAGGGAGCCCGCAATTCCTGATCTGCGTGACATCCTCGCTCAGGAGCACCAAGAGGTGTTCGGATTGCTCGACTCGCTCGCTACCAGCCGGCGCGACCGTTTCCCCCTGGCCCACCGGTTGATCGACGCTTTGGCGGCGCATACGGCGACCGAGCAGCAGCTCCTCTATCCGGCGATGCGGGACATCGTGCCCGGTGGCATCGACATGGCCAACAAGGCCCAGGACGAGCACCAAGCCATGCGGCGGGCGTTGGTGGCGCTGGAGGACAGTCACCCCGGCGAGCCCCCGTTCGAGCAGGCGCTCGTCGATCTGCGCGCCGAGTTGGATGCCCACGTCCCGTTCGAGGAGAACGAACTCCTGCCGGCGCTCACCGAGGTCATCGGGGCCGACAAGATGGAGGAACTGGGCGTGCTGTACATCCAGATCCGCGACAGCCTGCCGACGGGCTTGCAGAGCCTGGCGGC
>JAUTXN010000125.1 GCA_030838045.1 Acidimicrobiaceae bacterium
TGAACAGGCCCAGCAACACCAGTGCGGCCATCCCACCGGCTACCGCGCTGGCCGTCAGGATCAACGCCACGGCGACGCCCAACTCTGCGAAGGGCAGCACCGCCGCGACCGGGGCCACCAGTGGCGATGGCACGGCAAACGCGCGGACCGCGAGGCGCACGCCGTCGCGGTCCATGAGCTTGGCGAGTCCTGCGACCGCGAAGACCGCGGCGAGGAGGATACGGGCGGCCAGGACGATGTCAGCGATTGCGATCCACTCCCGGACGCGGGCCCACGCGGGCAGGCGCGGGCCTCTCGCGGTGAGATCTGACGGGTCGCGCCGTTGCTGGGTGGGAAGGATGCTCGAGGGTCATGGCCGCAGCCATTATCGGCGCACACGGCCGGTATGTGGGTCAGATCCTGCGGCTGCCGCGGTCGGCCTTCGCCGTCAGTTGACCCGTGCCGCCGCGATGGGCCCTGAGTAGCCGTCGATCAGACGGGCCTGGCGACCGCCGGGTGGAACGTCCACCGCGATCAGGTGGAGGACGTCGACCCACACTTCGTGGGCACCTTTGGTGACCGCCAGCGGGAGGACCTGGCGGCCCCGGTAATCGACGGGAGTGACGAGCGACATCGGTGGCACGACGGCCACCACGATGTGCTCCACAACGGAGATGAAGAGCAGTGCGCCGCCGAAGCGCGTGCGGTAGGCGGAGTCGTAACGGTACGGCCCCGGGGACGCGGAGAACTGTTCGACCTGGTTCTGCACCGATTTCTTGGCGACATCGCCTCGAGTCTCCTCGTTGCGTGTCGTCGTCCATGTGCCCGGGGCCAGCATCGGCGTCAGCGCGAAGGCAGGATCGGCATAGCCGTTCCAGAAGTCGGCCACCTCGCGGGCCAGGCGGTCGGGGTTTGCATTCAGCCGCTCCAGGTCGTCGAACGACAGGCGTGTCGCATACCCGTCCCTGTCAACAACCAGGTCAGGCAGGGGATCGGGCGAGTCCGACGGGGTGTACAGGTAGAGCGTGGCCCGCCAGGGGTCGGCTGGCGTCGGACGCACGAACAGCCCCACCGATGTGCCATGCGCACCCCCGGCGTAGGTCTCCGTCCACTGCCCCAGGAACTCGGCAGGGTAGCGGTACTGGCGGGGGACGAACGTGCGCGCTGCGCTCACCTGGTACACATCGGGAACCGCCGTCTTGCCGGCCTCGCGCAGCCGCCGGAAGGCGTCGTCGTCGATCCGTGCCGCCGCCCCGGTCTCGTGACGATCCTGAACGTCGATGTCAAGCGCGCCGTTGGCCTGTTCGTTGAGCTGGCGCTCGGTCTGCAGGATTTGGCGCGCGGCAGTCGGTGTCAGCAGCGGTGCCCGGTGGCCGCAACCCGGCAGCAGGCCGACGAGGACGGCAACAGCGAGGACCCTGGTGACCGCCGCGACCGGGGCGCGTGGGGCGACGGATCGCCGCCGGGATGACGCGTGACCGGTGCCCGCCATGGCGGCAGTGGGCCACGACACCCTTGGCGGCAACTGACGAGCCCCTTGCAAAGTCCTTGCACCGCGGTTTCCCCTTGCGACGCCTCTCCGGACAGACCCCAACCAGGGCCCGAGTTTTTTGTGTTCAAAACGCGTAGCTATACCATCGCGTTTTGAACACAACACCCGCCGTGCGAGCCGCGTCCATGGCGCCTACCTGCTGGCCGGTGCCGCGTTTAATCGCCGATCGCTCCGGAGGCGCAGGTCGGCAGTCGTCGACCACTTCCGGCGGTTCGGGCGAGGTCACGGGTCGCCGGTCATCAGGATTCCCGTCAGGTCCCGCTCCACATCCGTCGCCACGTCGGGAGCCGACAGCAGGCACGAGCGGGCCGCCTGAGGTGATCACGGCGCCCAGGTAGTTCTGTCCCGGGTCCTTACGGGCCAGGCACTCCGATCTCCGCGGCAAAGGCCGGCCAGGCGTGGGGGTCGTGACCGGGCAGCAACCGGTAGCCGCGCTGCTGGGCGATCGCTTTCAGCCGGCGGATGGCCTCGATCGTCACCTCGGGGGTGCAGTCGATGAACGAGCCCACCGCCAGCTCCTCCTCCAGGTTCTCGGTCAGGTCGGCAGCGTCGAAGGCGAACACGTAGCCCGGGCAATCCATCGCGAGCGCGGCGTCGTCGCCGAGGCGGACGACGAAGCTCTGATGCCCGACGGTGTGTCCGTAGGTCGCCACCGCCTCGAGGCCCGGAGCCAGCTCGGCGTCGCCGTCCACGAGGCGCCAGTCGATCGCAGGGTCGTCGAAGTTGATGCGCCAGAGTCCGTGCGACTCGGGCTCGGGACCGGGCCGGAGCCCGTACTCCAGCTCCCGGCGCTGGCAGTACACCGGCACGTCTGGGGCGAACAGGCGCAACCCGCCCGCGTGGTCGGAATGCAGATGGCTGAGCGCCACCGCCACCACGTCACCGGGGTCCACCCCGACCATCGCCAGTGCGGCCAGCAGCGGCTCCTCACCTGGGACACACGGCGCCAGCTCGGCCACGAAATCGGGATCGCCGTGGAAGCGCCGGTGCAACCACGGGTCGCGCACCAGCGTCGTGTTGTAGCCCGTGTCCAGGAGGATCCAGCCGCCGTCGACCTCGACCAGCACGCCCGGCACCGGCTCCCGCAATCGGATGGCCGGGTCGGCGCCATGGACGGAGATGGACTTGGGCAGCGTCTCCCACCCGAGGGTCAACGGGATGACGCGCCGAACGGCCGGAGCGGTTGTCATCCGCGGTCGCGGCTCACGAGGTCCGCCAGCTCGGACATGATCCGGCTCACCTCGAAGTCCTTCGGCGTGTACAGCGCGGCCACCCCGGATCGCCGCAGCTCGTCCGCATCGGCAGCGGGGATGATGCCGCCGACGACGACCGGCACCGACACCCCTACGGCCGCCAGTGCTTTCATCACGTCGGGAACGAGCGAGAGATGCGAACCCGACAGGATCGACAGTCCGACCAGGTCGACGTCTTCGTCCCGGGCTGCGGCGGCGATCGCCGCCGGCGTGGACCGGATGCCCTGGTACACCACTTCGAAGCCCGAGTCGCGCGCCGCCACTGCGATCTGCTCGGCCCCGTTGGAGTGTCCGTCGAGGCCTGGCTTGGCGACAAGGATCCGGGGCGGGGCGCCCCGAGCGGCGCTCAGCGCAGCCACCTTCGCCCGGGCGGCGGAAAGCTCGGCGCCCCGGATGCCAACTGACCCGGACACGCCGGTGGGTGCCCGGTATTCGCCGAAGAGGGCCCGCAGGGTGCCGGCCCACTCGCCTGTCGTCCCGCCCGCGTGGGCCAGCGCGATGGTCGCAGGCATGACATTGGAACCGTCCTCGGCCGCCCGCCGCAGCCGGTCCAATGCTGCACCCACCTCGCTCGCCGAGCGCCTGGCCCGCCATTTTCCCACCTCGTCGGCCAGTGCCGCCTCCTCTGCCGGATCGACGCGCAGGATGAGGTCGTTGCCGTCGAGGGGCGAGGCGGCGGTGGTGGTGAACACGTTGACGCCCACCACGGGCAACTCGCCGGTCTCGATCTTGCGGGTGCGGTCGACCTGGCTGCGCACCAGGCGGGACTTGACCTCGGCAATCCCCGCCTCGGAGAAGATGCCGCCCAGCGCCTGCACCTGGTCGAGTTCGGTCGTCGCCGCCTCGATCAGCTCGGCCGTGCGGCCTTCGATGACCTTGGAGCCCTCGAAGATGTCGTCGTACTCGAGCAGGTCGGTCTCGTTGGCCAGCACCTGCTGGATTCGCAGCGACCACTGCTGATCCCACGGGCGGGGAAGGCCGAGGGCCTCGTTCCAGGCCGGGAGCTGAATGGCCCGAGCCCGGGCGTCGGCCGACAAGGTGGCGCCCAGGGTTTCGAGGACGATGCGGGCGACGTTGTTCTCCGGCTGGGACTCCGTGAGCCCGAGCGAGTTGACCTGGACGCCGTAGCGAAAGCGCCGGAGCCTTGGATCCTCGACTCCGTAACGGTCGGCGCAGATGCGGTCCCAGAGCCGGGTGAAGGCCCGCATCTTGCAGGTTTCCTCGACGAAGCGGATACCCGCGTTGACGAAGAAACTGATCCTGCCCACCACCGCCGGAAAGCCGGCGGGGTCGATCTGGCCCGATGCCAGGACCGCGTCCAGGACTCCGATAGCGGTCGCCAAGGCGTAGGCAAGCTCCTGGACCGGGGTGGCTCCGGCTTCTTGGAGGTGGTAGCTGCAGACATTGATCGGGTTCCAGCGGGGGGCGTTGTGCGCCGCCCAGACGATGGTGTCGACCGTGAGCCGCCGGCTGGCCTCGGGCCCGAAGATGTAGGTGCCCCGGGACAGGTACTCCTTGACGACGTCGTTCTGCGTGGTACCGGCCAAGCGGGGCGGGTCGACGCCGGTGTTGGTGGCGTGCGCCACGTACAGCCCGAGCAGCCAGGCGGCGGTGGCGTTGATGGTCATCGAGGTATTCATCTGGTCGAGCGGAATGCCGTCGAGGAGCTGGGCCATGTGGCCCAGGTGCGCCACGGGCACCCCGACCTTGCCGACCTCACCTGCGGCCTCGGGGGCGTCGGGGTCGTAGCCGGTCTGGGTGGGCAGGTCGAATGCGATCGACAGGCCGGTCTGACCCTTGGCCAGGTTGGTGCGGTACAGCTGGTTGGAGGCGGCGGCGGTCGAGTGACCGGAGTAGGTCCGCATCATCCACGGCGCCCGCCGGGGCCGGGCGCTCGAAGGGCCCTCGGTCAGGTGTGGTTCGGCCATCACTCCATTGTCGCTGCAAATACCCGATTTGCCCACCGTGGCGGGAAGCCGCGCCCTCGGTTCTAGGACGAGACGCCGGGGGGGGCGACGGTGGTGGTCGTCTCGACGGGAGGCGGTTCGGTGGTGGTCGTCGTGGTCGTCGACGGCGGGGCCGGCGCATCGACCGTCACGGTCTGGGTGGCGCTACCCATGCTGGCGTAGGGGTCGGGCGGGAAACACGGACTGACGTCCTGGCCACTGGAGGCGGTGAAATGGACCTGGTAGGTCCCAGGGTTGGCGTAGGTGTTGGTCAGCTGTCGCTCCAGGTGACCGGCACCACCGGGTTTGGGCGGCGGCCAGGTGCCATGAGGTGTCTGGCAGCCGGGACTGCTGCTGATGGCGCTGGGCCGGGCGGCCGCGCCGGCA
Organism: Acidimicrobiaceae bacterium; assembly: GCA_030838045.1. GTDB lineage: Bacteria > Actinomycetota > Acidimicrobiia > Acidimicrobiales > Palsa-688 > JALYXV01. The sequence goes on from JAUTXN010000125.1 coordinate 5,118, forward strand.
GTCCCACCGGCACCGCCGAAGTAGGCACCGTCGATCTGGAGATTGTGGGCGTCATCGGGGTCATCGAGCACGACTGTGAAGGTGACGGGCTGGCCGGCAATGGGATGTTGGGGCGAATAGCTGACGTGCACCGTGAGGGTCCGGTTGGTCACCGCCGGCGACCACACCAGCGCACCGCAGGTCGCCAGGTAGCTCTGGTAGCAGGGCGCCGCGACAGGGACCGTCGTGGCCGGGAGCGGCTTGCCGTTGTCCTTCAACCCCGACGAGCCCGGGACATCGACCGGTTCGACCAGCGCGTTCTTCGTTCCCCCTCGGTCGGCCCGAGAGTCGTCGGTCACCGCTGCCGACGATCCGCCGGGATCGCCGCTGGTCGACCGCAGTTGGAACGACCCCGATGTGCGCCCCGGTCCCCGGCCCACGGCGCCGGCGTCGCTGGCCACGATGACCAAGGCGACTGCGAGCATCGCGACCAGGGGGTAACGGCTGGCCAGCAGCCGCTGGTGCTGAGCGTGCCGGGGGCCTCGGCGAGCCGCCCGGTGGGCTCCCCCGCGGCGCGGCGGGGCACCGGCCAGGCTCGCGAGGCCGACCTCCACACCGTCGGTCGCACTGGCGGGCGCGCGGAACCGTTTGTCGGAATCCGAACCGGCCGTGACGGCCGAGGGGGTCGCCCGACTCGTCGACGGCGACCCCGTTGCCGGCCCGCTCGCCAGGGAGGTTCGGGAGGTCGCGTCCGACCCCGCCGCGGCCGCGGCGGTGGCCGCCGTGCGTCCCGCGGACCGACCACCGCTTCTCGCCGAACTCCGCGCCGGTCCCGTCCAGCCGGCTGAGCCCGCGGTCGAGCCACCCGTCGGGGCACCCGACCGAGCGCTCACGCTCCCCCGGAACCGACGCGGCCGAGCCGGCGCAGGCGGGGCCAGGCGCACGCTCAGCGCCTCGTCATCCAGGCTGCTCTGGCGCAGCTGGGCGATCCAGTTGGCCAAGGCGGTCGGGCGCCGTTCGGGATCCGGATCGAGCATGGCCAGGACCCGCTCCACCAACTCAGGCGGGATGACCTCGCCCCCGCCGGTCGACGGTGTCTCCAACAGGTGGCGCAACTCGCCCGGCTTGGTGCCCGTCGACGGGTGGCGTCCAGTCAAGAGGAAGAACACCGTGGCGCCGAAGGCGTAGCGGTCGGCCGCCGGGGTGTAGCCACCGCCGGCCACCACCTCGGGGGCGATGTAACCAGGCGTACCAGCCCGGCCGACCGGGTGACCGCTCAGCAATCCCTTGGTGAGGCCGAAGTCCACCAGTACCGAGCCGCCCTTGCCGATCAGGATGTTGGCCGGCTTGATGTCGCGATGCACCACCGGCACCGAGCCGGTCAGCTGGCCGCCGTGCATGGTGTCAACCGCTACCGCCACCGGCAGGAGCAGCTTCAGGGCATTGCCCACGTCGACGCCGCGGTGATGCAGCACCCAGTGGTCGAGCGCCTCGCCCTCGACCCAGTTCATCACCAGGTACAGGTTGCGGCCCGCCACTTCGGCACCCTGGCGATGGGGCAGCGGTCCGACGAATCCTTCCCGCACCCCCACCAAACCGGGGATCTGCAGGGACCGGAGCAGCTCGACCTGGTCGCGCCAGCGGGCGGCCCACTGGTCGATGCGCGCCGAGTAGGCCGGCTGGAGAGCCTTGACGGCAACGGGAAGCGACAGGCGGCTCGTGGGGGTGAGCAGCTGCCCCCGGTACAGGATCCCCTCGGCTCCCGCCTCGACCGGTTCGCCGATCTGATAGCGGTCGGGATCATCGAACGGCCCGACTCGGAAACTCTCCGATGTCGCCACCGCCTCGGTCGACGCCACGGTCCCCAGGACTTCGGCCTCCATTTGGGCTACTAGTTTCGCGCGGACTGAGCGTGGACCCCAACGAAATGACTATTTGGACATGTCCGGGGCGCGCTGGTCGCCGTCAAGAAGCACGGGGAGGGTCCTAAGGTGGGGGGGTCGTGGTTCGAGAAACGGCAACGGCCGGCCCGGAATCACCGGCGTCGGCAGCGCAAGTTCTGGTCTGCGTCGGCGACGACCGGCTGACTGCCGCCCCCGCCCGACCGCTCGTCTTCGGCCGGGCCGATCTCCCTTCCGCCCCTGCGGACCCCCCGGCCGACCCCGACCGAACCGCGGGGTCCGCCGGCTCGGGCGCAAGCCATGCCGGCTCGGGCGTGGATACCCCGGGCGTCATTGGGCTCGACTCGCAGGACATGGGGATCTCGCGGCGGGCGCTGGCCGTGGAGTTCGACCAGGGGGTTTGGTGGCTCGCCAACCTCAGCGCCAAGCGGAACTTGCTGCTCGACTCAGGCTTTGGCTCGGCCATGATCACCCTTCGGCCCGGGCAACGCCACGCGATCGCCGTGTCGCCGCTCGGCGTTCTCGTCCCGGGCGCCATCTACACCCACCGCCTCGACATCCATGTGCCCGACGACGCCCTGGCGCTGCGCCGGCCGAGCGAACTCGGCGCGTCGGGCACCATCACGGCCGAGGATCTCCACCTGACCGAGAGCGACCGCGAGGCGTTGGCGGCGGTGTTCTCCCCGCTACTTCGTGCCTGGCCCCGGCGAGGCGCCCACCCACTGAGCTACCAGGAGGGGGCGGATCTGCTCGGTCCCGGTTGGACCGGGACGGCCGTCCGAAAGCATCTTGAACGGATCCGCCAACGGCTGGCTGACAGCGGGACGTTCTTCGCGGGGAGCCACGCCAAGGACGATCTCGGCCAGTACCTCCTCGACAACGGCGTCCTCACGGCTGCCGATCTCGCCCTCGTGGATCGAGCAGGTTAGAAAAGGGAATTCGCACCGGCTGCGGTAGGTTGGATGGGTAGTCAGCCTCGCTTTCTCCCTGGGCTCCAGGGACCGAGACTGGCTTTTCGAGGGAAGAAGGTCTTTTCGATGCCGACCACCTCCAATCGATTTTCGCGGCGCGCCCCTGTAGAAAAGGCCACCGGCGTCCTGATCGGATTTCTCCACTGCACTGACGCGGAGGCGCTGGCGTTGCTGCGGGCCCAGGCGCATGCATCGCATCTCGAGGTGGCCGACGTTGCCCTCGGAGTGATCGAAGCGGACTCCCGCCAGAAGCAGTGGGAGTGGGGCAACCCGCGTCGCACGGGTCAACCGCTGACTGAACGTTGCGCCTGACAGGGGAGGGCTCCCCCTAGACGGGCCGTTCCGGCGGGCGCATCGTGGTGGTGAACGGATCAGAAGTCTCGGAACGAGTCGTTCCGTGCGAGAGGAGATCACCATCACCATCGCATCCGTGTCGCCCCTTGCGTACACCGAAGAAGTCTCGGCACATCGAGGGCTGGCCCTTCACCAGGTGATCCCGATGCCGACGGGCGGTTCCGTCGTCGGGGGTCCGGCTCGTTTCGCCCGGGCCGACGTCGAGACCGAGCCGCTGGTCCGACGCACCGGGCTGACGCCTCGTGATGTCACGGTGCTGCGATTTCTGGCCGTCGGGTGGACGACCTCCGACATCGCCCACGAACTGGCCTACGCCGAGAGCACCATCAAAAAAGAGGTGCACATCATCGTGCAGCGCCTGGGGGC
>JAUTXN010000203.1 GCA_030838045.1 Acidimicrobiaceae bacterium
GGGCGGTTTTCCCCAGATCATTTGACAACTAATGATTAGAGCGCTAATCATTAGTGATCTATGGAAGAGCGTCTGGGCCGTATCATCGCGATGACCGGGAAGGTGGTGCGGGAGCACTTCGACCGCGACCTGATGACCGTCGGCTCGTCGCTCAACACCTACGTCGTGCTGCGGACCGTCGCTCATTGGCCAGGCGTCAGCCAGCGCCAGCTGGCCACCTCGCTCGGCATCGAGGGCCCCACCCTCACCCACCACCTCGACCGGCTGGCGGCCGACGGGCTGATCAAGCGGGCCCGCAACCCCTCCGACCGGCGGGTCTCCTACGTCGAGCTCACCCCTGCGGGCCGCACCCACCTCGACCGGGTCGAGACCCACGCCCAGATGCGGGACCAGGAGTTCCGCGCCATGTTCACCCCCGACGAGGCGGCGACGCTCGTGTCGCTGCTGAACCGCATCCGAGACCACTTCATGGAGGAGGCTGATGTCAACGCAGCTGGATAGCCAAGCCCCGGCCACCCCGGCCCCGGGCGGAACGGCCGACGAGGTCATTCGCACGATCGACCTGACCAAGGTGTATCACGGCACCGATTTCAAGGCGGTCGACAGCCTCAACCTGTCGGTCCTGCGAGGCGAGATCTTCGGGCTCCTCGGCCCCAACGGCGCCGGCAAGACGACCACGGCGGGGATGCTCACCACCCGGGTCATTCCGACCTCGGGCCAGGCCATCGTGGGGGGGATCGACGTGGTCGCCCACCCGGCCCTGGCCAAGCAGGTGATCGGCGTCGTCACCCAGCAGAACACCCTCGACCGGGCGCTCACCGTCTGGGAGAACCTGTACTACCACGGCCGCCTGTTCGGCATGCCCGCCAAGGTGGCCAAGTCGGCCGCCGACCAGCTGCTCGAGCAGTTCCACCTGACCAACTGGGCCAAGGCGTCGGTCTTCGCCCTCTCGGGCGGCATGGCGCAGCGCCTGATGGTGGCGAGGTCGATCCTGCACAAGCCGGACATCCTCTTCCTCGACGAGCCCACGGCGGGCCTCGACCCCCAGAGCCGGATCGCCCTGTGGGAGATCCTGGGCGAACTGCACCGGGCGGGCCAGACCATCCTCCTCACGACGCACTACATGGAAGAGGCCGACCAGCTCTGCAACCGGCTGGCAATCATGGACCATGGGAAAATCCTCGCCCTCGACACACCGGCGGGTCTGAAGGCGTCAGTCGGTGCCGACTCGATCGTGACCGTCCACGCGTCGGGCGACCTCAACGCACTTGCGGTGCTGTTGGAGCAAGAAGTGGTCGGGGTGACCTCGGTCAACCAGGTCGAGGGCAGCCTGCGGGTCCATGTCAAGGGAGCGTCGAGCGTGGTGCCACCCATCGTCGTCGCGGCGGAGAAGGCCGGTTTTGGCGTTCAGGATCTCTCGGTCGCCGAGCCCACCCTCGAAACCGTCTTCATCAACCTGACCGGAAAGGAACTGCGGGACTGATGACCGACACTGTGAATGCAATAAGCGCGGACGGGGCGGGCGGCGGCGCGGCCGGCCCGGCGCCCGAGGCGCCTCCGATGGCTCCTGTGGTGCCCTCGTATGTCGGCGCCAAGCGCGGCCGGACGGCGGCGCAGGCGAGCCGGGAGGCGTTCCTCGGGCTGATGCAGAGGGACCTGACGGTGCTCAAGAAGAACGCCGGGGAGTTCGTCGGCCGGACCGTCATCCAGCCGTTCCTGTTGGTGTTCGTGTTCCTGTACGTGTTTCCCCAGATCGGGCAGGGGATCGGGAGTTCCGGCGGAACGGCCGGCGAGTCGGCCTTCGCCAGCGTGCTGATCGCGGGCGTGATCGGAATTTCCATCATGTTCCAGGGGATCATGTCGGTGGCCCTGCCGATGGCGACGGAGTTCGGGTACACCAAGGAGATCGAGGACCGGGTGCTGGCGCCCATGCCTGTCGCGCTCGTGGCGGTCGGCAAGGTCGCCGCGGGTGCGGTACAGGGGTTGATCGCGGCCGCGATCGTGTTCCCCGTGGCCCGGTTCGTGCATGCCCGCGGGGTCACGGCGCACCTGGCCATTCACTGGCCGATTCTCGTCACGCTGCTGCCGATCGCGTGTGTGATGTGCGCCTCGTTCGGCCTGGTGCTCGGGACGCGTGTCGAGCCCCGCAACATCTCGGCCATGTTCGGCTTCATCGTGCTGCCCATGACGTTCCTCGGTGGGACCTATTACACGTGGACGGCGCTGCAGCATGTGAAGGTGTTCGGGTTTCCCTGGCTGCAGACGCTGGTGCTCGTGAATCCGCTGATCTACGTGACGGAGGGCTTCCGGGCGGCGTTGACGACGACGTCGCACATGCACCTGTACGTCATCTACCCGGTCCTGCTCGCCATCTGCGCCGTGTTGCTGTGGCAGGGCATCGCGGGCTTCAAGAAGCGGGTCCTGGCCTAGCGGCTTTTGAGTCCCGCCTGCGCCGGGGCCTCGACCGTCAGGGCCAGAGGCCGAGGATCTTCCAGCCCAGATCGGGGAAGCCGGCGGCATCGGCGACCTTGGCGGAGGCGGTGTTCCGCGGGTCGTGAAGGTACGTGGGAACCATCCCCTCGGCGATCACCCGGCGGGCCGCCTGCGCCACCAGGCGACGTCCCAAACCCCGACCGGTGAAGCGCTCCTCGGTGCCCACCGCCAGCTCATGGCCGAAGCGGTCGTGGCGCTTGATCCCCACGCCGGCGGCGTAGCCGCCGTCGATCAGGGCGACGAGCACCTCGCCGCCGAAGGGATGCAACCAGGCCGGTACCCGCGGGTCGTCCGAGGGCATCCAGATCCCGGCGTCGGGCAGGACCTCGGGCGGGGCCGGCGAGTCCGTCCACCGGAACACGCCAGCGTGCAGCTGCGCGTCGGGCCGACCGATCAGCTCGCCGAGGCCGGCGACGAGCGCATCGAAGCCTCCCTTCGCCGCCAAGTCCCGTGCGCCCTGCACGATGTGCGGTGGAACCGACAGCACTACTCCCGCCGGGCTGCTGACGCCGATCACCGACTGGACGCGACCGTCCCACCCGGGTTCCACCCGGCCGGCCGCGGTGGTGACCACAGGGTCGCCGGTGGGTGGCCACTGGCCGAGCCAGCTGGCCAGGTGGTCATCGAGGCGACGCCGGACATCGGCGCTGTCAGCCTCCGAGTTGGGACGACGAGAGATCGCCACCGGCCTCACCTTCGTCGGCGATGGCGGACACCAGCTCGGCCCGGGACCGGGCGACCCGGGATCGGATCGTCCCGATCGGGCAGCGGCACACTTCAGCCGCCTCGGCGTAGGAGAGACCCAGCACCTGCGTGAGCACGAACGCGGTCCGGCGGTCCTCAGGCAGCTGCCCGATCACGGCCCGCAACACCACGTGTTCGTCGGGCCCCGCCACGACCGCCGCCGATGCTGCGGTCGACGTCCGCCTGGCCGATGCTGCCGCGTTCGTCGACGCCGCCCGGCGCCGCTGCAGGGTTCGGATGTGGTCGGCCACTGTCGTCCGGGCGATCGCGAGCAGCCATGTGCGTGCGCTGGCATCGCCGCGGAAGCGGGGTAGCGCCTTGATGGCCCGGAGATACACCTCCTGCGTCAGGTCGTCGGCGTCGCCGGTGTCGCCGGTGTCGCCGAGGTGGGCGCAGAACCGCCACACCTGCGCCTGCGTGGCCCGCACGAAGCGCTGCAACGCAACGCAGTCGCCGGCGGCTGCATCCAAGGCGAAGCCCGTGACCTCGTCCATGGCTGTCAGGCTATGGCCCGTCGCTCTGGAACGGCATCCGGCCCGACGGCCTGCACCGGAGAGGATGGAACTCGATGCTCACGGGCGGCGACTACCAGCCATGGAATGCAGCGCCTACCGAGAGGCCATCTCGGCTCAAATCGACGGGGAGGACGGCGGCGCCGCCATGGCGACCGTCGATGCGCATCTGAAGACGTGCCCGCAGTGCCAGGCATGGGCACGACGCGCAACGACCGTCACCCGATCGGTCCGCGTCGGCCTGGCGGAGCCGGTTCCGGACCTGACCGCGGCGATCATGTCGGCGACCGCCCCACCCGCCGCACGGATGGGCGCGGCATCGTGGGGTTCCTCCAGCTCACGGCTCTCACCGGCATTCGTGGCCCGGCTGGGCCTCCTGCTGGTGTCCGGCGCCCAGCTGATGCTGGCTGTCCCGGCACTCTTGGGCAGGGATCCGGGGGCGTCGGTCCACATCGCCCATGAGCAGGGTTCATGGGCCCTGGCGCTGGCCGTCGGGTTGTTGGTCGTGGCCCTGCGCCCCGCTCGGGCTGCGGCCATGCTCCCCCTGGTGGCGGCGTTGGCGGCCGGTCTGGCGCTCACGATGACCCTGGACATCTGGGCCGGACGAACCCAGGCGGCGACCGAGGCACCCCACGGCCTGGCGTTTCTCGGCCTGGGACTGCTGTGGCTGTTGACCCGTGACGTGCGTTACGAGCGTTACGCGCGTTACGCGCGGGCGCCGCACACCCGCACCGGCACCGCGAGACCGGCATGAGAGGCTTTGGGCGGCGGCTGTTACTGGTGCTGGCCGTGGCCTCGGTGGCCGTGGCCGGTTGGGCGATGCCCGCCTTCGGCCATGCCGAGCTCCAGTCGACCGACCCGGCTTCGGGAACTGTGCTCGCTCGTTCGCCGGGGACGGTCGTGCTGCATTTCGGGGAGGCGGTGGAGATCCAGTTCGGTGCGATCCGGGTGTTCGACACCTCCTCCCAGCGGGTGGACAGCGGCAACGCCTACCACCCGAATGGCGACGGGCGAGCGGTCGCAATCAACGTGGCCAAGAACCTCCCGGCCGGCGGCTACGTCGTCACGTGGCGGGTGATCTCGGCCGACTCGCATCCGGTCCACGGTGCTTTCACGTTCCTGGTGGGTGCGGACAAAGCCACATCGGCCGAGGCCACGAGGGCCGAGGCGGCTCGCCTACTCGCCACCGGCGGTGGCAGCCGAACCGTTGGTGTGCTCTACGGGGCGGACCGCTTTGCGTCGTTCATGGCTCTCTTCGTGCTGATCGGCGGCGCCGCGTTGGTAGTCGGGGCATGGCCTGAGGGGCGGAGCGAACCACGGGCGCGGCGCCTCCTGTTGGCCGGATTGATCGGGGCGATCGTCACCGCGGCGCTGGCCATCGGATTGCAGGGGGTCTATGGCGGCGGCCTGCCCCTGTCCAAGATGGTGTCGCCGTCGGTCACCAGGGAGGTACTCCGGACGCGCTTCGGCGAGGTGTATCTTCTCCGGCTGTTGATCCTGGTGTTCATGGCGGCGCCGCTCGTGCGGCGCCTGTTCGCCCCGGCCGCCCTGCCGCGATGGTGGACGGCGGCAGGCCTCGCGACCGCCGCCGGCCTGCTCGTCACCCCCGGCCTGGCAGGGCATGCCGCGGCGGGGTCGCTGGTAGCGCTGGCCATCCCGTTCGACCTGGTGCACCTGGCTGGGGCCGCGGTATGGGTGGGCGGACTCACGATGCTGGGGGTTGCGGTCTTGATCCACCGGGGTGATCGGGAGGGGCCGGGCCCGCTGACGACTGTGGCGCCTCGTTTCTCGCAGTGGGCCCTGATCTCGGTACTGGCCATCGCCGTGTCGGGCGGCTTCGCGGCCTGGCGCCAGATCGGGAGCCTGTCGGCGGTGACGACGACGACCTTCGGTCGCCTGGTGCTGGCGAAGACCATCATCTTCGTCGTTCTGATCATGGTGGCCTTGCGCAGCCGCCGCCTCGTCCACGGCTCACTGCACGTGCCGTTCATGCCGGCGCCACGAACACGGCCAACCGCTGTCGCCAGTGCGGGCGCCGCTCGGGGCCGGGCCGCCGTTGCGGTGCCATCGGGTGCGCCAGCCGCCGAGCCGGCGGCGGCGCCCGCGGCACCGGCAATCGCGGCGCCCGCGGCAGCGCCGTCGGCCGGCCCTGGGACTACTTCTCCGGGCCCCGGGGCGATGGCTGCGCCCCCGACCAAGCGTGCGACGTGGGGCGCTGACAGTGCCAAGCGGAGCCGGTCCGTCCGGCGTCGGACCAAGGCACAGCGCCAATCCGATATCCGCAAGACCGTCCTGGTCGAGGTCTTGCTGGCCGCGGCGATCGTGGCGGTATCGGCCGTCCTCGTCAACGCCCAGCCCGCCCGTCAAGCGCTCAGCAAGCCGTTCTCAGCCGAGGTTCACGCCGGACCCAGTGTGCTGGTCGACGTGGTGGTCGACCCGGCCAAAGCCGGACCGGTCGCCATCCATCTGTACACGCTGAGCGCGGACGGCGCCCAGCTGGACGTGCCCGAGGTAACAGCGGCCATGAGCCTTGCATCGGCCGGGATCACCAACCTCAAGGTGCCGCTGCAGCACGGCGGCACCGGGCACTACCTGGTAGGCGGATTCCAGGTTCCACTGCGCGGCACATGGACCTTGAACATCACTGTTCGAACGTCTGAGTTCGATGAGTTCAACGCCACACCGGTCAGGGTTCGCATCCGTTGAATCCGGTGGCCGGGAACTTTTGCCCGGCGCCCAGCGACTGCCCCTCCAATGAGACTCAGACTCCTCGCAGCCACGGCCACCTGCGTGGCAACGCTTCTCGCGTCGGCGGCGCCCGCATGGGCGCATGTCACGACCGACCCCGATGCGGCGCCCAAAGGCGGAGAGCTCACGCTGCGCTTCCGGGTCCCGAACGAGGTCACCAATACCAACGTGGTCAAGGTCGACATCGCCTTACCGACCGACCACCCACTTCTCGGTGTCGCAGTCGAACCGATCGCGGGCTGGACCTCCACAGTCACCGAGGTCCAACTCAACCCGCCGGTTCAGACCGATGACGGGCCGGTCACCCAAGCGGTGGGAGAGATCGTCTGGAACGCCACGACCGGAGGCGGTACCGCACCCGGCCAGTTCCAAGAGTTCCCGGTGCTGGTCCAGCGACTGCCGACCGACACTGACCAATCGGTCTTCAAGACCGTCCAGACGTACGGCGACGGCACCGTGGTGCGATGGATCGACCCAGTCGTAGCCGGTCAGGCCGCTCCTGAGCACCCCACACCAATTCTCAAATTGACCGGTTCCGTCGACACCAACTCGAGCGCTGCGGGGGGATCGACAGTCGACGTCACGAAGCTGGCCAAGAAGAGTTCGGTCTCCACGGCCAGCGCGCTCGGCGTGATCGGCATCGTCGTCGGCGCGCTCGGGCTTGTCGTCGCGGTCCTGGCGCTGCGCCGGCGCACTGGAGCGGACGCCGGCACGTCCAAACCATCCTCGACCCCGTGAACGTGTCGCGGACCGCAAGAATGCTGGTGGTGAAACGAGCGGCGCTGATGCTGGCAATGGTGCTGGGCGTGGTGCTGGTGCAGGCACAGCCGGCCTCGGCTCACAGCGTCTCGGGAGTGGGCGCGACCAACTGGAAGTCGGTGCTGACCAGCGTTTCGCCGTCCGTTCCCGGCCTCACGGTCAAGCTGGTCGAAGGCGGAAGCCGCATCGAAGTGGTCAACCACGGACCTGAGATCCTGGTGGTCGGGTACGAAGGCGAGCCATACCTACGAGTCGGGCCGCAAGGCGTCTTCGAGAACCTGCAGTCCCCCGCCACCTACCTGAACTGCAGCCGGGCCGGATGTTCGTTTCCTGCGGGGATCAACAAGGACGGGCCGCCGAAATGGAAGAAGATCTCGTCGGGCCAGACGGCGCGCTGGCACGACCATCGGGCCCATTTCATGGGCACCCAACTCCCGCCCGACGTGGCGCAGGCGCCCAACAAGGTCCACCAGGAGGCCAACTGGGAGATCGCCATGACCCAGGGGTCCACCCCGATCACCGTGAAGGGCAATTACACCTGGATTCCCGGCTCCAGCCCGCTGCCATGGCTGCTCGTGGCTCTGGCGCTGGCGGCGGTCGGAGCGGCGCTCGGACTGCTGGGGGCGTGGGGCGTCCCGCTCGCCGTGGCGCTGGTCGTGGTGACCGTCAACGACATCTACCACGCCGTTGGTATCGCCTGGTTCTGGTCCGGCGGATTCGTCTACCGGCTGGAGAAATTCTTCTCGGGCAGCTTCTACTCGTTCGTCGGCTGGGCGCTCGGTTTTGTCGCCGTTTGGCTCCTGGTGCGGCGCCGGGTCGACGGCCTGTACGCCGCGGTGTTCGCCGGAGGTTCGGCGGCGCTGTTCACCGGGCTGCTGGACATCACGGTGCTGTCGCGTTCCCAGGCGCCGTTCGGCGGTTCCCTCGTCGTGGACCGGGTCACCGTGGTCATCTCACTCGGCCTCGGTCTCGGCGTGGCGGTCGGCGCGCTCATCGGCATCCGTGCGTCGCGGCCGGAACTCGAACTCGACGACGCTGACGATTTCGACGACGACGTCGACGGCGAGGTCGACGAGGTCAACGAGGTCAACGAGGTCAACGACCGGGACGGAGATGCCGACGACCGGGACGAAGATGCCGACGGCGCGGTCCGCAGCCTCGGGGACGCCGCGGCCGACGCCGAGTTGCCGGGTCGGGGTTAGGTCCGGCCGCCATGTCGGACACGGCCACAGGCCGGTCGTGGGGGTGGGACCGGCGAGAGTGTTGTTGACCAGCTTGCGACGGCAACGGACCCGGGGGCGTACCGAGCCGCCGATGCCGGCCGCCCATCCGAGGCCCGCCGCCGCACGCCACGTTTTACCAACCATTGCCAACATCGAAACCGAACTCGGTCTCGTAGGCCTCGGGCTTGCCTGAAACCGACGGGCCGGCGATCGAACTTCGGCCGGTGTCGCCGGCCGATCGGGACCTGCTGTTCCGGATCTACGCCGGCACCCGAACGGAGGAAATGGCGCTTCTCGACTGGCCGGAAGCCGCCATCGAGGCGTTCCTCCGTCAGCAGTTCGAGGCCCAGGACACGCACTACCGCGGCAACTACCCGGGGGCCAGCTTCGACGTGATCGTGGTCGGCGGCCAGCCGGCGGGACGGCTGTACCTGCACCTCGGGGCCGACGAGACGCGGATCATCGACATCGCGCTGCTCGCCGACTTCCGGGGACTCGGAGTGGGGACCCGGCTGCTCGGGCAGGTGATGGACTCGGCCGGGGCCCGGGGCGCATCGGTCACCATCCACGTCGAACGGAACAACCCGGCCCTTCGTTGGTACCGGCGCCTCGGTTTCCAGCTCGCCGAGGACAAGGGGGTCTACCTGTTCCTGCGCTGGTCGCCGGCGCCTGCTCCCTGACTGGCGTCGTCACGCCAGCGGCGCGACCTCGCTCGTGCAGCGCGAGCAGCGCCGGGCGGCCTTGGGGATCTGGCTCAGGCACTCCGGGCAGGGGCGGTCCGTGCTGTCGGGTTCAGGGGCGTGGCGGCGGCGCTGCTCGAGCATGTTGACCGGTTTCACGACGACGAAGAACACCGCCGTGGCGACCGACAGGAACGTGATGACCTGGTTGATGAAATCTCCGAACAAGAACTCGCTGTGGTTGAGCGTGAATTTGAGGTTCGAGAAGTTCGGCTTTCCGAAGATGGCGGCCACGATCGGCGTCAGCAGGTCCTTTACCAGGGCGTTCACGACCAACCCGAACGCCGTGCCGATGATCACGGCAATAGCGAGCTCGACCACGTTTCCTCGGAGGAGAAAGTCCTTGAACTCGCCGAGCAGTCCTTTGTTGTCTGCCATAGCCCTCCCCAATCGTCCCGGTGGCGTCGTGCCACTGGGAGCGTATGCGGACAATCCGGTCAGCGGCCGAGACGCCGCGGCGCCGGGCTCAGGGGCGGGGCGCCCTCGTCAGGGCCGGCGCCCTGCGCAGGGGCGGGGCGCCCTCGTCAGGGGGCCGTCATGAAGGTGCCTTGGGACGCGTTGAACAGGGTGGCTCCGAGGGAGCCGGCGATCGTCAACATGAGTGAAACCGCCCCGCTCCCGGCCCGGGCGTCACTTGGAGGGTCCCCTCGGACGAAGAACATGAAGCTGTCGATGTTTCCGTCGTCGCCCAGGCTGACCTCCACGAGGTAGTCCGGTCCTTGAACGACGAGCCAGGCGGGATCGGACTCGTCGACTTGGGGCGCAAGTTGGCGAATGGTTCCGATCAGCTCGTCACGTGACCCCATGGACGGCATCTGGTACCCCTTGGGCAGATCCTCCATACGGCGGAGGCCCTTTGGCGCCACGAAGGCGAACACGTCCCAACTCACGGGCGGACGGCCATCAGTCGACCGCCGACAGCCGACCGCCGCGCCGACCCCCGGTCCCACCCCAAACGATTAGATGTCGTAGTACAGCATGAACTCCCAAGGATGGGGGCGGAGCCGCACCGGGTCGATCTCATGCTCTCGCTTGTAGGCGAGCCACGTCTCGATGAGGTCGTCGGTGAACACGCCGCCGGCCTTCAAGAACGCGTTGTCGGCCTCCAGCGCCGCCAGGCTCTCCTCCAGTGACCCCGGCACCTGGGGCACCTGGGCCAGCTCCTCGGGCGGCAGGTCGTACAGGTCCTTGTCCACCGGATCGGGCGGCTCGATCTTGTTCTGCACTCCATCCAAGCCGGCCATGAGGATGGCCGAGAACGCCAAGTATGGATTCGCCGACGGGTCGGGGCAGCGGAACTCGACCCGCTTGGCCTTGGGGCTTTTCGAGTACAGCGGGATCCGGCACGCGGCCGAGCGGTTGCGCTGGCTGTAGACCAGGTTGACCGGCGCCTCGTAGCCCGGCACCAGCCGCTTGTAACTGTTGGTCGTCGGAGCGGCGAACGCCAGGATCGCAGGCGCATGGGCCAGGAGCCCGCCGATGTACCACCGGCCGAGATCCGAAAGCCCGGCGTAGCCCAACTCGGAGTACATCAGCGGCTCGCCGCCCCGCCAGAGCGACGAGTGCACGTGCATGCCCGACCCGTTGTCCTGGAAGATCGGCTTGGGCATGAACGTGGCCGTCTTGCCGTGGTTGCGGGCGACGCTCTTGACCACGTACTTATAGAGCATCAGCTTGTCGGCCATGATCAAAAGCTTGTCGAAGCGCATGTCGATCTCGGCCTGGCCGGCGGTGCCGACCTCGTGGTGCTGGACCTCGATCTCGATCCCCAACTGCTCCATCACCATGATCATCTCGGAGCGGAGATCCTGGTAGTGGTCCATCGGCGGAACGGGGAAGTAGCCCTCCTTGTACCGGGGCTTGAATCCCAGGTTGGGCCCTTCGTCCTTGCCCGAGTTCCAGATGCCCTCGACCGAGTCCACCGAGTAGAACGCCTCGTGGCTGTTCTGGTCGAAACGAACATCATCGAAGATGTAGAACTCGGCCTCGGGCCCGAAGTAGGCGGTGTCGGCGATCCCGGTCGACACCAGGTAGTCCTGGGCCTTCTGGGCCACATACCGGGGATCCCGGGAGTACGACTCGCCGGTGACGGGGTCGCGCACGAAGCAGTTGAGGTTGAGTGTCTTGTGCTGGCGGAACGGGTCGATCACCACCGTGTTGGGGTCCGGCATGAGCAGCATGTCGGACTCCTGGATCTCCTGGAAACCCCGGATCGACGAGCCGTCGAAGCCGTACCCGTCCTCGAAACCGTCCTCGGTGAGCTGATGGCTCGGAACCGAGAAGTGCTGCATGAGTCCGGGGAGGTCGCAGAAGCGGAAGTCGATGATGTCGATCCCCTCGCTCTCGACGAGGCTCAGGACCTCCGCAGGTGTGCGTTGTTGCACAGTCGTGTCTCCCTTCCCAAGAAACGGCCAGTCTGGAGCTTGTTCCGAGCCGGTGTCGAGTCCGTTGCGTCTCTGTGAACTGCTTGTGAAACCAAGTGGTGGCTTGTCCTAGCACGTATGCAGCGTGTGAGACTAGACGGACCATGGAACGCCAAGCGGACTACGTCCTGCGCACCGTCGAAGAACGTGGCGTGCGGTTCATCCAACTCTGGTTCACCGATGTACTCGGCATCGCCAAGACGTTCAGCATCACGCCCGCGGAACTGGAGAACGCCCTCGAAGAGGGTATGACCTTCGACGGCTCGGCGATCGACGGCTTCAGCCGGGTCCAGGAGAGCGACGTGCTCGCCCACCCGGACCCCAAGACGTTCCAGCTGCTGCCCTACCTGGAAAACGGCCAGCCGGTCGCCCGGGTGGTGTGCGACATCGCCAACCTCGACGGGACTCCGTTCGAGGGCGACCCCCGCCACGTGCTGCGCCGGGCGCTGGTCAAAGCACGTGAGCACGGGTTCTCGTTCTACTGCGCCCCCGAGCTCGAGTTCTTCTACTTCCCCCTGCCCAAGCCGGGCGACGACGCCGGGTCGCGACCCCCCGAGCCGCTCGACCACGGGTCGTACTTCGAGCTCACCACCGCCGACAAGGCGACCGAGCTGCGCCGCCGGACCGTGATCACCCTCGAGGACATGGGCATCCCGGTCGAGTACAGCCAGCACGAGGATGCGCCCAGCCAGCACGAGATCGACCTGCGCTACACCGACGCCCTGACGATGGCCGACACGGTCATGACGGTGCGCCAGGTGGTCAAGGAGATCGCCGCCTCCAAGGACGTCCTCGCCACGTTCATGCCCAAACCCCTCGCCGGCGTGCAGGGGTCGGGGATGCACACCCACCTGTCACTGTTCGACGGCGACACCAACGCCTTCCACGACGAGGCGGACGAGTACCACCTCTCCGAGATCGGCCGGCGCTTCATCGCGGGCATGCTGCATCACGCCCACGAGATCACCGCCGTCACCAACCAGTGGGTCAACTCCTACAAGCGCCTCATCGTCGGCTACGAGGCGCCCACCTACGTCTCCTGGGCCCGCAACAACCGCTCTGCCCTCATCCGGGTCCCCCCCACCAAGCGGGGCAAGAAGGAGTCCACCCGCATCGAGTACCGGGCCGCCGACTCAGCCGCCAATCCCTACCTGGCCTTTGCGGTCATGCTGGCTGCGGGCCTGGCGGGCATCGACCGCGGGTACGAACTGCCCCACGAGGCGGCGGCCAACCTGTACGCACTCACGACCGAGGAGCGCCTGGCCGAGGGCATCGAGTCGCTACCCGGTTCGCTCTCCGACGCCATCCGCACCATGGAGAACTCCGAGCTGATGGCCGAAACGCTCGGCGAGCACGTTTTCGAGTGGTTCATCCGAAACAAACGGGCCGAGTGGGCGGACTACAAAGCGGAGGTCACACCATTCGAGTTGCGACGCTACCTGACCTCGTTGTAGGACCACGGACAATCAAACCGATGGAGCCTTTGCTCATCTTCCCTGACCCGGCTCCACCCGCGCTGGCGCAGGCGCTGGATCTGGCCGGCTATCCGTGGAAAGCCGCAGGTTCGCCCGAGGCCGCCGACCGCCTCGAACCCGAGGACGGCTGGTCGGGCGCCATCATTGGGGCCGACACCGACGCCGAGGGCGCCTTCGCGCTTTGCCGGGCGCTGCGCAAGCGGGACCTGCCCTTCGAGCCCGTGCTGCTCCTGGCAACCGGTGCCCAGCTGACGGAGCTGGAACTGCGTGAGGATCTCTTCGACGACTTCTGCCTGGCGCCGTTCCACCCCCGCGAGCTCGAGGCCCGCCTGGCCCACCTCTTCTGGCGCACCGGCCGGGGTACCCGACCCGAGTTGGTCGAGTACGGCCCCCTCGTGCTCAATCTGGAGACGTATCAGGCGGCGGTCGGCGGCCGTCCCCTGGACCTGACCTACATGGAGTACGAGCTGCTCAAGTTCCTCGCCACCCATCCCGGAAAGGTGTTCACCCGCGAGACCCTGCTCAGCCGGGTGTGGGGCTACGAGTACTACGGCGGCGCCCGGACGGTCGACGTCCACATCCGGCGGCTGCGGGCCAAGCTGGGCGAGGAGCACGCCAACCTGATCTCGACGGTGCGCTCAGTGGGCTACCGCTTCGGCCAGAGCCGCTGGGGCGTCTGAAGGCGTAGGCGGGGAAAAACCCCGCTCGTTGCGGC
The DNA here is from genome assembly GCA_030838045.1 of Acidimicrobiaceae bacterium. Classification (GTDB taxonomy): domain Bacteria; phylum Actinomycetota; class Acidimicrobiia; order Acidimicrobiales; family Palsa-688; genus JALYXV01. Next base: position 13,833 of record JAUTXN010000203.1, read on the forward strand.
TCACCCGCCGTGGCGGGGCGCCAAGCCTGGCCAGTCAGGACCGGCCGCCGCCCGGCTCAGACCTCAAACGTTGGTCTCGATGAGTTCGCTGTCGGGGTGGGTCGACTCGGCGTGCTCCTTCAACAGGTAGCCCATCGTGATGGCCCCCAGAGTCCCGCTCATGAGGAACGCCACGGGTAGTGCGAAAACGATGACGACTGCGAGGACGAGGGCTCCGATAATCACAGTCCAGACCTTCCCGAATTGGTAAACGCCCACACCTCGATCTCGACAACGGCACCTAAGGGCAGGCCCGCGACCGCAAAGGCCGATCGAGCCGGTCGATGGTCGCCGAAGGCGGCGGCGTAGGCCTCGTTCATGGGGCCGAAGTCGGCCATGTCGGTGAGGAAGACGGTGGTTTTGACCACGTCGGTCAGGGATGCGCCCTGCGAGGTCAGGAGGGTCTCGGCATTGGCCAAAGCCTGGGTCACCTGGGCCGCCAGGCCTTCGACCAGCTGTCCGCCGGACAGTCCCAGCTGGCCGCTGCACACCAGCCAGTCCCCCGCTTGCACGATCGGCGAGTACGGGCCGACCGGCTTCGGGGCGTTACCTGCATCAGAAGACATCCGGCGGGAGACCCTAGTTGGCTCGGAGGTGTGGGGCCCGGTATGGGTCCTCCGTCGGAAGCCGCACCTCGATCTGTCGGCCCGTAAGACGGGCAGCCGCTGCGAACTGTGGCCCGCCCTCGCCCACTGGTGACGGGGGGAGGCTCAGGGGGACGCCCACTCTGTGCTGATTGGAGCGACTGTGCCGATTCGGCGCTGTATATGCGCCTCCAATCGGCAGATAGCGCTGAATCGGCACAAAAGCGTCCTCCCAACGGCGACGCGGCTACTTGAACTGGCCCCGCATGGTTGGCCACTCTCCCGGGCGGCCCTGGGCGATCCAGGTGGCGGCGGCTACGGCTGCGAACACGGCGTCGCTGCCGTTGACCGCGGACCGCACCGACGGCTCGATCGTCACCTCGATCGGTGGGGTGTCGATCGCTCGCAGGATGCCGAAGGAGCGGATGGTCAGGTCCTGGGGCGCCCCCGCGTCGTCCACCGCGATGCCTTCGCTGCACACCCAACTGAGGGCCATGTGGGCCGCGCCGATGCAGTAGGACCGCAGCACGACCTCGTCCAGCGGCTCCCCACAGGCCACGGACACCCGCACGACCGTTGGGCGGCCGTCGGGGCCGGTCTCCACCGAAGCGGTGGCCCGGCCGCCCCCCGCCGGCGACACCACGGTGACCGGCTGGGCGCCGCCCGCCCCCGCCAGCA
>JAUTXN010000230.1 GCA_030838045.1 Acidimicrobiaceae bacterium
CTTCCTCGTCGTCCACCCGGAAGCTAAGCATCGTCATACATGAAGCGTAACATGTATGACATGGTGGCACGGCCCGATGGAAGCAGTCGACCGCCCAATCTGCAATCGTCGCCGGCGCGGCCGGACACCGCGCATCCGAGCCGGCCATGTACCCTCGAATTCGGCCGCAGGAAGCCCACTATCGACGGCTCCGCCGGTCGCCTGGTGGCGGCTACCGCGCTGGGAGCTGTTGGAGCGCCCAGGTATTGCCGTCGGGGTCGGCAAAGGTGACGAACGAACCCCACGGTTGAACATCCACGTCGCTTGCGTCGACTCCATGGGCGATCAGCTCCCGACGGGCCAGCGCCACGTCATCGACGACAATCTGAAGACCTCGCTGCGAACCGGGCGCCATCTCGGTTATGCCGGTCCCCATGACGATGGAGCATGCGGATCCGGGAGGTGTGAGTTGCACGAAGCGAAGGCCTTCGTGGACCTGGTGATCGTGGTCAGCATGAAAGCCAACCTTCTCCACGTAGAACGTTTTGGCTCCATCGACGTCGCTGACGGGAACGGGCACGAGTTCGAGCTTCCAATCCATGCTCCTAAAGTACCCTGCGGCATCTCACGTCTGATCCTGACATTCGGTCGTCACGCCTTCACGCTGACCGCTGCTCGCGGTCGGAGGGGACGCCCTGACACGAGTGGGTGAAGCAGGTCCACGACTTCGCCATGGGGAAGGCTGGGCAGAACGCCGGTGCGGGCCAAGGAGGCCTGACTCCCAGCGGCCGCGACGGTCGTTCTGCCTCACTCACGTCACGAGGAATGGGCGGGGGCGGGGCATCGTCACGGATACCCGAGAGACGCCAATTTTGCCACCTCCGCCTGTGCCACGGCGATCACCTCGGCGGTGGTGGCCCCAGTGCCGGGCGCGTCGACCACCATCGAAACAAAGAGCGGACCCCGGACCAAATCGACGTTCTGGGCCAGCCGCGACCCGGTCGAATCATGGTAACGATCGGTGACACCGCCGGCGTTTGCAATACCAGGAACGTCGAATGCCGTTTCGCCCGCGGGCAGCGTGCTCAGCGGGTCGACCACGTAGTTGTAGAAGAAGTTTGCTTCGCCGGGCGGGTCGAACAACAGGACGCGGATGATCACTTCCTTGGTGCTGCCGGAAATGAACCAGGCCCGACGGTAGCCCCGCTGGAAATCGAACTTCTGGAGAACGTCGCTGGCGGTGGAGTCGCCGAACTCCGCCAACGTGGCACTCTTGAGGTCGAGCGGCCCATCGAGTCCGATACCGGTTGGCTGCTCGTAGTAGTTCCCCGGTACCTGGTTGATGATGGCGGTGCGCAGATCGGCCGGCGCCGGGGGCAGTGTGGTTGTTGTCGTGGCTACCGACGTGGACGTGGCCGCCACCGATTTTGCGGCGTGGCCGCCGCAGCCGACCAAAACCGAGACGATGGATACTGCCGCCAAGACAGAGGCCGCCCGCGCCCGCCAGAGTTCCATTTCCATACTCCATTGTAGTTGGCATGCTAACAAAATGCTCGATGTAGAAGCACCGCCGCGTATCGGTGGTCCACGCCCGCCGGTTCAAGGCGGTTCGCGACACTCTCGAACCTGAATACGGCGAGGTTCATCATCTCAAGCGCGTCCGGCAAGCTACGCCTACTTCTCACCGAATGTGGCGGCAATGGGATGGCCACACTCACGTCGTACGGGTCAAACGAATCCACTACGTGAGCGACCGTCTGTCGACATCGCAGGCGTCGTTAAAAGGACACTTTCTGATGCGCTCGGTGAAATGACCATCTTACGCCCCAAAGACGGCAATGTCGTCGAACATAGCGGTGGTCAGCCAACGACCATCCCCGAGTCGTGAGCCACGTCATCCGGCGCGCCCCTTGCGCGCTGCCAGCTGCTGTCACCTCGAATCGAACGATTCCGGAGGGTCATCAATGCGGGCGACGGTCATCCCGGCACGCTGGGCGGCGTGCTCGAACGCCGGGGCCAGGCGACCCGGCGGAGACGCTCGATCTGGTCTGCCCAGGCATAACGGACGTGCGGCGCCAGCCACAGGTCGTCCCACAGGTCGACGAGTTGGTCGACATCGATGAACCGGCGGACGTCGTCGTCATTCCCTTCGCTCAATACGATCTCGTAGACCCGAGCCCGCTGACGCCGGTCGGCGAGATCCCATCGGATCCGCGGGGCACTCCAACTCACATGTAGGGGCAGGGGCGAGACCTGACAAGTCGACAGCTACAACCGTCGTTACGTGCGGCCGAGGAGGCAGGCGATCCACGGCGCCGGCCGCCCGGATGAGATGTTCCGGTTGGGCGTCCGTGCCGGCCGGTCCTAAATGTCGCAGATGGCGCTGAAGCGTTGCTGCGGATCGCTGAAATTGGCCGGTGTCGATCACCGAAATTCCCCAGTTGGTCCCTGGGGCCGGTGGGCTTGGGTTGAGTCTATGGGCGTTTCAGATCAGACCAGATCGGGCGGTCGTCGACTCGGTGACAGCCGCTCGTCGGCCCGAGCCGGAACCCGAGCCGGAGCCCGAGCCGGAGCCCGAGTCGGAGCCCGAGCCGGAGCCGGAGCCGGAGCCGCAGCCGCAGCCCGTTCGCGGGCGAGCGCCAGCGCCTCGGTCAAGGTCAGATCGTCGAGCGACGCCACGAGCACGTCGGCGGCCGACAGGTCGAGGTCGACCGTCAAGGCGTGAGGTACCGCCACGGTGAAGAGCCCCGCGGTCACGGCGGCCGCGACGCCGTGCGTGGAATCCTCGACGGCCACCGACCATCTCGGGTTGGCACCGAGGCGGTAGCAGGCCTCTCTGTACGACGTGGGATCGGGCTTGGGCGGGATCAGGTCGGTGCGGCACACGAGCAGCGCGAACCGATCGGCCAGGCCCAAGCGGTCCAGGTGGCCTTCGACCCACGCGGCAGGCGACGACGACGCGACCGCCACCGGCAATCCCAGCCGGTCCGCCTGGCTCAACCATTCGAGCACCCCCGCCCGCGGGGCGTAGGCCGCCTGGAGCTCGTCGCGCCGAGCCCGGCGCCGAGCTTCCAGCGACGGATCAAGGGGCCGGCCCACCTCACGCTGCAGCTCGGCCCACGGATCGAACACTCCTTCGGTGCCGATGACCGCTTGCCAGCGGGCACGAACCAACTCCACCCCGTGCTCGTCCCACAGCTCGGCCCACGACTGGTAGACGGGTTGCTCGGTGTCGAGGATCGTGCCGTCGAAGTCGAGGACGAGGCAGGAACCGGCGAACGGTTCGTCGGTCGGTCGCTCCGTGCCCTCCGTAGATGCCAGAGGGGCCAGTGTACGGACCGGTCAGAAGTCGGGCTGGTAGGTCCTGGTCGGATGCTCGAACCCGCACGATGTCCCGTCGGTGTGCACCACGTCGTCCTCCCACGGCAGGCGGTACTGACCCTTCACCAGGTCCTCCATGTAGGTGTAGGGGCAGTCCCCCGCGCCCCCAGCGACCGCCACGTAGCCCCGGTGGCCGAACTGGTAGGGGTTGTTCTCGACGCCCCACCGCCGGCGGGCCTCGCCGACCAGATCGGGGCGCACCTCCCCCACCACCATCTCGTCCGGCCGGCCGCCGCCGGTGACCAGCGGGACGCCGTCGTAGCCCACAATCATGGCCTCGCCCATCGAATCGAACGTGCCGTCCGAGCCGCACAGGCACACCGAGGCGGTGTAGGCCAGGTTGCAGAAGGCGTTGGCCTGATTGGTGATCTGCCAGGCATGGCGGATCGGCGCGGTGTAGCCGGCCGTCCGCAGGATGACATCGGCGCCCTTGTAGGCGCATTCCCGGGCCATCTCGGGGAACATCCCGTCGTGACAGATGATCAGGGCCAGGGTGCTGCCGTTCGGTCCCTCGCACACCGGTATCCCCATATCACCGGGTGACCAGGGCTCGACCGGGACCCACGGGTGCAGTTTGCGGTAGTACAGCCGGAGCTCACCGTCGGAGTCGATGATGATCCCACTGTTGTAGGGGTTGCCCCGGGGGTTGGCCTCCATGATCGAGAAGCATCCCCAGATGCCGTTGTCCCGGCAGGCCTCGGCGAATGCCGCCGTCTCGGGCCCATGGAGGTCGCACATCAGCGCCGGGTCGGTGCTCATCGACAGTCCGTGGAGGGCGTACTCGGGAAACACCACCAGGTCCATGGTGGGATAGCTGCGCCGGGCCTTGCCGACCATGGCGCAGATCACCTCGGTCTGCGCCGCCACGTCGCCCGGTGTCTCGACGGTCGGCAGCTGCAGCTGGACCAGTCCGATGGAGACCCCCGACGGCGACGGATTCAGCCCACTGAGTCCGCTCATGGCTACACCGTAGAACGGCGTCATTTCACCCTTGTTGCCCCAATGTTGCGGAACCGTGTCTCAGTGGTACGGGTTGTCGGGTACCGCCAGGGAGAGGTACCGGCCGTCCAGGAACAGCATCAGGTCGCGCTCGACCAAATGATCGAGGGCGTCGTCGATCCAACTGCCGTCGTCGGCGTAGTGGGCGTGGATGTCAGCCAGGGCCTGCGACTCGGCGCACAACTCGTACAGGTCCGCCATACGGTCGTCGAAGCGGACGTGCCGAGCGCCGCCAGAGGCCCTCCCGTCGTGGATGCTGACAGAGTCCCACGACTTCACCGATCGGAGGTACGGGCGGGCGCCACTGCCCCACCGGTCCTTCCACTCGGCCACCAGTGACCGGCACTCCTCGACTGCGGCCACGGGCATGTCGACCGCGATCTCGTGTTCGAAGAAATAGGCGGCCCGGCGCAGGTTGTACTCCGGCGGGTAGATGTACCGGTAACACGACGAGGGTCGCAGCACCGATATCGAGTGTTGGCCAGGCTGCTCGAACATGGGCGAACCCCGGTCGGGCCGGGCCACCGCCATGGCGTACGGCGGCTGCAGGTGCATGATCCGGCGGATGACCTCAGCCTGCCGGCGGTAATCCTCCTCCGTCTCCCCGGGAAAGCCGTACAGGATGTTGTACAGGTTGGTGATCCCGTAATACGTCGTCCACTTGATCAGCTCGACATTTTTCACCGCAGTGGTGGACTTCTTCATCAGGTCGAGTACGTGCGTGGAGAAACTCTCCACGCCGGGCTGGACCGACACCAGGCCGCCCCGCCGGAGTTGCGACAGCTGGGTCCGGCTGAGGTTGGGGCGGATCTCGTAGTGCAACCGCAGATCGCTGTGGCCCTCGGCCAGGCGGCCGAAGAGTCGGGAGATGTAGGCGGGGGCCATGATGTTGTCGATGGCGTTGAAGTACCGGGTGCCGTACCGGCGGGACAAGACCTTGAGCATTTCGAGCACGTGTTCGGGGTTCTTGCGCCGGAAGTCCATTCCTGCCCGGTTGAGGCCGCAGAACGTGCAATGGTTTTTCATCCCGTACCAGCATCCCCGGGCGGTCTCGATGGGCAGCATCACCTCCGACGTCCCCTCGAAGGAATCGTAATTCGTCTGGGCCCGCACCCGGAAGTACTCGTCGAAATCGGGGACCGGCGTCTGGTCGAGGTCTTCGAGGTTGGCCGCCCGCCCTTCGTACGCTATTTCGTCGCCATCTCGCCACATGACCCCGTGCAAACCTCGAAGCGATTCCCGGGATTGAAGCCGCCGCACCATTTCCGGCAGCGATATGTCGGCGTCACCACAATGCACTACATCGACTTCCGGATTGCGTTTCAGGATTTCGGAGGCGATATCGTCCTCGAACGTGGCGCCGCCAAAAAGGATGGGAAGTTCGGGGTGGGCGTTTTTGATGGCCTTGGCCATGGCCAGCGAGGCGGTCATCTGCTGAAACACCACACTGAAACCGACCATCGAATAGGTGGGCCAGTCGATGTCCTTCAGCGCCCGCTCGACGAAATCGAACGTCGCTTCCTCTCGCACCCGCACGAGGTCACCGACCGTGCAGCCTCCCTCAGCGGCAATCTCCTCCAGTTGGTGCCGGTAGCGGACCAGGTATTCCTGGTCGTCGGCGAAATCGCCGAACGCCGCCTTCGACCAGATCCACTCGCCGACCATGCACGGATAGACCGTCGACAGCACGTCGTTGAGCCGCCAGCCGATCAGCTCGCCGAAACGGAGGAACAGCGAGTGGGGTTCCACCGCAAACCCGGCCCGCTCCAGGGTCGGCTTCAGCAGCGCCAGCTGGAACGACGGGAATTTGCCGCTCAGCGTCGGCATGCTCACCAGCGCCACCGCCTTGTCGACTCCGGTGGTCATGGCGCCCCCTGGCGGATCGCATGCATGGCGGCGAGGGCGTGCATCACGTAGTCGATGCGTACGTCGCTGGCCGTGGGCGAGGTGCGCAGCCCGCCGGTCGCCCAATCCGGGTTGGGCAGCACGGGCCGGTCGCGTTCCTGGTACACCAGCTGATCGAGGAAGCGCAGCCCCCGGGCGCACGCCGCTTGGTACCGCCGGGCTCGGGCCGCGTGGCCCTCCCGGCGCGCCGCCGCGGCGGCCGCCGCCAGCCCCTCGAGGTACAGCGCCGTGGTGGCACCCGGCGCGCCCGTTTGGTGGTCGTTGAGGAAACCGCCCGATTTCCGTGACTGGAACTGCAGCGACCAGTCGGCGATCTCGTAGGCGAATGCGGTCAGCGACGGGTCGGACTCGACCCGGCCCCAGGCGGCGAACGCCTGGATGAGCCACGTCACGGCGCCCCAATGGTGGTTGTGCTCGAAGCGCATCCGGTAGAAGCGCAAGCAGCGTTGCAGCGCCTCCCGGTCGATCGGCGACGCACCACGCTCCACCGCCTCGGCCAGTGCCAGCAGAGCCTGCCCCGGGCTGTAGTCCTGGAAGCTGTCCTGGGCCGAATCGGGGTCGCGGTGGGTGGCGAAGCGGCCGTGGCCGTCAATTCGCCCCCACAGGGCCGTGGCGACCGAGGAGCGGGGAAAAGGGGCCCGGCCCAACTCGAGCTGTGTGAGCAGGAAGAACGCCAGCTCCGAGATGGAAGGTGCCTCCCCCAGGTCGATCCAGCCATCCCGGGTCAGACCGCGCTGCAACCGCCGGAGATCCTGCGTCGCTTCCCGGCGCAGGCCGATCCGGGCCTCGACCCACGCCCCGTACGCCAGCCGGGCGGGGGCCAGCCCGCTGCGGAGCCGGTTGGCGAACACCTCGTAGCGCCCCACGGGCGGTCCCGTCGCCGAGTGATGCCGCCGGGCATAGCCGGTCATGAGAGGCCAGAGCCGGGCCAGTTGCTGCTCCTCCGAGGCCGCCGGGCGCCCGGCGGGCAGGCCGTGCACCAGCGGCTCGGTCCCCGTCTCGTCGGCCAACCAGGTGGTGCAGTCGTAGCGGGTCCAGTGGTACGGCGCCCGGGTGATTCCCGCCTTGTCGATGACTTCGTACACGTACTGCAGCGGCGTCAGGTCGTGCATGACGGCGAGGAAAGGCAGCAGCAGGCCCCGCCGCTGGTCCTGGCTCACCTCCAGCGCCTGTTCGGCGAAGCGCAACGGGCCGACCACCCACGCCGGGTCGGCGACACCGATCTCGTGGCGGTTGAAGAGGATGGAGATGCTGACGGCCAGCCGGTCGTGGTCGGCGACGGGACTGAAGCGGCTGTCGGCCACCGCGGCCCGGGCATAGGCCGGAAGGGTCACCGCCAGGTCGCCCACCGGTCCGCCCATACAACCGGCCAGGCGGCCGTGCGAGTAGACGGTGACGAACACCAGGGCCCGGCCGTCGACCGGTGGCGGCTCGACCCGGGCCGGCTTCGATGGTACGGCAGGCGGGGCGCCCAACGCCTCCAGGACCGACGCCCGGGCCCGCCCCGCCCACGGCGCCAGCAGCGACCGGCGCTGATGCCAGGGCCGTTGTTTGGCCAGAGCCACGCCGGTCGGGTGCCAGGCGTCGCCGGGCGAGATCACCTTCTCGACGTCATGGCGGTACAGCTGGTAGGGCTCCAGGGGCGAGAGGCCGGCGTTGGTGGTGCGGGCGTGGGAGAACTGCTGCCATTCGTTCAAGATGCCCGGCATCCGCGGCAGCGCCCCGCCCATGGACCAGGGCCGGGGCCGGCTGCGCACCACGATGCCGTAACGGTCGTTGTCCAGCTCCCCCACCGTGCACTCCTCGAGCCCCGAGAAGAAGGTGACCCCCACGGCGCAGTCGTTCAGGATGCCGGCGGGGTCTTTTCCCAGGTCCATGAGCTTTCGGGCGGTCAGCACCGACGCCAGCACCACGTCGGCGGCCGGTGCCGGGGGCTCGTCGGGGAAGTGCCAGAAGCCGTCCCGGGCGGGTCGGTCGTACACGTCGCCCCGCCGGCGCAGGCTGACCCAACATCCCCCCGCCGAGTCGTAGTCGCGGTCCATCCGGGCGGGCGAGCCGAGGACCGACTGGGTGTCGAGGTACTCCCCGATGACCTCCCGGGCGAGGTCCGCGGGATGCATGCCGTCGGGCGCCGTGCGCGGGGCGGGGGTCAGCGAGCCGAAGCGCTTGGTCGGGTTGGCCGCGATGGGTTCCTCGTCCGCCATGGTGGCCATGAAATCGGTGTAGATGTCGAACACCGACGCCATCCGGTAGCCCCGCTCGATCATCCGCCGCACGCCCCGGGCGTAGTCGAACCGGACCAGGCAGACACCGCCTTCGACCTGAAAGCCGGCCGCTTCGAGGGCGTCGGCGCACGCCGCCATGGAGAGGCCCGAGCTGACCGAGTCGTCGACGATGACGACCGGTTCGGAGCGGTCGAGGCGGCCCTCGATCAGTTTCAGGGAGCCGTGGGCCTTGCGTTCCTTGCGCACGAGAATCCCGGAGTAGCGACCGCCTCCGTGCAGGACGCAACCCTGCAGCAGGGGGACGCCGGTGAGGCCGTAGGTCGCGAGCTGGCGTCCGGTGAACGACGCCAGCTCGGCGAGCAGGCAGCGGGCCGCGAGTTCCGCCCCCCGAGGGGTGAGGGTGACCGACAGGGAGTCGAGCATCCAGCGCGCCGACGTGCCGTCGCGTCCGAGGACCGGCTGGGTCTCGGATCGGTGCAGGATCCCGTCGGTCGAGAGGAGCTTCAGCAGCTCCTGGCGTTGCGGGGTGACGCGCGGCTCACGAGTGTGGGCGCTCGGTCGTCGACCCATGCTCGGACTCCCCCGTTTACCGCCTCGTTGATTCGGGGTGCACCTCCGGTGCCACCTCGGTGATCACCTCGGGCACGGGCTTGCGCTCCGGGTGCACTTCCGGTGCCACCTCGGTGATGACCTCCGGCTTGATCTCCGGGTGCACCTCCGGCTTGATCTCGGGCCGCACCTCGGGCCTGATCTCGGGATGCACCTCGGGCTTGATCTCGGGGCGCACCTCGGGCTTGACCTCGGGCCGCACCTCGGGCCTGATCTCCGGATGCACCTCGGGCTTGACCTCAGGCTGCACCTCGGGCCTGATCTCGGGGTGCACCTCGGGCTTGATCTCGGGCCGCACCTCGGTCACGACTTCAGGGCGTACCTCGGTCACGACCTCGGGCCGGACCTCCGTCACCACCTCCGGCGCCACTTCGGTCACGACCTCGGGCCGCACCTCCGTGACGACCTCGGGCCGAGGTTCTGGATCCCCGTACCCCCCGTTCGCCGCCGCCCTGACCGGGCCGGCGCCCGCTTCGGGGACCACCGTCGGCCTCGGATACGTTTCGCGGTTCGACTTTCCACCCACGCCTGCTCCTCTCCCCGACGCATGCGCTCCTGCCTTTACGGTAGAACTTTTCGTCTGCCGAGGGCGGTTCGACCGGGTCTGGGCCTGCTTACCCGCCGGCGGGCGGATTCGGCCTGATCACCCACTGGGCGGATCCGGCACCGGCGGCCACCGGGGAGGCGTTGGCCACGACCGCCCAGACGTTGGCGACCGCCCGGGGCGGTATCCCAACGGTGCTCCGCAGCTGGCCCGTCACCACCATCTGAGAGGAACCACCGCCGTCTTCGTTGACCGCGGTCGTGGCACCCAGTCGACGCATCAGGTCGGCGGCCTTGGCCAGGCTCATCCCGCTGCTGCCCTTCCCCTGCTGCACCGTGACGAGGTAGCGGTCACCCGCGGCATTCCACCCCACCAGGGTCCGTGCGTGGGAGCCGTCAGAGAAGACGTCGTGCTCCGGGATCGAGATCGGCTGGCCAGGAACGAGGATGGCATAGTTGGTCGCTCCGATGCTGGCCACCGCTTGGGCCGGTTGGGCGCCGATGCTGAACCGGTTGGCCGCGTTCAGCCACAATTGCTGCTGGGACGCGGTCGGTGCTTTCAGCCACTTTCCATCGACAAGCACGCCGCCCACGGGTCCCTGCGAATTGAAGAAATCGCCATTGATACACGCCACGGCATTCACCTGTTGACAGAGCGCTACGGGCGACGCCACCGCACTCCCCCGTCCACCAGTGGCGGCTGACACCGCCTTGATCGTCACCTGCGCTCCCGGTGAGATATGTGTGACGTTGATCACATTATTTGGCGAGGAATCAAGATATGCGACATATGTGACACCTCGAGCGAGCGAAACTGAGTTCTGCGCCACCAGTCCCGACGTGGCGAAGGCAGGCCGGCTCAGCATGGCAATCATTGTCAGCGCGATGAGCGCGACAAACAAACCCAGCAATTTTCGTCCCAAGCTGCCCTCCGTCTCCGGCAAATGGTATTGGCCATTCTGACCAGAGTTCGCGGGCAGCACAAGTGCATCAAATGAACATCAGAAAAACGAACGCCCCACCGCGTGGTCGTGCGCCGAGGGCAGCTAAAGACCGGTGGGCTTGACCGTCTGTGACTCGAGCGGTGCGCCCCGCAGGACGCGAATCGCGAGCTGGCCATTGCTGAGCGATGCTTCGATCGAGCTACCGAAATCGGCGGGGATCTCGATCTGGCGTTCGTAACCCCCGTATTCCCACTCGTGGATGAGGTAGTCCCGGAGCCCCGCGCTGCGCAGGCGAGCCCAGAAACGGAGTGTTCCCGGCTGGAACTCGACGGTGATGTCCTCCGCCTTCACCGCCACCATCGGGGCCACAATCACGAGCGCTCCCCCGGTCTCGTACATGTTGACCGGCACGGCCTGGGGTCGCATGGCTGCCTCGGTGGCTGCGGTGGCGTCAAGGACTTCCTGGACCGTGGGGCGCTCCGTGGTCATACCACCGAAGGTACCCGCGATCGGGCCCATCGTTCGTTGCGTCGGCGTTCATGCCACCGGGCCCTACCGCCGGCTGGCGCGGTCGCCTCTCGTCATGGCGAAGATCTGCTGGGCGTTGGCGGCGTCGAACGCCAGGTCGAGGCCCGAGCCGTCGGGCAGCGGCGCACGGGTGATGAACTCGAAAAAGGACCCGGGCACGTCCCGGCTGATCCGACCGCCCTGCCCCCCCCCGCCGACCCCCTAGCCGCCCAGCCCCCCCCCCCCGACCCCCACCCCCCCCCCCGCCCCCACGCCCCCCACGCCCCCGCCCCCCCCCCCCCCCCCCCCC
>JAUTXN010000237.1 GCA_030838045.1 Acidimicrobiaceae bacterium
CTCCGCTGATCGCTCCGGGTTTCGACGCGCTATCAGCAACCTCGTCACGAACGCAGTTGTCCACACGGGCCGAAGCGTTGGTGACCCAATAATTCTGGCAGTCGTGACGACGGACCCGGAATGGAAATCTGACGCCGCGAGGCATGCAAGGTGCACCCGTCCCGCAGCGGTCTGGGCCTGTCGATCGTCTCAGCGGTGGGCGACGCCCACGCAGGCTCTGTCACCTACGACACCTCGCCCGCGACCGGAACTACCGTCAGGGTCGTTCTACCGGCTCACGGATGCTCTGGTTGGCAGCAGACAGCGGTCGACGCCTGAGGAGGTACTGCCGGCCCGGTCCGGGCTGCTCCGCCCGGTCGGCTCGGACAAGTAGCGTCCGACAAAGATGACAGCGCTGTGAACGCTGTGTGTCAAGCGCGGATTTCCGGGTCTTTCCCGAAGAAACGTGATTAAGAAGCGGCGCTCTCGGATAACTTAATTGCTCCGAGAGAACCATCCCGGAAGCGCGTTCGCACCATGCGGGGCCTACCCGCCCCCCCTGCCCCGGACCCCGGCAGCGTCAGTGATGTTCCGACGTTGACGGAAGGTTGGGCTTATGACGATCAAGCAACCGGGCGCTCGGGCAAGCGGTCGCCGCGATGTGACGTGGCGGGACGACGCCGCCTGCCGGGTCATGCCCCCAGACCTGTTCTTCCCCGCCGGTACGAGCGGCGCCGCCCTCGAAAACATCGACGCCGCGAAGGCAGTGTGCAACGCCTGCCCAGTCCGAAGCGCCTGTCTTCGGTTCGCGTTCGAGACCAAACAGGAAGACGGGATCTGGGGGGGCACCACGGAGGTCGAGCGCCGCCGCCTGCGCCGGGCGTGGCTCGCCGATCGGCGCCGTCTAGCCAAGATGAGTGCGTGATCCGCCGATGATCCCCGCCCCTGCGTAATCTCACGCTGAAGCAACGCGCACGCGACCGAGAATCCCGCGGGGCCGCGCCTCCAAGGTCCCGTGCCACCCGTCCCCGACGCAGCCGCGGTGCCGGGTGCTAACGCTGGCGACCAAATGACCGCAACGGCCTCTTATCCACCCGCCGAGATACTCCACGCCGAGCAGTCGGACCGGTAGCGGCATGCTATGACTCGGGATGTTGAGGTCGAGGTGCTCACCGATGACGAGCGGCTCGCCTGCTAGAGGCCGCGGCGGCTGACGAGCCGGAGGGGCGACTCGTACGCTGCTCGACTCCGGCGGACGTCCGCAACCTCATGGTCCACCTCTCCGACCCGAGGCCGTGACCTTGGGGTTTCGACGATCCTGAGCGGCCTGTCAGGGCGGGTGGTTTCCAGCAATGCGAACCTGTTCGTGGCCATCTTTGGCCCGATCATCGATCTTAGGCAGTTCGCCCACGTCCCATTACGGCTACACTGTATTACTGACATCCTGCTATGCTGTTTTTCATGGCAGCCGATCCCACATTCGTAACCGTGCAGGGTCGTGGGCTTATCGCCATCCCGACCGCCATCCGGCGCCGCTTCGGTTTAGACCAGCCGGGAGCGCAGGTCGAAGTTTTCGAGCGAGAAGGGGAGATCGTGCTGCGCCCCCACGTTGCCGTGCCAGCCGACCAGGCGTGGTTCTGGACCGAGCGCTGGCAGCAGATGGAGCGCGAAGCCGACGCCGCTGTCGCCACCGGACGCATCAGCGTCGTCGAAGGTGTTGAGGAGCTACTGGCCGACCTCGACTCGTGAGGTTCGAGCGGACCGAACCGTTCAAGGCCGATTACCAGCGATTGACCGAAGACGAACGCGAGAAGTTCCGCGCCGCGGCCCGTTCCTTCAATACGGCATGCGATCAGTTCGTCGAGACCAGGGACCCGTCGTCGTGGCCTCGCAACCTACGGGTGAAGTCGGTCATGAACGCTCCTGGCATCTTCGAGATGACTTGGAGCTTCAGCGGGCCTGACGGTCGAGCAACCTGGGAGTGGACCACGGTCATCGACGCTGATGAACGCCAGTGGCCGGCAGTGCGCTGGCGCCGGCTGGGGACTCACCTGATCTTCCGAGAACCCTGACTGCCCCCACGCCGCACACGCAGTACCGTGCCCCATGGCGCAGTCTCTTGCCCAGCTCATCGATCAGATCACTGTCGACGCCAACGACACGGAGGAGCAGTTGTCGGGGTTCCTCCAAGTGTTCCAGGACGAGATCGTCACCCCAGCCGCCGCGACGGTGCTCGGTGTGGCTGTGGAGGTGATCAGCTTCGACCTGGAAGGGGACGAGCGACGCGGCCTCGTCGCCCTCTGTCGGCACCACGAGGATGTGGGCACGGTCGCGATCGCCGACGTCCACTTCGAACCGGACTCGGTCGCAGGATGGCTCCACGCGGCATACCGGACCTGGCTTGGTCTCCCCCAATTCCCCGCCTGCCGGCCGCCGGAGTGGGCCTGGCCCGAGCAGTGAACAGGGCTCGCCGTATGCCCGCTCCCGTCCTCGACCGGCTCACGAGCAGCGAACGCGGGTACCTGCTCGGTGCGTTGCTCGCCGCCCACCCAGAATTGGCGGCCGAGGCCGAATGACTTGCGCTCAGTCAACTGGCCGCCGTTGACGCAGAAGCTGTTGCCGAAGCCATCGAATGGTCACTTCGAGAAGCCGATGCCGACCAACTCGACTACCGCGCCGGCCGGGTCCGCGGCCGGGGATACGTGCACGTGAATGAAGCCGCCACCGGGATCGTCGAAGAGCTGCTGCAGCCCGAGCTCGACGACCTCATCCGGCGTGCGGCGCTTGGCCTTCACGATGCGGCACGCCAGATAGCGATCGGATTGCTCCGCGGTCTCGCCAACTGCCAAATTGACGTCGAAGTCGGGACCGTCCGTGCCTACGCCGGTCCCGACGTGACCGATGACCTCGTCCGGTCCGTGCGCGACACGCTTGCCAAGGCCGACCTCGACCTCACACCGCGGCCGGCGATCGCCTCGAACCAGCCTATGTCACTTGGCAATGCTCGGTTTGCGCCCAAGCGAGCTGCTCGGGCTGGCATGGGAAACCGTGGACCCTGATGCCGGTGAGATCGGCGTGCGCCAGGCACTGAAGGTCGAGCGGGGCACAACCGTCGTCCGTGGGCCGTAGAGGACTCGAACCTCTGACCCCTTGCGCGTCATGCATAGGCTTGCATGTCCATACAGTCCGCTGCGTTTCGCTGGAGTGGGCCAGCGTGCGCCCCAGTCAGCCGGTGACACCGTTGCGCCACAAGGGGTTAACGCCGTGGCGTCGGCCCAGGACGTTCTGAGTCCGCCGAGTTCCATGCAGTCAGCCCAAGGACGCTCTCAACCAGGTGGCTACCTTTGTGGCTACCTCTGGGGCTCCTCCCCCACTGGGCGGCGCCGACGATACTTTGGTGATCAGGCGAGCTTCGTAACATCGGTGTGAGCATGTCGTGGTTCTGCACCGGAAACAGGTCCGCCCGGGCCCCTCCAGGTCCGCACCTGCTTCGTGTTCAATGTGTCTTCGCCAACGGGGGATCCATGTGGCCTGACCCGTCCGCTCCTAGAGCAGGGAGGACGAGACTGTCGCCCGCCACCTCGATGGGACCACCTCTCCGCC
>JAUTXN010000256.1 GCA_030838045.1 Acidimicrobiaceae bacterium
CGTTCGAGGACGAGTACCGCATCATCCGCCCCGGAGGCGAGCACCGTTGGGTCTACGCCCGAGCGGAACCGACCGTCGGCTCCGCAGGCGACGTCGTCGGCTTGCGCGGCATCAGCCAAGACGTCACTGACCGCCGCCGCTAACGGCGTTCGCCCGCGCGTGACTGGCGGCCTTTCATAGCAGTAACCCCACCGTGGCGGTCATGTCCTGCTTACAAGGGTGTGCGCTGAACGCACGGTTCGAGCTCAGGCGTCGCCGTGGGTTCTGAGGTGCTTCCTGACAGGGTCGCTTGAGGGCGGTTCCTCGACCGGCAACTGGCCGCCATCGTCGGATAACAGCTGCTGCGCATGGGCGAGGTCCTTGGCGAGCACCATCACCCGATTCCCTTGTTCGATCCCATAGTGCGGCGCCCAGCCGCCCGCGTCGGACTGGAATACCGCGGCGTGGATCCCGACGCGCTCCAAGTCTTGCTTGATGGCGATCGCTTCGCCAATGAACGCGACCCGGGTGAGTTCGACGACGGCGTCGTCGGTACTTGCACGCCTACCTCGCAACTTCATGCGACCACTGACTCCTCTGTCGGGGTTGTCGGGCTGTCGGGCTGTCGGGCCTCGCAGATGAGATCATTCAGCTTGACCGAGTCTGCCTCTCCGGTACCGATGCGTCGGCGTCGCCCTTGGATGAGAGCACCGGCGACCAGGACCCCCAATCGCGATTCGCGAAGTCCGCGGCGAGGGCGAGGCGATCCGCGCAGCTACTGAGCAGGGGTGGTGACCAGCAACCCGGCGCTGGTCGCCCACAATACCAATGCGGCGCCGAGCCCAGGAAGCAACTGCCAAATCGCAGCGGGCGCACTGGCGGCGCCGAGGATCATGGTGGTCACCGCCACGAGGCAGAGTGCCACTGCGGTGGCGTAGTACAGCGGAACCCTGAACAGTCTGGCCAGGGGCACGAAGTGGAGGCCGACTGTGGCGCAGATGACCGCGGGGGTCCATTGCGTGTGATCGGAGACGGCGAGGATCGTGGCGGCGGCGGCAATGACCGCGCACTCGGCCGCGACGACGAGGGTGAAGTGGCGCCGCACCCTGCCCAGATCGACATCCGCGGGCGCTGACTGGGGCATCGCGACAGAGACGCGGCGCAGCCGTCGAGCACCAACCATCAGCACCGCGAAGATGGCGACGCCAGCGACGGCCACGGGCACCGCGACGGCCGGGCTCAATGGTCCCAGGGCCGATGCGGCCCATGCCAGGCCCATGACGGCTCCGACACGGACGCCTGCCGAGACGCCTCGAAGCTCATCGCGGCGCAGGCCGTCGGTTCGCGGCTCGGCGGCGAGTAGGCGGGTGGCGGTCGCGGAAGTTGTGCTCATGGTGAATCCTCCAGACGCAGTAGGGGTTCGGGGGTCGCGAGAAGGGCGCGAAGTGCGGTGGTGTAGTCCTCGAGGGCCCGGCGCCCGGAACGGGTCAGCGCGAGGTAGGTGACCGGGGTGCGGTGGCGGTGGGTCTTGGTGACCGTCACATATCCGGCGTCCTCGAGCTTGCGCAGGTGGGTCGACAAGTTGCCGGCAGTCATGCCCACTATCTCCTGCAGGCGGGGGAAGGTGATCTGATCTCCGTCGTCGAGCGCCGCTAGGGCCACGGTCACCCGTAGCCGGGGTTGGGCGTGAATGACAGGGTCGAGGGGGGGCAGCAGGCCCTCGATCGTCACGGCTGCGCCCTTGTGACTCGGCCACGCGCGCCCCGGGCGTACGCCAGGGCACAGGCGACCAGGAACCCACCGCCGCCTGCCAGGGACAGGACGGCGAAGTTGCCCGGCACGCCGGCCGAAACGCTGGCCGCCCCGACAACGAGGGTCCACGCCCCGAGGCCGTACTGCACCCGGTCCGTCCAAATCATGCCGCCTGCCAGATACAACAGTCCGACAACCAGCAGTGAACTGCCGGACCACAACAGTGGCGCCACACCCGTCGGAAGTCCCTGGTGGATGAGCCCGAGGTTGACGCCGTAAAGCCCGGCGAAGGCCAACGGCCAGCTCCAGCCGTACATGGCACCAACCTGGCGTGATGGTCCTTCGACACCGCGGCTGCGCCACACGCCCTGCTGGACCGACACCGCCACGGCGGCGGCGAAGAGCACGCCGAGCACCAATCCGGCGGCCCACGTCGCCAGGTACGGTCCCGGCCCATCGGGCGACGCCAGGTAGAAGGCGCCGAAGCCACCCAACCATGCCAGGCCCCACATCCCGAGGATGGGCACCGGGTCGACCCTCAAGCTGCGAATCGCCTCCAGGTGCTGCGCCTCGATGACCGCCAACGACTTCTCCGGAGAAAAGCCCTCGACGTCGACCATGAGGCGCGGATCGCTTCCCGAACCGATATCAACCACATCCAACCTCCTGCGAGCAAATCACTTTGATTAGCAAACTACTTTGTATAGACTATCACTTCCGGACGACAACCGGTTCCAGGCCTGTGGCTAGGTGGACAGCCCCGATGTGGCGGCCCGATAAGTCACGACGTGGGCGTGACATCGGGCATCAGGACCAGCCGGTGAAAGGGGCAGAGAGGCGTTGTGTTCAATGGATGATGCTATAGATACATCCAATGAACACAAAGGCCTTCAGGGGCGTGTCACCGGCTCACGACACGTCGTGCGACCGTCCGCGTCAGCGCTCGACGAGCTGGCGGACCCGGTCAACCAAGTCTGGTGTCGCGGCTGCTTCACTCCGGCTGCCGTCAACCATGTCGGCGACCTCCCGCAACGTCCGGCCTACGTGCGAACGAGCCACCATCATGACCGCGGCCACCTCTTCGGAATCCCGGATTGCCCCGAACGAATCGACGACGTCGTGGCGGTCCCGGCTTCCTCCCTTTCCGCCCAGGACGAAACCCACGGCAAAGGCAAGAAGCATTTCCATCGTTCGTACCTCCTCTCGAAGACCCGCCGCAGGGGCTCAGTCTTCGAGTTCGGCCTCGACGTGCAGGTTGACTCGAACGTCGGGGTAAATCCGCAGCATCAGCACCGTTGGTGACGGAAGCTGAAAATCACGGACGTCGAGAGCATGGTCGCCGGTGACGACCAGCTTGCGTTCTGAGAGAAGTTTCACCCCCACCGTGCCCCGCAGTGGTCGGGTGACTCCGTGAAAGGTCACCTCTGCCGCCAACCGGTACCGGTCACCGGTGCCGATCGGGGTACATCCTTGGAGGTTGAGCGCAACTCGGGGGAACCTACGGGCGTCGATCCGGCGGAGGAGTTCGGCATCGTAGAGGCCATTGCCCGACCTCAGCTCGTCGACCGCAACGACGAGGTTCGCCGTCGGGCAAGAATCACAGGAGATCTCGTCGCCCCGCATGTCGACCTCGATGTTGCCCGTCAGGCCCATGGCTCCGAACCGGATGGGACCGACGGTCGAGCGGGCTTCGATCAGCACGACCGAACGGTCTGGGACAACGCGGAAGCGGCGCCGTGTCACCTCGAGCTCGGGAACTGGTTCCTCGACCGCGGTGTTGTGCAGCGACGGCGGCACCGACTTGATCGTGGTCACCGCGACCGAAGAACCATTGGGGACCTTTGCCCCGGTGGCGCCGGTGGCCGGTGCGCCGGTGGCGCGGTTGGCGCCATTCGGAGGATGGGGCCGGCCCGTGCCAGGAGCCGAAGCGGGCCCGGCGCCCAACCGGCTCGTCACGGCATCACGGACAGGCATCTGGAGGCTGGTCGGAGCGGCGGCCGCGTCGCTCACGGCCTGCCTGCGGCCCGAGGCGCAGGTGGACGACACCGGCGACCAGGCGTGGCCCAGCGCGGCCTGCCAGACTCCTTCGACTTGGGCCAAGGCGGCGTCTGCGGTACCGGTCGCCTGGTAGCGGTGAAGCACACGGTCCAGGCAGTCCCGTTCCTCTTTGACCACGCCCATCCACGCCCGCAGGACTCGAGCACCGGTTTCGGTGATGCCGTAGACCTTGCGGGCCTGACCGGCCTTGGCCCGTTCATCCCATCCCGCAACCAGTCCGTCGCGCTCGAGCTGGGCGAGGGCCCGGTACACCGCGGCGCGCTCGACCTGGCCAAAGCGCAGATCCTGTAGGTCCTTGACCAGGCTGTAGCCGTATCCCGGCTTCTCGGAGACCAGCAAGAGCAGCGCGGGAAGGAGAAAATGGCGCGGCGGGGCGAACTCGAACCGGGACTGGTGTGATGACCAATCCGACGTTGCTACCTGATGATCCATCGCCTGAGTCAGCTTCTCCCCACCTCCACCCTTCGTACTTCCCCCAAGGGCCAGTGTCAAGTAGGGCCAAGACGGATCAGGCGGATCAGGCGGATCAGGCGGCGATCAAGTCTCCCAGTTGGGTTCGGCTGGCTTCGAAGCGTCCGCACCGGTCTCGTCGACGTCGAACACCCGGCTCTGCAGGATGTCCTCAGGCTCGAGGCGCATCAGGTCCGCTTTGCTGAGCTTGCGGTCCGGGTTGGCCACGATGCGGGCCGCTTGGCGGAGGCGGGCCCGCTCGAGGGCGTTGCGGACGCTGCGGGCGTTGGCGAAGCGAGGCTGCTGCATGCGCAGTTCCAAGTAGTCGCGGAACGCCTTCTCGGCGTCGGGCGAGAACTCGTAGTGCTGCTCGGTCAGCATCAGGAGGGCGATCTCGAGCAGCTCGTCGAGGGAGTAGTCCGGGAAGTTGATGTGATGGGCGATCCGGGAGCCCATACCGGGATTGGACTGGAAGAACTGGTCCATCCGGTCCTTGTAACCGGCCAGGATGACGACCAGGTTCTCCCGCTGGCTCTCCATGAGCTGCAGCAGAATCTCGATGGTCTCCTGTCCGTAGTCCCGCTCGTTCTCCTGGCGGTACAGGTAGTAGGCCTCGTCGATGAACAGCACGCCGCCCATGGCCCGCTTGAGCACTTCCTTGGTCTTGGGCGCAGTGTGGCCGATGTACTGGCCCACCAGGTCGTCCCGGGTGACGCTGACCAGGTGGCCCTTCTGCAGGTACCCCAGCCGGTGCAGCAGCTCGGCCATCCGCAACGCGACGGTCGTCTTACCTGTCCCGGGGCTGCCCGTGAAGGACATGTGCAGCGTCGGTCGGGTCGACTCGATGCCGAATCGGCGCCGCAGCCGATCTACCAGGAGCAGGTCACCGATCTCCCGGATTCGCTGCTTGACCGGGACGAGGCCGACCAACTCGCGCTCCAAACGGTCCAGCACCTCTTTGGTGTGGACCGCCGCCTCTTCGGACTGCACATCGACGAGGGCATCGTCAGGCAGGAACTCGTCACCGAAATCGGTGGTCGGGG